>DATHAF010000014.1:0-155073 GCA_035296785.1 Gaiellaceae bacterium
GTTCCCTCGAAGTCGAAGGCCTTCGGCAGCCCACGCGGGTCGAGCGAGTCGTCGGCGAGCGAGAAGCGCTCGTCGAAGACCCGCTCGCCGACCTTTCCGGAGGCGTAGCTGCGCTCCTCGATCAGGCTGAGCCCGCTGAAAGCGTCGTAGCCGAAGTAGGTGAGCAGCTCGGCGAAGGCGGGCGGCTCGAGCACCGCGCGGTAGGAGCCCGGCTCGAGCGACACGGCGCCCCGCGTCTGCTCGGCCTTCTCGACCGCCTGCTCCGAGGCTCCGGCCGGGTCGATTCCGCCCAGCCGCCACGAGGTCTGCTCGGCATAGCCGGAGGCGCCGTCGACCGCGGCGAGCGCGAGCACGCTCGCGTCGGTCATCGTCTGCGCGACCGCAAGCCCGGTCGTTGAAGCGAGCGCCAGCTCGGTCACGCCGCTGGTGAAGAAGCCGTAGAGATCGAGCTTGGAGGCGTCGATTGCCGCCGCAGCGAGGTGCGCCTGGTCCTCGGCCGAGAGCGCCGCGATCTCCTCGTCGTAGCCTTCTGTCCGAGGCGTCTCCGCCGGCGGGGCCAGGCCGGGAAAATCAGGGTCGGCGGGGGCGCTGTCGGCGGCCTCGACCGCCCGTGCAGCGAGCGCACGGATTCCGTCCTCGTCGCTCCGGTTGCCGGCTGCGACCCCGAGCCGGCCGTCGCGGACGATCTGCAGCTCCAGGACATCGTTCTCGATCAGCGTCGGCTGGTGCACCTCCGAGCGGGCGAAGCGCGCCATCCCGGAGCGCTCGCTGTGCACGAGGGCAAGCGCCTGCTCGGCCTCCGCGGCGCCGAGCAGACGGTGTGCGAGCTCGAGCGCCTCGCTCACTGCTTGAACCCGACCTGCACGTCGCGGAAGCGGGCCGGCGAGGTGCCGTGAGAAACGTGGGCGTGCTGCCCCGGCTGGCCCTTGCCGCAGTTGGTGAGTCCGTGCAGGACCCACTCCTCGGGACCGGCCACCGCGTCGAGCGAGCCCCAGAACACCGGTGTCTGGCCGGTGTAGGTCGCGTCGCGCAGCATCCGGCCGAGCTCGCCGCCCTTGATCTCCCACGCAATCTGCGTGCCGAACTGGAAGTTGAGTCGCTTGTCGTCGATCGACCAGCTCTTGTTCGTTTCGAGGTAGACGCCCTGGTCCACGCCGCCGATCAGCTCCTCGAGCGAGCCTTCGCCGGCCTCGAGATGGAGGTTCGTCATCCGGACGAGCGGCATTCGGCTCCAGTTGTCGGCTCGCATCGAGCCCCCTGAGCCGCTCCCGATCTTCGCCGCGGTCTCGCGTGAGGTGAGGAAGCCGCTGAGCACGCCCGCCGCGACGATCGGCTCCCGTCCGGCCGGGACGCCCTCGTCGTCGAAGCCGAAGGTGCCAAGACCCCCGGGCGTGGTCGAGTCGGCGGTGACGTTCATGTGCTCGGAGCCGTATTTGAGCGAGCCGAGGTCTTCCGGCTTGAGGAAGCTCGTGCCCGCGTAGGCGGCCTCGGTGCCGTAGACGCGGTCGAGCTCGGTCGGGTGGCCGACCGACTCGTGCACCTGGAGCTCCATCTGCTCGGCGTCGATCACCACCGTCGTCAGTTGCGAGGGGCAGGGCGGAGCCTGTAGCAATGCAGCCGCCTGCTCGCCGACGCGCGGAGCCTCGCGCTCGAGCCCGAGAGCCTCGACGAACTCCCAGCCGGCCTGTGAGCTCGAGCCGCCGTGGGCGCTCGGGTAGCTGCGGATCTGGGTGACGCCGTCGCGAGAAGCGAGCGCGTCGATCCCGCCGCCGCACTCGACGAACTCCTGCTCGGTCGCGGCGCCGTCGGAGGAGACGAACACCTTGTGTTCCCGCTGCGCCCGTACGGACGCCGAGGTCACCTTCACGTGCTCGTGCTCGAGTGCGCGCTCGGCGCGGAGGCAGAGCTCGACCTTCTCGGCGAGGGCAACCTCGAACGGGTCGCGCTCCACGTGCGTTCGGAACTCGCCCCGGGCCGGCGCGACGGGCGCCAGGTCCCGCCGGTGGCCGCCCGGAGCGGCCTTGGCGAAGGCACAGGCCTTCTGGGCGGCCGCGTCTGCGCCCTCGGCGCTCAGGCGGCGGTCGCAGGCGAATCCCCAGGCGCCGCCTACGAGCACGCGGACGCCGATCCCCTGGGTCTCGCTGTCGTCGAGCCGTTCGACGCGCTGGTTCCGCGTCCCGACGACCTGCGACCGGCGAACGACCGCTCGAGCGTCGGCGTAGCTCGCCCCCGCACCGAGAGCCGCGGCCACAGCCTGCTCGCAGAGCTCTCGCACCGCACCTAGCCTAGTACGCAGCGGCCTGCACGTGAAAGCCGTAGCTACAATTCGCGGCGCGCGCTGGTGGCGGAATTGGTAGACGCGCAAGGTTGAGGGCCTTGTGGGGTTAATACCCCGTGGAGGTTCAAGTCCTCTCCAGCGCATAGCCCGCGCCGGCGGGTGCAAGACTGGGGGCGTGGATCAGCGTCTCAGCCTCGTCACCCTCGGCGTGTCCGATCTCGGGCGCGCCCGCGAGTTCTACGAGGTCCTCGGCTGGAAGAGCGGTTGGCAGGAGGGCGAGGACGTCGTCTTCTTCCAGGCCGGCGGGGTGATCCTCGCGCTCTGGGGCCGCGACGAGCTTGCCGCGGACACGGGCATTCGGGACAGCGGCGGCTGGGGCGGAGTGACCCTCGCGCACAACGTGAGCTCCCCGGAGGAGGTCGATCGGGTGATGGGCGAAGCCGAGCGCGCCGGCGCGAGAATCACGAGACCGCCCGGCGAGACGTTCTGGGGCGGCTACACCGGCATCTTCGTGGATCCGGAAGGTCATCCCTGGGAAGTCGCGCACAACCCGCACTGGACTTTGGGCGAGGACGGTTCCGTCCGGCTCGCTTGACGTTGTCCGGCAGGAGAGCTACCGTGGTTGGCGAACGTATGTTCGTTCACGCTCCCGACCCCGAGGTGTCTCGAATGCTGACCGGCCGACAGCAGGAGATCTGGAAGTTCCTGACCGACTACGTGGACGAGCACGGCTATCCGCCGACGGTCCGTGAGATCGGCGAGGCCGTGGGCCTCGCTTCTCCGAGCACCGTGCACGCGCACCTGGCGAACCTGGAGCGCGCCGGCCTGATCAAGCGCGACCCGACCAAGCCCCGCGCGCTCGAGCTGCGCCGCGATCCGAAGCCCGAGACGGCTCGCGCCGAGGACGTGCACCGGCTGCCGCTGCTGGGGGAGATCGCCGCCGGCGGGCCGCTGCTCGCCGAGCAGAACGTCGAGGACTACCTCGCGGTACCCGAGCCGCTCGCCCGCGGAGGCGAGGAGTTTCTGCTCCGGGTAAAGGGCGACTCGATGGTCAACGCCGGGATCCTCGAGGGCGACCTCGTCGTCGTCCGCCGCCAGCAAGACGCGCGAAACGGCGACATCGTGGTCGCGCTCGCCGGAGCCGACGAGACCGCCGACGAGGCGACGGTCAAGCGCTTCTTCCGGGAGGACGGCCGCATCCGTCTGCAGCCCGAGAACGACGCGCTCGAGCCGATCTACACCGACTACGTCGAGGTGTTGGGCAAGGTGACGGGAGTCTTCAGGTCGCTGTGATTGCGCTATGATCGTCCAGCCGCTCAACCGCACGCTCGACCAGGAGCTGAACGCGCTCCTGCGCGGCGTCAACCTCGAATGCCTCGTCTGCGGCGAGTTCGTCCTCCACTGCGTGGACGGGATCGTCTGCCCGGAGTGCGGGGCGGAATACGGTGAAGCCGCCGAACCGCGGCTACAATTGACCTCGCAGGCCGGGTGACCGCGGGCCCGCGGGGCTCGAGGAAAGTCCGGACACCGCAGGGCAGGACGCTGGGGCGACCCAGGCGGCGAAAGCCGACGGAAAGTGGCACAGAAAGGAGACCGCCGGCAGCGATTCTCCGGAGACGCTGAAGGTAAGGGTGAAATGGTGGGGTAAGAGCCCACCAGCGTCGTGGCGACACGGCGGCTAGCCAAACCCCGTCCGGTGCAAGGCGAACAGGCTCCGCTCGTAGGCGGCCCGCCGAGGAGCCGGGTAAGCCGCAAAGACGGATGGTCATCCTCGACAGAATCCGGCTTACAGGCCTGCTACGGAAGAGCCCCGCCACCAGCGGGGCTCTTCTAGTGCGCGCGTGGTTCATGTCCTGCGCGGATCTACGCTCAAGCTGGCAATCTGTTAGCCGTTACAACACGTATGGCCGGCTAGACACGAAAGCCACGGGGGAGGGACACGTGAAGCAACGGTGGAACATTCTGGTCGCGGTGCTCGGCATCGCGGTGCTCGCCTCGGGGTCGGTTGCGCTGGCCGACCACGGCAAGGGCAAGGGCAAAGGCAAGGTCAAAGGGACGAAGGTCTTCACCCTCGATCCGTCCACGCACGGCAACCCAGAGGGCGTCGCCAGCACGAACCATGGCCGCGTCTTCTTCGTCGGCGCTACCGGTGACGGCACGATCTACCGGGGAACAATCGACAACCCGACTGTGAGTGAGTTCATCGTCGGCGGCTCCGGCAAGTCAGCCATCGGGCTCGAGGTCGCCCGCGGGAAGCTGTACGTGGCCGGCGGGATGACCGGCAAGGTCTTCGTCTACGAGCTCGGCACGAAGGGGCTGATCGGGACGTTCGACACCGGTGCAGGAGGCTTCCTCAACGATCTGGTGGTGACGAGAAGGGGCGACGTCTTCGTGACGGATTCGTTCCGGCCCATGCTGTGGCGCATCACCGCTGCGCAGGTCCGGGCGGGATCCGGTGCGCCCACGGGCATTCCGGTCGAGCCCGAGATCCACTACACCGCCGGCCAGTTCAACCTCAACGGGATCGAAGCGAGGAAGGGCGGCAAGCAGTTGATCGTCGTGCAGAGCAACGAGGGCAAGCTCTTCCGAATCGACCTCAGGAGCGGTTCGGCGAACGGTCGCGCGATTCGGCAGATTGCCGCGGTTCCGCTGGTGGGAGGCGACGGGCTTCTGCTCGATCACGGACGGCTAATCGTCGTCCAGGGCTCGCCGGCGGCGCTCAAGTTCCTGAAGCTGAAGGGCGACGCGACGCGCGCCGATCTGCGCGCGACTCGCACCGATCCGACGCTCCGCGGTCCCTCGACGGTCGACAGGGCGAAGAACCTGTACCTCGTCGTCAACGCCGATTTCGCCACGAGCACCAAGCCGTTCACAGTGTCGGGCCTGGCGCGACAGGGTGAGCACTAGCAACCAACGGGAGCGCGGACGGCTTCGGCCGGCCGCGTCTTCCCTACGCTCGCAGGACGACCTCGAGCGCCGTCCCGCGCCCGGGCGCCGAGACGAGCCGGAAGCCGCCGCCGATCGAGGCCGCGCGGGCTCGCATGTTCTTCAGGCCCTGGCCTGCGGCGATCTCTTCCTGGTCGAAGCCGGCGCCATCGTCCGCCACGCTCACGAAGCGCTCACCGGCCCGTTCGGCGATCTCGACGAGCGCGCGTCCGGCGCCTGCGTGCTTGCGGGCGTTAGCGAGCCCTTCCTGGACGATCCGGAAGATCTCGATCTGCTCGTCGGGCGCGAGCGAGATGCCGTCCTGGATCTCGAGGTCGACCTCGAGCAAGCCATCGGCCGTGAGGAAGTCGACGTACCGGCGGAGGGCCGAGTCGAACGGCGCGGAGCCACCCGCCGACGAGAGCGCGAGCACGGCGAAGCGGGCCTCCTGCTGCGCGGCGGCGGCCGCGTCTTTGAGCTGGGCGAGCGTCTTGGCGGGGTCGGTGGCTCCGCTCTCGAGCACGCTCGCATGCGTCGAGACCGCGAACAGGTACTGAGCCAGGCCATCGTGGATCTCGCGCGCCACACGCGCGCGCTCCTCGGCGACGGCCCGGCCGAACTCGGCGTAGCGGATCGCGCGCCAGACGCCCACCAGCAGGACGCTGTAGGAGAGCACGCGCAGAAAGTCGCCCTGCGAGACGAAGCGGCTCGAAAGGAACGGCGTGAAGACGTAGTGGAGCTCTGCGAAGAGTGCGAGGGTCGCGCCGAGGCAGAGCCAGCGGTCGAGGTCGTTCCCGCGTGAGCGGAAGCGAAGGCCGAAGCCGACCATGGCGATCAGGGAGAGCAGCGCCAATGAGGCGAACGAGCTCATCAGCAGGAAGGGCTGGTCGCCGCCGGCATTGGTGAGCGGCGGCAGGGAAGAGCCCGCTTGATGCGCCACCGACCACGAGAGTATGAGCACGATCGCAACCGCCACCAGCATCTCGCCGAGCGGTCGCCCGCGGGCTCTCGTGCGCCGCTTTGAGAACGGCGCCGCCGCGATCAGGGCCATCGCGAAGAGCTTGCCGCCGGTCCCGGCCCAGGCCTCGGTGCGGTGCAGCGGCCCGTTCCCGAGCACGGGCGCGATTGCGAACGCCAGCGTCGTCGCCGCGATCGCGGTGAAGCCGCCGCAGAGGAGCAGGTCGAGCCGGCGCCCGTCCACCGAGAAGCGAATCGCGGCGAGCACCGCCACCATGCCGGCGGCGAGCATCACGGCCGTATCCAGCACGAGGCGGACGTGGGGTAGCGAATAGGTGTTGCGGAGGCTCGGATAGGCGACGAAAAGCGCCAGGGCAGCCCCGAGCAGCCCGATCAGGAGGACCTCGCCCCAGAGCCAGGCCTGGTAGTCGTCTTTGTGCTCGTGCCGCACAAAACCCTTATCGGCAGGCCGCGCCCTGCCGATAAGCCCCGCATGCGAATCCTGCTGGTGGATGACCACCCCATTACGCGCGACGCTCTCGCCGCCTTGCTCGCCCAGCACGGCTTCTCGATCGTGGGTGAGGCCTCCGATGGCGCCGAGGCGATCGAGCTGGCGGGCCAGCTCGGCCCCGAGCTTGTCTTGCTCGACCTGTCGATGCCGGGCATGAGCGGGCTCGAAGCGCTGCCGCGCCTGCGCGAGGCTGCGCCAGAGACGGAGGTCGTGGTCCTCACCGCCTCCGGCACCGATGAGAGCCTGCTCGCCGCCATCCGCGGGGGCGCGGCCGGTTATCTGCTCAAGAGCGAGCCGCCCGAGCGAATTGCAGAGTTCCTGCGCGGCGTGGGCAACGGTGAGGCGGCTCTCTCCGGCGAGATCGCGCGGCGACTGCTCGAGCAGGTTCGCGAAGGCGGGTCCGGCCGCGGAGTGCCGGACGCGATCGCCTCCTCGCTGAGCGCGCGCGAGCTCGAGGTGTTGCTCCTGCTGGACGAGCACCTCGGCACCGATCAGATCGCCGGGCGGCTGTACATCTCCGAGCACACCGTGCGCTCTCACGTGAAGAGCTTGCTGCGCAAGCTCGGCGTCTCCTCACGTCGCGAGGCGCTCGACGCGCTCGCAACGGCCCGCGCCGTGTAGACCACCCACCGTGCGGATGGATTCACCCACGACGGCCTCGGTAGAAACCGATATTAGGCACGACACCAACCCGGAAGGGTGTCGGATCGCTATGACTCTGTGCTTCCGTGGCAGGCGGCCGGCCCATTGGCCGGCCGTTGTCATTCCTGGAACCCCTCGAGCGCGGCACCGACGAGCTCGGGCAACGTGCTCGGGTCGTAGCCGCCTTCGAGCACCGCTGCGACGCGTGGGGCAAGGGCTGCCGACCTTCGAGCCAGCTCGCGGAATCCGTCGGCGGTGACGCGCATCCCCGCGAGTGGGTCGTCGACATGCGCGTCGAAGCCTGCGGACACGAGCACGAGCCCCGGCTCGAACGCACGCATGGCCGGCGCGACGACCTCGTCGAAGGCTCGCAGATACTCCTCGTCGCCGGAGCCGCCGGGAAGCGGGACATTCACGGTGGTCTCGTTCCCATCGCCGGGGCCGCCGCTCCCCGGGTAGAACGGCCATTGGTGGATCGACGCGAAGAAGACGGAGCCGTCGTCCCAAAAGATCTCCTGCGTGCCGTTTCCGTGATGGACGTCCCAGTCGACGATCGCCACCCGCCCGATTTCGCGCTCGATCTGGGCGTAGCGGGCCGCGACCGCGACGTTGTCGATCAGGCAGAACCCCATCGCGCGCCCGGGCAGAGCGTGATGCCCGGGGGGCCGCACGAGCGCGAAACCCTCGCGGTCGACCGCGGCGAGGGCGCAGCCCGCGGCGAGCAGCGCAGCCTCGTAGCTCGTCTCCGAGGCCACCGTGTCCGGATCGAGCATCGCCATGCCGTCGATTGCCTCGAGCCGTTCGACGTACTCCCGCGAGTGGCAGCGCTCCACTTGTTCACGCGAGGCGGGCCGCCCCTCGACAACCTCGAAGGCGTCGAGTAGGGCCAGGAGCCGCTCACGGCTCTCGACGTGCGGCTCGGTCGGGTGGAGCTCTGCGAGAGATGGGTGGCTTACGAGTTGGATCGCGCCTCGGGTGAGCCGGCCAAGCGTTCGAGCCGGTCGGCGAGCTGGTTCAAGCCCCAGCTTCGCGTGAGGGAGGACGCCTCTGCCCACGTGGGGTTCTGGTCTTCGAGGGGAGGGAGAGGGGCAGAGGCGTCTAACGCGGCTATTCGCCGGTAGAGGCGTAGATCCTCCGCCTCCGCAGCGAAGCGGCCGGCGGCCAGAGCGTCCTCCAGCGTCGCGTGCTCCCGCAGCACCGCTGCCGCCTTCTTCGGCCCGACCCCGGAGGCACCAGGGAGGCGGTCCGAAGGGTCGCCGCGCAGGGCGATGAAGTCCGGCACCTGCTCGGGCTCGACGCCGTAGCGCTCGCGCACCTCATCCGGGCCGATGCGAGCGATCTCCGAGACCCCGCGCACCGGCTGGAGGATCCTCGTGCGCGGGCCCGCGAGCTGGAAGAGATCGCGGTCGGAGGTGGCGACCAGGGTCTCGCCTCCGCGCTTCTCCTCCGAGGCGACCGCGGCCGCCAGGAAGTCGTCCGCTTCGTATCCGGGCGCCTTCGCGATCGCGAAGCCGAGAGCGGCGGAGAACTGCGGCAACAGCTCGAGCTGCTCGAGCAGCGACTCCTCGAACTCGCGCCCGCTCTGGTAGGGCTCATACGCCTCGTTGCGGTAGGTCGGCGAGCCGAGGCTGTCCCAGCCGACGAGAACGGCGCGGGGCTGCTCCGCCTCCCAGAGGCCCAGCAGCATGTTGGCGAAGCCCACGACCGCGTTCAGGCGGATGCTCTTCGGGAGCGCGTGGTAGGCGCGGTGCGCGAAGGAGTCACCGTCGACCGCGAGGAGGGGTCTCACGCCGCGGTCTTCAGCTCGTCGATCTTCGCCATCAGCCGCTCGGTCGCTTGGGCCGAGGCCGTCTTCACGTCCAGGCCCGCGAGGTCGGAGAGGTCGATCGGCTCACCGTATGTGACCGCGAGAGGGCCGAGCCGGCTGAGGCGGTCGGTGCCGCTGATCGCCGCCGGCACGAGCGGCACCCCCGCGGCCAGGGCGATCCGCGCGGCGCCGGTGTGCGGCCGCGCGCTGTGCTTCTTGCGCAGGCCCTTGTTCTGGCGCGTCCCTTCCGGGAACATGACCACGATCTCACCCTCCCTCGCGAGCTCGGCCGCAGTGCGCAGCGCGTCCAGGTCGCCTTCGCCGCGCCGCACCTTGAAGGCTCCTCCGGCCCGCAGCAACGGTGCCAGCACCGGGTTGAAGAGCTCCGACTTCGCCATGAAGCGCAGCTGCCGGTGGGGGAGGAGCGGGATCCCGAGCGGCCACGGGTCGAAGTTTGAGGTGTGGTTGGCCGCGAGCACGAACCCACCCTCGGGCAGGTGCTCGAGGCCGCGCACGCGAAGCCGGTAGAGACCTCGCACGAAAGGCCAACTGACCGTGCCGACGAATAGGTAGAACGGTGAGACCATTGGGCACGCAATCGTCACATTTTCGTGCGCCGAAGGCGCGCTTTTCGGTGCTACGGTGCCGTTTCGGGCGTTCGGTAAGGTGGTCTGTGTGAAGACGCTCGTGATCGCAGAGAAGCCGTCGGTCGCCCGTGACCTGGCCGATGCACTCACCGGAAAGTTCGAAAACCACGATTCCTATTTGGAGTCGGACGACACGGTGATCACCTTCGCGGTCGGCCATCTCGTGGAGCTGATCAACCCCGAGGAGTACGACGAGCGCTTCAAGAAATGGCGAATGGCCGACCTGCCGATCCTCCCGGAGGAGTTCCGTCTGCACGCGCGCGACAAGAAAGCGGAGAAGCAGCTGAAGGTGATCCACAAGCTGCTCAAGCGCGACGACGTGACGCGGATCGTGAACGCGTGCGACGCCGGTCGCGAGGGCGAGCTGATCTTCGCGTACATCTACGAGACCTCGGGCGTCGGCAAGCCCGTCGAGCGGCTCTGGATCAGCTCGATGACCAGGCAGGCGATCAAGGACGGCTTTGGGAAGCTCCGCCCCGGGGAGCAGCTGGCGCAGCTCGAGGCTGCTGCACGCTCCCGCTCCGAGGCCGACTGGCTTGTCGGCATGAATGCGACCCGCGCCGCCACGATCCGCGGGCGCGCGTGGGTCGGCGGCGTCGTCTCGCTCGGCCGCGTGCAGACGCCGACGCTGGCCCTGATGGTCAAGCGCGAGCGCGAGATCCAGGCCTTCGTCCCGGAGCCGTACTGGCTCGTGCACGCCCAGTTTGACCCGCGTTACGAAGGCCTCTGGTTCGAGGGCGACGAGACACGGCTCAAAGACGGCAAGCGCGCCGATGAGATCGCGGCAAAGGTTTCCGGCGCCGACGGCGTCGTCGAGTCGGTGGAGCGCAAAGAGCAGTCGGAGCGCGCGCCACTCCTCTACGACCTCACCTCGCTGCAGCGCGACGCGAACCGCCGCTACGGGTTCTCCGCGCGGAGAACGCTCCAGGCTGCTCAGTCGCTCTACGAGGACAAGAAGGCGATCACCTACCCGCGGACGAGCTCCCGCTGGCTCTCCGGCGACCTCGTCGCGCAGCTCAAGCCGACCGCCGCCACCCTCGCGCCGATCCCCGACTACGCCGAGGCTGCGCGCTTCGTGCTCGGCCTGCAGCAGCTGCCGCTAGGTCGCGTCGTCAACGACTCGAAGGTCAGCGACCACCACGCGATCATCCCGACCGACGTCGAGCACGAGCTCGACCGCTTCTCGCCCGATGAGCGCCGCGTCTTCGACCTCGTCGCGCGCCGCTTCCTGGCCGTCTTCCATCCGCCGGCCCGCTTCGCGCGGACGACCATCGTCACGCTCGTCGACGAGGAGCGTTTCCGCAGCAGGGGCAAGATCACGCTCGAGGCGGGTTGGCGCGGCGTCTACGGGCTCGAGTCAGACGAGGACAAGAAAGCCCGGCAACAGGACGAGGACTCCGAGGACGAGAGCGCGGAGCTGCCGCCGCTCGAGCAGGGCCAGAGCGTGAAGTGCGCCACCGCCGAGGTCGAGGCGAAGGAGACCAAGCCGCCGCCCCGCTACACCGAGGCGACGCTGCTCTCCGCAATGGAGACCGCCGGCAAGCTGATCGACGACGAAGAGCTGCGCGAGGCGATGAAGGAAAGCGGCCTCGGCACCCCGGCAACCCGCGCGGAGACGATCGAGACGCTGATCCGCCGCGAGTACATCGAGCGTGCGGGCAAGGACTTGACGCCGACACCGAAGGGCCTACAGGTGATCACGATGCTCGAGGAGCACCCACTCACCTCTCCGGAGCTGACCGGCGACTGGGAGAAGCGCCTGACCGACATCGAGCGGGGCAGCGACGACCGCGGGCGGTTCATCAAGGACATCGAGGACTTCACGCGGGCCACCGTCGAGCAGATCGCGGCGCTCGACAAGGAGAAGCTGCGCCCGGAGCGCGTCGAGCTCGGCCCGTGCCCCCGCTGCGGCGCCGAGACCGGTGAGATCATCAAGGAAAACTCCAAGGCCTACGGGTGCACGAGCTGGAAGAGCCGCGAGGAGACAGGCTGCGGTTTCGTGATCTGGAAGCGCGTCGCCGGCCGCACGCTGACCCCCGAGATCGCCCGCCAGCTGATCGAGGAGGGCAAGACCAAGGAAGTCATCTCGGGCTTTCGCTCACGTGCCGGCAAACCTTTTCGCGCGCGCCTCGTCTTGAACGAGGAAGGCAAGGTGGAGTTCGACTTCCCCGCGCGGAAGGAAACCAAAGAGGCCGCAGTCGCGGAATAGTAATAACGAATACCGCGTTTCGTCCAACGAGCGCACACGGGGAGCCGTTCCCCTGGCCAGTCGAGGACAATCGCCCTACAGTGCGAAAGATCGAGGCAGGAATCGCGTCTAAGACCCAAGAGGAGAAATTGACCCAAAATCAACTTCAGGAGCTACTGGGGACTGAACCCGCGCGCGCGCTGCTGGAAGGCGCCGAAGAGCGCGGCTTCGTCCTCCCCGCCGAGCTCGAGGCATTCGCCCTCGAGCACGACCTCGCCGACGACGAGGTCGAAGAGCTGACCCGTGAGCTCGAGACCACCGGCCTCGAGGTGCGTGAGCCTCCCGCGGAAGAGCCCGAAAAGGCAGAGCCCGCCGCCGAGCCGGCGCAGGCCCAGCAGCAGGCTTTGGTCGGCGCGGCCGACAGCCTCCAGCTCTTCCTGGCCGACATCGGCCGGCACAAGCTGCTGACCGCGGCCGAGGAAGTCATGCTCGCGAAGGCGATCGAGCGCGGCGACCTCACCGCCAAGCGCCGGATGATCGAGTCGAACCTGCGTCTCGTCGTCTCCATCGCCAAGGGCTACCGCGGACTCGGCGTCCCCTTCCTCGACCTGATCCAGGAAGGCACGCTCGGGCTCAACCGCGCCGTCGAGAAGTTCGACTGGCGCCGTGGCTACAAATTCTCGACCTACGCGACCTGGTGGATTCGCCAGTCAGTGCAGCGGGCCGTCGCCAACCACGCGCGGACGATTCGCGTGCCCGTCCACGTTGTCGAGCGCCAGCAGAAGCTCAGCCGCGCGGCGCGCCGGCTCGAGGTCGAGCTGGGGCGCGAAGCGACGAAGGAAGAGCTTGCCGAGGCAACCGGACTGCCGATCCAGCACGTCGACGAGGCGCTCGGCGCCGCCCAGGCGTCGGTCTCGCTCAACCAGACCGTCGGGGCGGACGACGAGGGTGAGCTCGGCGACCTGTTCGCCGACCGCGAGGCTGCCGATCCGTTCGAGGAGGCCGAGGAGTCGCTGCGCCGGCAGGGCGTGCGACGGGCACTCGACGCCCTTCCTGAGCGCGAGCGGCGGATCCTCGAGCTGCGCTTCGGCTTCGAGGGTGAGCCCTGGACGCTCGAAGCGATCGGCCACGAGCTCGATCTGACCCGCGAGCGGGTGCGCCAGCTCGAAGGCCAGGCTCTGGCCCGGCTCGCCGCGCTGCGCGAGCTCCAGTACGCGGCCGCTTAGCTCCTAGTGCCGCTCAGCCTGCACCCAGGCCGCTAACATCCGGCCCTTCCTCGGCGTCCGTAGATAGAAGCGGATGACCTTGAGTCGACCGGAAGGAGATGGTCCGGGTGAAGCGCTGGTTGATCGGTTCCTCATTGGTGGCAATCACGCTGGCACTTGTCGCCGCAGGGTGTGGTGGCGAGTCGAAGAGCACTACTACGAAGAGCACGAGCGCAGGCGGGAAGGGTGGCGACCTGATCACAGTCGCGAATGCCGCTCCTTCGGGCTCGCCGGACCCGCAGGTGAACTACACCCTGCAGGAGTGGCAGCTGCTGATCCTCTCCCATGACGGCCTGATCGCCTTTCGGCGCCTGAGCGGCGCGCCGGGCACCAAGAAGGTGCCGGACCTCGCCGAGTCGATTCCGGAGCCGACGAACGGCGGCAAGACCTGGACCTTCATGCTGCGCTCCGGGATCAAATTCTCCGACGGCTCGACGCTCGACGGCGCCGACGTGAAGGCGACCTTCGAGCGGTTGTTCAAGATCGGCAACAGCCCCAACGCAGGTACCTGGTACAACGTGATCCAGGGCGCCGACGCGTGCATCAAGACGCCGAAGACGTGCGACCTCTCCCAGGGCATCAAGGTGAACGGCAACGAGGTCACGTTCAACCTGACCATCGCCGATCCGGAGTTCCTGGACAAGCTCGCGGTCCCGTTCGCGTTCATCCTGCCGTCGAGCACGGCCACGAAGAACGTTGACATCCCACCGCCCGGCACCGGCCCCTACAAGTGGGCTCAGTACGCGCCGAGCAAGCAGATCAAGCTCGTACGCAACACGTTCTTCAAGGAGTGGTCGAAGGACGCCCAGCCGGCCGGCAATCCGGACACGATCGTGCAGAAGTTCGGACTCACGCCCGAGGCCCAGGTGACCGCGGTCGAGAACAACCAGGCCGACTGGATGTTCGATCAGCCTCCGGCCGATCGCCTGACGGAGCTGAGCACGAAGTACGCTGACCGGGTCCATGTCAACCCGCTGACGGCTGTCTGGTACTTCGCCTTCAACGTCAGGGAGAAGCCGTTCGACAACCTCAAGGCGCGCCAGGGCGTGAACTACGCGACCGACCGCAACGCCCTCGTGAAAATCTACGGCGGTCCCAAGCTCGCCCTCCCGACCTGCCAGATCCTGCCGCCGAACTTCCCGGGCTACAAGCCGTACTGCCCGTACACCACGGGCGGCGGCACTGAGAAGTGGACCGGCCCCGATTTGGCCAAGGCGCAGCAGCTGATCAAGGCCTCCGGCACCAAGGGCGCGGCGGTCAAGGTGAACACGACCACGAACGACGTGGACAAGGCGCTCGGCCTCTACTTCGTCGGGCTCCTGAACAAGCTGGGCTACAAGGCAACGCTGCAGGCGTTGTCGCCGGACATCCAGTACCCGTACTCGCAGAACTCGAGCAACCACACGCAGTTCGCGTTTTCGAGCTGGTACCAGGACTACCCGGCCGCCTCGGACTTCCTGAACATCCTGCTCGGGTGCGGTTCGTTCCACCCGAATTCGAACTCGAGCCCGAACATCGCCGAGTTCTGCCACAAGGGGATCCAGGCGAACATGGACAAGGCCGGCAAGCTCGGGATCACCGATCCGGACGCCGCGAACGAGCTCTGGGCCCAGGTGGACAAGGATGTCACCGACCAGGCGCCGTGGGTCTCGATGTTCAACCCGAAGTACATCGATGTCCTCTCGGAGCGCGTGAAGGGCTACCAGTTCAGCCCGCAGTGGTACTTCCTCCTCGACCAGGCGTCGGTGAAGTAGTCACGACGGGGACGGCGCGTGGCTGAGTTCGCGTATGAGCCGGAACCGGAACCCGAAGCACGTCTGGCGCCCGGCGAGAGCGCCAGGGAGATCTCCGGTCGGAGCCCCTGGCGCATCGCCGGGCGTCGTCTTGTACGGGACCGGATCGCGCTGGCCGCGCTCGCGCTCTTCCTGCTGATCGTCGTCGTGAGCTTCCTCGCGCCGGTCTATGCGAACCGGATCGCCCACACTGATCCCTTCGACTCGCACATCTCGGCTACGACGACCGTCGACGGGAAGGAGGTCGACGTGATCCAGCAGGGAGGCGGCGAGCTCGGCCTCGGCGAGGTGCCGATCGGTCCGACGTGGCAGGCGAATTACTTCTTGGGCGCCGATAACCAGGGCCGGGACGTGGCAGCGCGTGTTCTCTACGGCGGCCGGGCGTCCCTGGCGATCGGCATCGGCTCGGCTGTGATCTGCTGTCTCATCGCGCTGGTGCTCGCCCTGCTCGCGGGCTTCTTCCGCGGTTGGCTCGACGCGACGCTGTCGCGCGTGATGGACCTGATCTGGGCGTTTCCCGTCTACCTGCTTGCGATCTCGATCGCCACGGTGCTCTTGACTACCCCGGAGGGAATCAACTTCGGCTTCGTCCAGATCGAGGCCTCGAGCCTCTGGGTGCCGACGCTGATCATCGCGCTCGTCTACATCCCTTACGTCTTCCGCCCGGTGCGAGGCCAGGTGCTCTCGGTGCGCGAGAAGGAGTACGTCGATGCGTCGATCTCGCAGGGCGCCTCGAACCTGCGCCTGATGTTCGCCGAGATCCTGCCGAACGTGATCTCGACGGTAATCGTGATGCTGCCGCTGATGATCGCGACGACGGTGCTGACCGAGTCGGCGTTGTCGTTCCTCTCGATCGGTGTGCAGCCGCCGCAGGCCAGCTGGGGCACCGTCATCGAGGACGGCCAGGGCCTGCTCTACACACGCCCGTGGGTGGCGATCGCGCCCGGGATCATGATCGTCCTCACGGTGCTGTCGCTGAACGTCCTCGGCGACGGCGTGCGCGACGCCCTCGACCCCCGCGCCAAGGTGCGCGTCAAGGAGTAGCCGCCGTGCTCGCCTTCATCATCAGGAGATTCGCCGGCCTCGTGGTTGTGCTCTTCTCGATCACGGTGATCGTGTTCCTGCTCTTCTTCGCCACCCCCGGCATCGACCCGAGCGCCCGTCTCGCGGGTCGCAACCCGTCGCCGGAGACGGTCGCTGCGGTCAAGCACGAGTTCGGGCTCGACCGGCCGCTGCCCGTGCGCTACGGCTTGATGATGAAGCGCCTCTTCATCTCGCGTGACCTCGTCTCGTACGGCAACCAGGCGCTGAAGGTCGTCCCGGCGATTACGAGCGCCGCTCCGGTGACCTTCTCGCTCGTTCTCGGAGCAGCCGTCCTCTGGGTGGTCATGAGCATCGCGATGGGCCTGCTCGCCGTGACGTTCAAGGGCACGGTGGTCGATCCGTTATTGATGATCGTTGCGCTGATCGGCATCTCGATGCCGGTGTTCTGGCTCGGCGAGGTGCTGAACCTGATCACGCAGGACCGTCTGCACGACACGTTCCTCTTCAGCTGGGTGCCGCCGCTTGGCTACACGCCGTTCACCGAGAACCCGTGGCAGTGGTTCTTGCACTTGATCATCCCGTGGATCACACTCTCGGTGCTCTACATCGGGTTCTACGCGCGCGTGCTGCGGGCGAACCTGCTCGACATCCAGAACGAGGACTACGTCCGGACCGCGAGGGCCAAGGGCCTGCCCCCCCGGCGCGTCCTGCTGAAGCACATGCTGCGCAACTCGATGATCACGTTCGTCTCGCTCTTCGGACTCGACTTCGGCTTCCTGGTCGGCGGCGGCGCGCTCCTGACCGAGGTCGTCTTCGGCCTTCCCGGCGTGGGCCGCCTTACGTTCCAGGCGCTCCAGCAGCTCGACCTCCCGGTGATCATGGCGACGGTCATCTACGGCGCGTTCTTCATCTCGATCATGAGCGCGCTCGTCGACATCGTCTATGCGCGCCTGGATCCGCGGATCAGGCCGAGCTAACCGAACACTGGCCAGGACGTCTCCACTTTGCGAAGATTGCCCCAGCAAGCGACGGGGTTTAGCGATTGGGAGGTGCAATGACTAGTAAGCGACGATGGACCTGGCTCCTGAGCGTTCTCGCTCTGGCCGCCGGGTTCTCGCTCATGGTCGCGGCGTACGGAGTCGCGGCAAACCGCACGAAAGCGGCACCGAAGCAGGCACACAAGTCGGTGGGGACGCTGAAGGCGGTGCTCGACACGATCGACTATCTGGACCCGCAGCAGGCATACACGGGCCAGAGTTGGTGGGCGATGTGGAACGTCTGGGAGACGCTGCTGACCTATCGGCACGTCGACGGCCCCGGGGGCTACAAGCTCGTACCGGGTCTGGCGGCCTCGCTGCCATCGATCTCGGCCAACGGCAAGCTCTACAAGTTCAAGCTGCGCAAAGGCTTGAAGTACTCCAACGGCCAGGCGATCAGGGCCTCGGACTTCGAGTTTGCAATCAAGCGCGGCTTTCTGGCGACCGGCCAGGGCGTCGGCTTCTACACCGACATCGCGGGCGCAAAAGCGTTCGCGGCACACCCGACCGCCGGTGGCGACATCTCGGGCATCACCGCGAACAACGCCAAGAGAACGATCACGATCAAGATGGCCAAGCCGCGAGGCGACTTCCTGACCATCCTGGCGCTGCTCTTCGCCGCGCCGGTGCCCGCCGGGACGTCCCCCGCGATCCACAACGGGAACATCCCGGCCTCGGGCCCGTACCGCATCGTCGGGTACGACCCCAACCGTGGGTTCACGATGTTGCGGAACCGGTTCTTCAAGCCGACGAAGAACATTCCGCGCGGGAACCCCAACCGGGTCGAGGTCAGCCTGATCGGCGACGCCAACACGGCGACGCAGCGCGTGGTCAGCGGCTCGGCGGACTACTCGAACGCCGCCATCCCGCCCGACCGCATCGCCAGCGCAAAGAACAGGGGCCACCTGATCCTGCGCAAGACCGCGAACACGTACTACTTCTGGATGAACGTCAACGTGGCGCCCTTCAACAAGCTGAAGGTCCGCCAGGCGGTCAACTACGCGATCGACCGGAAGGCGCTGCAGACGCTCGTCTGGGGCGGTCTCGGTCAGCCGACGCAGAACGTCCTTCCGCCGACGTATCCGTCGTACAAGAAGTTGACGCTGTACAGCCACAACGTCGCCAAGGCCCGGCAGATGATCACCGCCGCCGGCGCCAAGGGCGCGAACGTCACGGTGTGGACGCGTGAGGTCTCCGACGCTCTGACGGCCGCTCAGTACTACGTGAGCGTCCTGAACAGCATCGGCCTCGACGCCAAGCTGACGACGCTCCCGCGGGCGACCTACTACACGACGATCGGCAAGCGGGACACGAAGGCACAGACGGGCTGGGCCCGCTGGCTCGAGGACTACCCGCATCCGCTCGACTGGTTCGACGTGCTGCTCAACGGCAACCGCATCGTCGATCAGGACAACAACAACTACGCCTACTACAGCAACAAGAAGATCAACAGCTCGATCGAGAGCCTCAAGAAGGCCCCGGTTCTCACCGACGCCGTGAACACACGGTGGGCCGCGGTCGAGAGGTCGATCATGAAGGACGCTCCGTGGGCGCCGTGGTCGAACCGCGTCTTCCCGGAGTACTTCACCAAGAAGATGGGCTGCATCCACATCCAGCTCCTGTATGGCATCGACTGGACACGTCTGTGCCGGAAGTAGGGAGGTAGGAAAACGGCTCGAAGTGAGGGCGCCTGCGGGCGCCCTCACTTCACTAGACTCGCCGCAAACCGAGGCAAATGGCCGAGCCCGCAACCGAACTCTCTCTCGACCCTGCGGCGGTCCTTGCGGCCGAGGAGCACGAGGTTGCGATCGTCGGTCGCAGCCCCTGGTACCTCGCCTGGCGGCGGTTGCGGCGTAACTACTTCGCCCTCTTCTCCCTCGTCGTCTTCGTCGCGATCGTGACGGCCTGCTTCCTCGCACCGGTCTACGCGCATCAGGTCGCCCATACCGGGCCGAACGAGACGCACAGCGCGGAGACGGTGATCGTCAGCGGGAAACCCACGCAGGTGATCTCCGGCGGCGCCACGTACGACGCGAAGACGGGCGAATTCACCGTCAGGGCGGTGAAAATCCTCGGCCCGACCTGGTGGCACGCCGACGGGAGGTTCGTCCTCGGCTCCGACAACCTCGGCCGCGACGTCGCCGTGCGGCTGCTCTACGGCGGGCTGAACTCTCTGAAGATCGGCATCGGCTCGGCATTCATCTGCACGTTTTTCGCGGTCCTGCTCGCGCTCATCGCCGGCTACTTCGGCGGCTGGGCCGACTGGATCATCACGCGCTTCTTCGATCTGATCTGGGCCTTCCCGGTGCTGCTGCTCGCGATCGCGCTCGGCAGCGCGCTCTCGGTCAACGGTTTTCATCATTTCGGGATCGACATCGAACCGGGAAGCCTCTGGATCCCGACGCTGGTGATCTCGTATGTCTTGATCCCATACGTCGGCCGGCCCGTGCGAGGCCAGGTGCTCTCGCTGCGGCAGAAGGAGTTCGTCGAGGCCGCGGTCGGCTCGGGAGCGGGCCCCGTGCGGATCATGTTCTCGGATCTGCTCCCCAACGTCGCCTCGACGGTTCTCGTCTTCTTCACGTTGATCATCGCCAGCAACATCCTCACCGAGGCGGGGCTCTCGTTCCTCGGTGCCGGGGTGCGTCTGCCGGATCCCTCCTGGGGAAACCTAATCGCGTCCGGCCAGGAGCAGATCGTGAGCGCGCCATGGCTCACGCTGGTGCCTGGCATCGCGATCGTGCTGACGGTGCTCTCGCTGAACATCTTCGGCGATGGCCTGCGTGATGCGCTCGATCCCCGCGCCAAGGTGAGGATCGAGCATTGATGGCTGTCCCCGCCCGCACATCTCGCACTAGCGAGGTCGCTGCAAGACTGCAGCGGCCGTCGTCCTCGGTCGCGCCCGTAGCCTCCGGCCACGAACGCTCCCTTCGTCCTATGCCGCCTTGCTTTTCGCGGCTCGCGAGCATGACCTGCACGGGCGGTGACCGCTGATGCTCGCGTTCATCCTTCGCCGGTTCATCGGGATGATCGCCGTCCTCTTCGCGGTCAGCGTGCTCGTTTTCATCATCTTCATCCTTGTCCCCGGCGGCGACCCGGCCTCGCGCATGGCGGGCAAGAACCCAACGCGGGAGAACGTCCAGAACATTCGCGAGAAATGGGGCTTCGACCGTCCGATCTACATCCAGTACGTGAAG
Organism: Gaiellaceae bacterium; assembly: GCA_035296785.1. Classification (GTDB taxonomy): domain Bacteria; phylum Actinomycetota; class Thermoleophilia; order Gaiellales; family Gaiellaceae; genus AC-32. The sequence continues at coordinate 20,289 of DATHAF010000014.1, forward strand.
ATGATGGAGAAGGCCGCCAACGGCTTCCTGCCAGGATCGCACGGCGAGTACGACATCCTGACGTCGTTCCAGAACCGCCAGGACGTCACGAAGGAGATCAGGAAAGGGATTCCGGCAACCTTCTCCCTCTGTATCGGCGCCGGGATCATCTGGCTCTTCTTTGGAATTGCCGTGGGCGTCGTCTCGGCGGTGACCGCCGGAAGATTCTCAGACAGGTTAATCACGACCTTTGCCTTGATCGGCATCTCGATGCCGGTCTTCTGGCTCGGGATCGTCATGCGCTACTTCCTCGCCGAGAAACCCAACAATCCGCCCTTCCCGGACGGCGAGTACGTGCCCCTTACGGTCGATCCGGTGCAATGGGCCTACCACCTGATCCTGCCCTGGTTCTGCCTCTCGGTGCTCTTCATCGGCTTCTACGGCCGCGTGCTGCGCTTGAACATGCTCGACACGATGAACGAGGACTACGTGCGCACAGCGCGCGCGAAGGGCGTCGCGCCGCGCCGCGTCCTGCTCAAGCACGTGCTGCGGAACTCGTTGATCCCGATCGTCAGCCTCTTCGGACTCGACTTCGCCGCCGTGCTCGGCGGCGGCGCGATCCTCACGGAGACCGTCTTCAGCCTCAAGGGAGTGGGGTGGTACGCGGCGCAGTCGGTCGGCGACCTCGACCTGCCGCCGATCATGGGCGTCACACTCTACGGCGCGTTCTTCATCGTCGTCTTCAGCGCGGTCGTGGACTTCCTCTACGCGTTCCTCGACCCGAGGATTCGGGCGGTCTGATGGCGGAGCCGCTGCTCGAGGTGAAGGGCCTGAACGTCAGCTTCGCGACCGAGGACGGCACCGTGCGCGCGGTGGGCGGCGTCGACTTCGAGCTCGAACGCGGCAAGGTGCTCGGGATCGTCGGCGAGTCCGGCTCGGGCAAGAGCGTGACCGCGATGACGATCCTCGGGCTCACCCGCGACAAGAACACGCGCTTCGAGGGGGAAGTCATCTACAAAGGCCAAGACCTGATCGACCTGTCCGAATCGAGGCTTCGCGACGTGCGCGGGAACGAGATCGCGATGATCTTCCAGGACCCGATGACGTCGCTGAACCCGGTCTACACCGTCGGCGACCAGATCGTCGAGGCTATTCAGACCCACGAGGGCGCGAACAAGCGTGAAGCCATGAGGCGCGCAGTCGAGCTCCTGCGCCAGGTCGGGATCCCGAACCCCCAACAGCGCGTGTCCGACTACCCGCACCAGTTCTCCGGCGGCATGCGCCAGCGCGCGATGATCGCTATGGCGCTCTCCTGCAACCCCGACGTGCTGATCGCCGACGAGCCGACGACGGCGCTCGACGTGACCATCCAGGCACAGATCCTCGAGCTGCTCGCCAACCTGCGGCGCGACTTCGACTCGTCGGTGATCCTGATCACGCACGACCTGGGCGTCGTCGCCGAGGTCGCGGACGAGATCATCGTCATGTATGCCGGCCGCGTGGTCGAGCGAGGCTCGAAGCGGCAGATCTTCTACGACCCCCAGCACCCCTACACGTGGGGCCTGCTCGGCTCGATCCCGCGGCTCGACCGGCCAAAGCCGAAGAAGCTGCATTCGATCGAGGGCACGCCGCCCTCGCTGATCAACCTCCCGCGCGGATGCAAGTTCCGGCCCCGCTGCCCCCACGCGTTCGAGATGTGCCAGGAGGAGCCGGAGCTGAAGAAGCGGGTCGACGACGCCGGCCACCTCGACCGCTGCTGGCTCTCGGTCGAGGACAAGCGCCGCCTGCGTGAGGCCACGATCGCCGGAGAGGCGCAGGAGGTCGCGTGAGCGAAAGTCGAAACGGCGAGCCGCTCGTCGAGATCAAGCACCTGAAGAAGTACTTCCCCATCCGGAAGGGCGTCCTCTCGCGCGAGGTCGCGCGCGTGCACGCGGTGGACGACGTGACGGTCAGCGTCGCCAAGGGCGAGACGCTCGGCCTCGTCGGCGAGTCAGGCTGCGGCAAGTCCACCCTCGGCCGCTGCATCGTGCGCCTGCTCGACCCGACCGACGGCGACGTCGTCTTCGACGGACGCTCGATCGGCAAGCTGCGCGCGCGGGCTCTGCGGCCGCTTCGCCGGCAGATGCAGATGATCTTCCAGGATCCCTACGCGAGCCTGAACCCGCGCAAGCGCGTAGGCACGATCATCGGCGACCCGATGCGCATCCACGGGATCGGCGACCGCAAGGAGCGCAAGGAGGCCGTCGAGGAGCTGCTCCAGAAGGTCGGGCTCTCGCCGGAGCACTACAACCGCTTCCCGCACGAGTTCTCGGGCGGGCAGCGGCAGCGGATCGGAGTCGCGCGCGCGCTCGCGCTGCGCCCGAGACTGATCGTCGCCGACGAGCCGGTCTCGGCCCTCGACGTCTCGATCCAGGCGCAGATGGTCAACCTGCTCGAGGAGCTCCAGGACGAGTTCCACCTCACCTACGTCTTCATCGCGCACGACCTCGGCGTCGTCCGGCATGTCTCCGACCGGATCGCCGTCATGTACCTCGGCAAGCTGGTCGAGCTCTCGCCGGCGGAGGAGCTCTACACGCGCCCGATCATGCCCTACACCGAGGCGCTGCTCTCAGCCGTGCCCGTGCCCGACCCGGACCTCGCCGAGAAGCGCGAGCGAATCGTGCTCGTCGGTGATGTGCCGAGCCCGATCGACCCACCCTCCGGCTGCCGCTTCCACCCTCGCTGCCGCTACGCGACCGATGTTTGCTCGCAGATCGAGCCCCCGCTCGTGGACTACGGCAACGGCCACCTCGCCGCGTGCCACCACCCGCTCAACGTGGACAAGGACACCCTGGCCCGCGTGCAGGCCTCGACGAGCACCCCCGAGGCCGCGGACGAATCGGCCCTACCGAGGAAACCGGGCAAGGAGGAGTCCCATCCGGTTCCGCGGCCCTAGCTTTTCGCGGCGTGTGGAAATCCCGGGCTTCCAAGCTTTTTAATCCACAGGCGCAAAGCGGGTAGTGGGGCCATCCCTGAAACGGGTAGGTCTTTCGGCTAAAGCGACCACGGGCCCAGGCCGATACGCCTACCGTGGACGCAGCCGAGCGCAAAGAGATCCTGTCCCGATACGTGGACCACAGTCGCCGCTTCGATGCGGTCGCCAAGCGACGCAGCACGAACGGTGGCGGTGAGGTTATTCCGTTCGCGGGCCCGCTCCAGGAGCTGGAGCAGGAGCCGACCGCACGCGAGATCGAGGTTCTCCAGCTGATCTCCGACGGTCTCGTCAATCGCGAGATCGGCGTGCGGCTGTTCCTCTCGGAAGAGACGGTCAAGTCCCACGTACGTCACCTGCTTGCGAAGCTGCAGGCGAGGTCACGAGCCCACGCAGTAGCCGTGGGCTTCAGGCGTAGCCTGATCGCCTAGAAGCCGTGGGGCTTCAGGCGTAGCCTGATCGCCTAGAACTTACGCCGGGCCGGGCGGCCCGGAACCTCGGTTTTCCCCAGCTTTGTGGATATCCCTCAACAGGGTGATGTGAGGTCGCTGTGGAAAACAGATGCTTTGGCGCCTAGAAGGACTTTGACGTGCCCACAACTGATGCGAGGGCGACAAGGGTGCCAACGAGGCTGAAGACGCGGATACGCAACCCGATCATTTCGGGATACCTCCCTATGGGGGGAACTGACGACGAATCGAGTTTATACCCCTTCTGGGGGACTATCAACTGGCGCGCATCAATCGGCCTTTCGCTCGAGCGAATCCGCGCATTCACTCAACGAGAGCGCCGAACCCTGGCGTGGATCCTGATTCTCACCGCATCTTGGGTTGGGACAGTTAGCGCCTTGGCGGTAAAGGGCTATGACCTTCCCTCGTGGTGGCAGTTCATTGCGCTTGCTGCCGTCACATCGGTTGCCGAACGCCAGAGCGTGCGGGTTGCTCGCAACGTCGAGACCTCTGTTGCTTTTTTGCCATTCGTCTTTACGGCGGTGGCGTTCGGACCTCTCGCTGCCTCTTTGGTCGGAGCATGCGCGAATACCCTTGATTTCAGACGGCCGTATCTCCGCTGGGCAATCTATGTGCCGGCGCGAGGACTCGCCGGTGCCTTTACGGGGCTCCTTGCGTCCTCGGTGATTGGTCCTCATTCGACGTTTGGCCGAGCCATGCTCGCTACCGTTGTGGCAGGGATCGTGAGCGTTGCCTTCGACGCTCTCTTCAACGTCGGCACTCTTCTGGTACGCCGATCCGCGCCGATCAGCGCATATATCAGGTCGGTTGGACCGCTTACCGTTCTCTCATTGCCGCTCTATGTGCCCCTCGTGGCCCTGATGGTCTATGGCTACCAGCATTATTCGTTTTGGACAGCGGCGACGTTTCTCGGCCCTACTTTGGCACTTCAGCGCGTTCTCCATCTCTATCAGCGCCAGCGCGACGTTTCTCTCGAGCTAGTCGTGGCTAATGAACGGCTTGAAGCCGCGAACCTTTCGTTCGCGACGGCACTCGTCACGACTCTTGACGCGCGAGACCGGTACACCGCTGGCCATTCTGCGGCCGTTGCCGCCTACGCGAGTGCAATCGCACGGCGCCTAGGACTCAGCGAGGCAGATCAGGGACTGGTGCACCTTTGCGGCCTGGTTCATGACGTGGGCAAGATCGGCCTGCCTCCTGGTCTTCTTGAGAAGCCAGGACCGCTAACCCTCGCAGAGAGACGACAGATGGAACAGCATCCAGCCATCGGGGAACGGATCCTTGCGAAGGTCGACGATTACGCTGAAATTGCGAGAATTGTTCGTTACCACCATGAGCGCATCGACGGTCTGGGCTATCCAGACGGGCTCGCAGGAAGCGAAATCCCGCTTCTTTCACGGATCATCGCTGTGGCAGATGCATATGACGCTATGACGTCTGATCGTCCGTACCGCGATCCGATGCCCAGTCGGGTCGCCCGCCTGAGGCTCGCTCAAGCGGTTGGAAGTCAGTTTGATACGAATGTTGTTCTCGCGTTTGAGGCGATTTTGGCGGGTCGCGAACAAGAGATTGATCAAGAAGAGCATCTCAGTCCCTCTCTGCCGAGCGCAGCCATCGTTGCTATTCCTCGCGCGGCAGGCGTCGCTTAGGTCAGCGACTTCGGACGGCAGCCAGAGCCGCTTGGGTGCGTGAGCGCACCCCGAGCTTCTTCAATATTTGCCGCACATGCACCTTTACTGTGACTTCGGAGATGTAGAGAGCCTTCGCTATGTCTTTGTTCGCATAGCCAAGCGTGAGGAGATCGAGCACCTCTGCCTCGCGAGGAGAGAGAAGCGCCACTCCGCGAGTAGGCTCCGGGACATCAATCCTTTCACTTGTGAGCTCGCGAGCTAATTGAAGAGGGAGTTCAGCGGTCATCGAAGTGAGGGTCGGGATGAGGGCCGGGCATCCTCTGACCGCGATAACGAGAGGATCGAAAACCGACAGACGATAGACGGGATCAAGCTCGAAGAGAGGAGTTTTGTCGTTCGTATCGCGATTTTGCACACTGATAACGGCTCTTGCGCATGCGATTAGAGAGGCCACCTCCGGGAATCCACTCAACCCTTCCGCCTTTCGCGACGCCAGACGCGCACCCGCAAGATCTCCGTCGCATGCGCTAGCCAGCGCTCTGGTTGCTGCATATTCCCCGAGCATCAAGGGTGTTAGCTGTACACGCGGTGTAGCCTCGCTGGTGAGATCAAGGGCCCTCGCGAAGTTCCCGGTCGCGATCGCAATCTTCGATCGCACAGTTTGGGCGTCTAGGAGGTTGTGCTTGTCGCCAATGTCCTCGGCTAGACGTCTGCCTTTGGTTAGAGCCCTCTCCGCCTCCCCATAATGACGGAGCCCGACGGCGGCTACGGCCGTCGCAACATAGGCATGAGGAAGCACGAAAGCCAAGCGGCTCCGGTGAGCTTCCTCGATCTCCTGCTCGGCTATATCGATTGCTTCTGCGTAGCGACCGACTAAGGAGAGTGTCCGCGTAAGTAAGTTCAAGAAGCTCGTCCGGACAAGAGGGTCGGCTGCCTCGGGGATACACATTCGTGCACTCAACGCCGCCTCCTCTAGTGCCTCCGGTATGCCGCCGATCGTCACGCCCACTATCAGCCGAGCGTTGGCTGAGCGCAGCATTTCATCGGGACTCAGGGTGTCCTGGCTCACAAATTCCAAGAGCGTCGCGCGGAGTTCCTCCTCACTCTCAAAGGCCTGGGCCTGAGCGCAGAGAAAGGAGCCCCACATGGCGTCGCGTCGCTCCGCTTCACTCTCCGCAAGGTTTCTTGCCGAGCGGAAATGCGCAAGCGCATCATCTTCGCGATTATCGAGGTGGGCAGCACGACCGGCCAAGCAGAATGCGCGCGAGGTGAGTAAGGCGGCGGTTGCCTGCTCTTTCGTAACGTGCAGCGCTCGGGCTTCGGCATCCCGAACGTTCCCTTTGCGTATAGCCAGTTCTGCACGAGCGAGTTCGAGGACTGGTGAGCGGAGATCGAGTTCTGCGCCTAAGATCAACCACTCAGCCAATGTGCTTAGGCGGCCTGCCCGCAACATCACGCCCAGCGCGGATTCTACGAGGGTGAGAAGCACATCTGAGAGAGGGCATTCTCGAAGAAGCGCAAACGCGTCATCCCATGCCTTCCTTTCAAGATGGAACTCCGCGATCTTCCTGACTGCGCCCTCACGAGCATCGGGAAGATCTTCGAGCTTGCGCAGCAGAAACGTACGAAGCAAGGGATGAAGTTCAGCGCGGCTCGCGGTCATCGTCATGAATCCCACGTTGCACGCCTCTTCGAGCAAACGAGGTCCCCTTCGGGGCCCAAGAAAAGACGTTGCCATTTCAAGTGTTAGATGTGGTGATAGAGCGAGTTCGGGAAGGGCTCGTTGCAGCGTAGGGCTAGCGGCTTGGTAGAGCTCGTCCGCGAAGTACTCGTAAAGCGTCTCGGGTACTACACCCTCAAGGTCGTCGGGTTGACTAAGTGAGGCCAGGCCGATAACTGCAGGCCATCCTTCCGCCAGCGCCACAAGACCGGGCAAACCGTCCGTTGATGATGCGCGGAAAACGCTCTGAGCTTCGTCTTGGCTCATTGCTAACGGCGATCTACCGATCTCGTAGACCTCTCCATAGAGGAGCTTTCGTGCCGTCGCCCAGGTGGGCCGCTCTCTGCTCGTTAGGAGCAGCCGTAGAGGTGAGCTAGAAAGAAGAAGGTGGATGTACGACTCGGCGATCTGCGATGCCTTGAGGAGTTGGTAGTCATCGATCACGAGCCACGCAGTGCTGGGCCATTCTCGAAGCGCCTCAGTTTGGATCTCAGCAAGGACAGGCAGTTCTTGGTCAACGTCAGGCGTCGCGCCTATGCGCTCGAACAAAAGCTGCCGAGCCTCTGGTGCAAAGGAATCAAGTGCCTCAGAAACCGCGAGAGCGAGTGCGGCGACATCCGAAGACACGGCGCTTGCCTGATACCACGCGTGCGGGCGCGTCGCCAGCCACTGCCGGGCGAGCGTTGTTTTTCCATAGCCAGCGGGAGCTACGAGCATGATTACTCGGGCCGACGTCTCATCAAGGAGTCGCGTAAGCCGCGGCCGCTCGATGATGTGCCGGCGCCCTGCGGGGATTTCTACGACTGGGTTCTCGCCCATGCTCCGTGCGGGCGCCTTGATCCCGCGTGCGTAGCCTAGACCTGAGTTGGCGCGCGGCCAAGAGGTCCAAAGGAGACGCCACGCCTGCGGCCGCGCGGCCGCAGGCGTGGGCGTCGTTAGTCCCCCGAGGCGGTGGGATCTGTCTCGAGGCTTTGAGGGAGGGGATCGCGACCGGTCAACGTTCTGTACGCGCTGGGGATCTGACGACGCCGGGCGCACCCGAGCTTCTGCCGAAGCACATCCGAATGGGCCTTGGCCGTGCGTGGCGAGATGCCGAGACGGCTAGCGACCTCCTCGTTGGAGCACCCGGCGGCGATCAGCTCAATCACCTGACGTTGCCGATCCGTGATGATCGGCGGCCCCTCATGTAGGACGGTGACCATGCCGTCGACACTAACAACGGTCCGGCTCGGCGGCTATCGGTCGGACGGCGTATTCGCTGGACTACGCCGTCGGAAGTAGCTCGCTCGCCTCGAGTAGCTCGTCCTCGTACGCTTAGCGAATGATCGTCTGCCCGAACTGCGCGGCCGAGAATCCGGATACCGCCCGGTTCTGCCACGCGTGCGGCTCGGCATTGGAGGCTCCCGCCGCGCCGGTGCGCGAGGAGCGCAAGGTCGTGACAGTGCTCTTCGCCGACCTCGTCGGCTTCACCGCCCGCGCCGAGCAGCTCGATCCAGAGGACGTCCGCGGCCTGCTTGCCCCGTACCACGCCCACTTGCGCGAGGAGCTCGAGCGCTTTGGCGGCACCGTCGAGAAGTTCATCGGCGACGCCGTGGTGGCGCTCTTCGGCGCTCCGTCCGCCCACGAGGACGACCCGGAGCGCGCGGTCCGGGCGGCGCTCGCCATCCGCGACTGGGTCTCGCAGGAGGGCAACGAGCTCCAGCTGCGCGTGGCCGTCAACACCGGTGAGGCGCTGATCGCCCTCGGCGCCCGGCCCTCCGAGGGCGAGGGGATGGCCTCGGGCGACGTGATCAACACCGCCGCCCGCCTGCAGTCGGCCGCGCCGGTCAACGGCATCCTCGTCGGCGAGACGACCTACCGTGCGACCAAAGACGTGATCGACTACCGCGAGGCCGCGTCCGTGGAGGCAAAGGGCAAGTCGGTGCCCGTTCCGGCGTGGGAGGCGCTCGAGGCGCGCTCGCGCTTGGGAGTCGACCTGGCGCAGACTCACGCACCGCTGGTTGGGCGCGAGCACGAGCTGGACATCCTCCGCGACGCGCTCAAGCGGGCGCGCTCGCGCGGCCTGCTCCAGCTCGTCACTCTCGTCGGCGTCCCGGGCATCGGCAAGTCGCGGCTCGTGTCGGAGCTATTCCGGGCGGTGGAGGCGGAGCCCGACTTCACGACCTGGCGCCAGGGCAGGTCGCTTCCGTACGGGGAAGGCGTGACCTTCTGGGCGCTGGCCGAGATCGTGAAGGCACAGGCGGGGATCCTCGAGTCGGACTCGACGGACGAGGTCGAGCGCAAGCTCCGGGCTGCGGTCGACCAGGTGGTCGCGGAGCCGGGGGAGGCCGACTGGATGGCGACGCGGCTCGGCAACCTCGTCGGCACCAGCGGATCCGATGATGGCAGCGTCGCGCAAGGCGACAGCTTCTCGGCCTGGCGGCGCTTCCTCGAGGCCCTGGCCGACCGGCATCCGCTCGTGCTCGTCTTCGAAGACCTGCACTGGGCCGACGACGGCCTGCTCGACTTCGTCGACCAGCTCGTGGACTGGGCGCGTGAGACGCCGGTGTTGGTGCTCTGCACGGCGCGGCCCGAGCTGCTCGAGCGCCGGCCCGGCTGGGGCGGGGGGAAGGCGAACGCGACCACGATCTCGCTGCCGCCGCTCGAGGACAACGAGACGGCGAGGCTCTTCTCGTCGCTGCTCGACCGGGCGGTGCTGCCTGCCGAGACGCAATCGATCCTGCTGGCGCACGCGGCCGGCAACCCTCTCTACGCCGAGCAGTACGCGCGCATGCTCGGCGAGCGCGGCGACGGCGAGGAGCTACCGCTTCCAGAGACCGTGCAGGGGATAATCGCCGCGCGGCTCGACGGGCTCTCGGCTGCGGAGAAGTCGCTGTTGCAGGACGCATCCGTGGTCGGAAAGGTGTTCTGGCTCGGAGCGGTGGGGACGATCGGCGGTGTCGATCGCGGCCAGGCAGAGGCGGCGCTCATGGGCCTCGAGCGCAAGGAGCTGGTGCAGCGCGCGCGGCGCTCGTCCGTCGAGGGCGAGGCCGAGTACGCCTTCCGTCACCTGCTGGTGCGAGACGTCGCCTACGGTCAGATCCCGCGCGCGGCGCGGGTGGACAAGCATTGCGCCACGGCCGACTGGGTTGAGGCGCTCGGCCGGCCCGAGGAGCAGGCGGAGATGCTCGCGCACCACTTCTCATCGGCGCTCGAGTACGCGCGCGCCTCCGGGCGGAAGGACGCCGCGCTCGAGCAGCGGGCTCGGCTTGCGCTTCGCGAGGCCGGCGATCGAGCCGCGCTGCTCGCCGCCTGGCCTGCAGCCGCCCGTTTCTACGGCGAGGCACACGAGCTCTGGCCGGCTGACGACCCGGAACGTCCGCACCTCCGATTCCGCCTCGGCCGCGCGCGCGCCTTTTCCGGCGGCGAGGGGCTCGACCTGATGGAGGCGGCCGTGGACGAGCTCGAAGCGGCCGGCGAGATCGAAGCGGCGGCGGATGCAGCGGTCATCCTCAGCCGTGTGCTCTGGTCACACGGGGACATTGAGCGCCACGACGCCTACGTCGAGCGGGCTCTCGATCTGGTTGGCGATCAGGCGGATTCGCCGGCACGGGTCGGAGCGATCGCCAACCAGGCCGCGAGGCACGGGTTCGACGGTCGGCATCGCGAGGCGCGAGACCTCGCGACCGAAGCGCTTCCGGCGGCGGAACGGCTCGGGCTCGGCGATATGCGGGTGCGTCTGCTCGAGACACGGGCCTACACGCGCCTGACCCTCGGTGACCAGGGCGGCTTCGACGATTTCGCGGAGGCGATCCGGCTGGCTACAGAGGTCCATGCTTACGACCGGCTTCACACCGCCCTGAACAACTACATGGAAAAGCAGCTCGGCCTCGGGCAGCTCGAGGCGGCGCTCGAGACGTTCTCGGTGATGCAGCGGAACCTGGAACGGTACTCCACCGAGACCGAGCGGCGGTGGACTCTCATGCTCACCGGCAGCTTTGCCTTCATCCAGGGCAAGTGGTCGGAGGCGGCGCAGGCCGTCGAGCAGTTCATCGCGGAGGTGGAAGCCGGGAACCCGCATTACCTCGAATCTCCGGTGCGCTCCGTTCGGGCCTGGATGCGTCGCGCTGCCGGAGACCTTGCCGGGGCCTCCGAGGATGGGGAGAAGGGGCTCGAGCATGCCCGGCGGGTCAACGAGGCGCAGCTTCTCAGCCAGGCGCTCCTCGGAAGGGCCGTTGGGCTGCTCGACGAGGGGCGCGGTCCCGAGGCGTTGACGCTCGCGCACGAGGCGCTCGAGCATGGCGAACGGTTCGTCCACGTCATGAACGACACGATCATCGTGGACGCCGCCTGGGTCATGCACGACCTCGGGCTCGGCGCGGAGTACGCGCCGCTCTTGGAGCGCTCGGCCGACCGACCTTGGGCAGAGGCCGGAATTGCGATCTGCACGGGCGACTTCCGGCGGGCGGCCGACGTGCTCGCGGAGATCGGCTATCGGCCCGGTGAGGCCTACGCGCGGCTGAGGGCCGCCAAGGAACTGGTCGGGCAGGGGAAGCGGGCGGAGGCCGACGCCGAGCTCACCCCGGCGCTCGCGTTCTGGCGCGAGGTCGGGGCGACGCGCTACGTGCGCGACGGCGAAGCGCTTCTCGCCGAGTCCGCATGAACGAAGCTCGCTTCGTGCCCGCGCGCGTTCGCGTCGTGTAGCTCGTCCTCGTCCAGCGCCTCGATTCGCTTCAGAAGCTCGAATTCGTCGCGCAGGTGGGTGCGCATCATCTCGGGCCCGTCGGTGGCGATCGTGAACGGGACGCCGTGCTCGACGAACGCGCGGAAGGTCTGACGCAGTGTCTGCTCGTCGGCGAGCGCGCGCGTGAGCAGGTTCGAGGTGGGGCAGATCTCGAGGACGATCTCCTGCTCGCGGATTGCCGCCATCAGCTCCGGGTTGCGCGCGGCGAGGATGCCGTGCCCGATCCGGTCCGGCCGCAGGTGCTCGACGACCTCTCCGATCTCCGCGTCGCCGTGCTCCTCGCCCTCCTCGCCGACGTGGATGGTCACGCCGAGGCCGGCGTTGCGCGCCTCTTCGATCAGCGGAGCCAGCTCGCGGTAGGGATAGCGGCCCCCGTCGGGGCGCGGGCCGGCGATGTCGATCCCGACGATCCCCCGCGAGGCGTAGCGGATCGCCTTCTCGACGATGATCGCGTTCTGCCGCTCGTCGAAGGTGCGGTCCATCATCAGGATCAGCCCCGCGCGCACCTGCGGGTACTCGAGGCTGGCGCGGTCGAGGCCGCGCGAGGCGGCCATGATGATGTGGTCGAGATCGCGCTCGCCGCCGCGATTGCGCTTCATCGGGTTGAAGCGGAGCTCGAGTGTGGTGATCCCCTGCGAACGGTAGGCGCCGCCGATCGCGGTGTGCACCGAGCGCTCCACGGCGAGCGGGCTCGATTGGATCAACTCCGTCCAATGGTAGATCTGGTCGAGCGCGTCGAGGCTGTCGACGCGGCGTGGGTCGGAGATCGTGACGAGGGCGTCGAATTCCCAGTAGTCCTTGACGGGGAGGGCGATCCCCTGCTCGTGCGCGAGGCTCCAGAGGATCTCGGAGGCAACCGACGCGCCGAGGTGGGTGTGCAGCTCGGCGAGGCCGTCCTCGAACATTCAGTGAGTCTAGTTTCGGCAGGGCCGAGAGGGGATCCTCGGTTTTCTTGGGAGCCCGCGGTCCGGCTTTCTCAGCGCGACCTTGGGCCCGCTCCGGCCACGGTGAAAAGGAAAGGGCCGCCCGAAGGCGGCCCTTTCCGTTGCGCTACGAAGGGGAGCTTAGAGTCCCCTCGCCGGGATCCGCCAGATTCCGCGCCCGTGCGTCGCGACGTAGATGTTCCCGTCGGGCCCGACGGTGAGATCCATCGCCGTCGTGACCGGCAGATTCGGGCCGAGCCGCGACCAGGAGGTCGCATTCGGCGCCCGGTAGACGACGCCGAGGTCCGTTGCGACCACGAGCCCGCCGCTGTTCAGGACCACGATGTCACTGGACGGAATGTCGGGGAAGTTCTCCGAGATGTTCGTCCACGTTGCTCCGCCATCCTTCGACTCGTAGACGTGGCCGAGGCCTGCTCCCGGGCCCTCCGAGAAGCGGCGCGAGAACCCGTTCACGACGATGAACATGTCGTTCTCGTCGTTCGGGTTGATCGCGGCGCCCTGGAGGTAGCGGTTCGGGAAAGCGGGCTGGAAGGCAACGTCCTTCCACGTCCAGCTGCCGTTCGCGAACGTGCCGACTGTGGCCCCGCGGGCGAACGTCGCCGCGGTGCTGTTCGAGCACGGGCCACACCACGTGGCGAGTGCCTTGCTCCCGGAGTAGGCAACTGCCGTGAACGTCTGGCTCGAGGACGAGAGCGTCTTCACGCGCTGCCACTGGGAGCCGGACGTGATGTCGAATCCCTTGTCCTGGTACCAGATCGAGTTACCGGCAGCCAGCCACTGGCCGACGTTCTTGTCGTTCGCCGTGAAGGGCGCGATGAACTGCGCGTTCACGTCCGGCGGTGAGATGTCGATGGTCGTGGCCTTCGTCTTGTCGAGGAACGCCTCCGGGTTGCCCGGATTCGCGCAGGTCTTCGTGACCTCCATCGACAGGTAGATGTACTCCTGGACGATGTTGCAGCCGTCGTTCGGGTCGACGAGCACGTCTCCGCCGTCACCGCCGAAGTTGGAGACCATCTTCGGGGCACCAGGCCTGAGCAGCGAGCCGCCGTTGTCCTGGAGGCCGCCGCTGACGAGCACGTTGTCGCCGGACTGCAGGTCGGGACGCTGCGCGTCGTCTGCGTTGAGCTTGCCGACGCCGACGTAGTAGTACTGGAGCGCATCGATCGTGCCGTCGTTGAGGCTGAGCCAATCGATCGCGTTCCCATTGGAGTTGATCTGACCGTAGAGCGGCCGACGGTAGACGCCGCCGTCGTTGCCGACGAACATCGTCGGAGTTCCGGCAACGGTGCCGAAGGCGATCGCGTGCTGATCCGAATGCGTTCCCTGCGGGCACGGGCCGTTGCCGTTCGGCGGGTACAGAGCGTCCGGGCGCCAGCATGGCAGCCCGTAGTTCCAGTACGGACCGATGGTGTGCCAAGAAATTCCGCCGTCCTTGGTCTCGTAGATCTCCTCGAGCCCCACGAAGACGTGGTTGGCGTCGGCCGGATCGACCGCGATGAACTGGTTGTACCACGCCTGGATCCCCGGGCTGTAGCCCTGGCCGAGGACGTTAGCGAGGGCCGATCCGGTGGACGTCGACCCGAGCTTGTCGGAGGTCGCGATCCGGTTCCAGGGCCCGACGAGGCCGTTCTGGGAGACGTAGACACCGTCGAGCAGCGTCTGCTGGAACCCGAGCGAGTTCAGCTTCCGCGGCGACTGATTCATCACGTACAGGGTCTTGCCGTCCTTCGCGTACGCGAAGTTCGCGTAGCCGATGTCGGTGCCGTCGATGCCGCCCGCCGGGTTGATCTTCGTCCACGTGGTTCCACCGGTCGTGGATTCGTAGAAGCCGTTGTAGGCCGCGCCTGAGCGCCAGCCGACGGCCGCGAGCATGTGGCTCGAGTCGTTCGGGTCGATCACGAGGTCGTTGACGATGTTCATGTAGGCGGCGTTCTGCGCGTCATCGTTCGAGCCACCTGGGAGATAGCTCTCCTGCGGCGACCAAACACGCGTCCACGCAGCGGAGTAATTGCCGAGCGGATGCGAATAGATCCCGCGCAGCGAGGCGATCCACGCCTTGCCGTTGGCGAAGCGGATCGAGTGGATCGTCGTCGACTCGAGCTCGCTGCCACCAATGCGGTCGGTGCGGGCGAACTGGCCCGTCTTCGGACTCGCGAGCCGGTACACACCGGTTCCGACGTAGCTCGTGCCGCCGGTGTTCGCCTCGCCCGTCGCGTACCAGAGCGAGCCGTCCGGAGCGAGCTCGAGGTCACCCGAGGACAGCGTCGGCAAGGAGTCGGCGATCGGCCTCCAATTGCCGCCGCCCGTCGTCGAGCGCCAGACGCCGCCGTCCGCGCCAGCTGCGTACACGTACCCGCTTCCGTCCGCGGCTAGGCCGGTTACGCGGCCGGTGACGAGACCCGAGCCAACGCTCGAGTTCGAGTAGTAGTCGCGGTAGTCGGGGTCATCCGCGTCGTACGGCCGCCGCGTGAGCTCCGACCATGTGCCGCCGGCCGAAGGCAGCCCCTCCAGGCTGCTGAAGGCTGCTGAATACGCTCCGGGAGCCACTACGCTCCCCTGCGTCCGCTGGCTCTCCCACTGCTTTTGCGCAGCAAGCAGCTCCGCCGACTCGTCGCCCCTAGGCTGCGACAAACCCTGACCGGCCGGATGCGCGACTTTCTGCACCAGCTTCTCGCGGAACGACGGCGACGCGTCCGAGCGTGTGGCTGCCGCGACGATGCCGGCCGCCACAGCCAGGATGAGCACCGTCGCTGCGACCGCAAGTGGCCTGCGAGACCCATTCCTCATGCTTGTCCCTCCCGTTGTGTCATGCGCTTTCTCGATTTTCGACCGTGGCCGCGCGGAAGCTGCGCTCGCACGATCTCGGAATTGAGGCTCCGTGACTGGGGGGCTGGTCCGACACTCGCCCGTAGGTCTTCGGGCAAGCGGAACACACATCGATAGAGACCCCCCTCCGCACGAGGGGGGATCGTAGCGCAGATTTTTCCGATCGTTATGGCGGCGCGAAACCAGAACTCACGTGCCGTCCCCGCGGCCCCTAGACGCGGGAGGGCACCTCTAGAACGCGCTCGGTAGCACGTGCCTCGGTCTGACAAGCGGCCGCGTTGACGCACGAGCCACGACGATTCAGGCTCACGCGCCGCTAGTCGCGATGCTTCTCAAGAACGCGAGCACGCGTTCCTCGAGCAGAGCGGCGGCGCCTTCGTCGTAGTCTGGGAGGCTGTTGTCGGCGAACAGGTGTCGATCCCCTGGATAGAGGAACAGCTGCGCGCTCTCGACCGTCTCGTCGAGTTCGCGGGCGACGTCGAGGTCTCCCTCGAGGGCCCACGGGTCGGCCTCCATGATGTGGATCTGCAGCGGGAGGCCCTCCGGCCACGGGACGCCGAACTCCGAGGGAGGAATGGCCGAATGGAACAGCAAGGCTCCCTTGGCGCCGGGGCGCGTCTGGGCCAGCATCTGTGCCGGCATCGCCCCCAGCGAGAACCCGGCGTAGACGAGCTCCTTCGGCAGGCTCTCGGCAGCGAGTCGACCACGCTCGAGGATCGTGTCGAAGCCGACCTGCTTGGCATGGCCGACGCCATCGTCGAGCGTAGAAAACGTCTTGCCGTCGTAGAGATCCGGGGTGTGGACGTGGTGGCCGGTTGCCCGCAGGTCGTCCGCAAAGGCAAGGAAACCCGGCGTCTGCCCTTGGGCGTGGTGAAAGAGCAGAACCTCGGCCATCTCGCGCAAGGCTACACCGGCCCGTTGATTGGCCGGACGGCCCGCCTCGTGTGAAATGGCTTATCGGCTGCGCGGATCGAGGTGCTCGACATATTCGCCCGCCTCACCCGATTTGCGGACGACCCAATACGCCTTTTCCTCGAGGACCAGGTCCTCGATTTCCGGTGTGTAATGAAGGGGCAGCACGACGAACTGGTGAGGGTCTGCGCGCACCGTCTCGTACACCGACAGCGGGAGGCTGATGCGGAAGGTGCACTCGGCGTTCGCGCACTCGCAGAGGAACTCGTAGGGAACGTTCGGCCCGAGTTTGTGGGCCAGGGTCTCGACGCGCTCGTTCACCTCTCGGAAGAGCGCCTCGTTCTGCGCGAGTCGGCGTTCACGTTCGTCCACTTTTAGTTCAACGCACTCGACACGCACGGAGTCTCGGGCCCATCGACGAGCGGGTAGACACGTGTGATGCCGGCAGATTCTCGAGACGCAGCGATGCTCGCGATCCTACTCGCCACGTGTGAGACAGCGCTGCAGGCCTTCAGGGCTGCCGACAATTCGGTCGACGCCGAGCTCGTGGCCGACCTCGAGACGATGGTGGTGCGGACGCGCCGCGAGCTCGAGGCTCTAGCCGGCTAGTTAGAAGCGTCCGCGCAGGAGAAGCAGCAGGAGCAGCAGGAGGAGCAGCAAGAAGAGGAACTTGCTGATGAAGATGCCTCCGGCCAGCGCGAGTACCAAGATGATGACGAGCAGGAGGACAAGCATCTACGCTCCAGTTGTTCGCTGACGGGGGAGCGAACCCTACAAGGCGACGCCTGCGGTTGTGCACACTTGCGGGGGCTCTTGGCTCCGTGTCGAGGTTCTAGGCCTGCTCGACCGCATCGAGCCCGATCCAGGAGGCCAAGTCCTCGAGCTCGGCCTGCACGGCCCTCGTCATCGTGCCGGTGAACCTCACGTCCTCGTGGATCGCATGCACTCGCAAGACCGAGGCCTTGCGGTCGGCGATGGCGTCGACCTTCCCGACCAGCCGGTCGTGGTGGAGTACGGGAAGCGCGAAGTAGCCCCAGCGGCGCTTGGCCGCGGGCTTGTACATCTCGAGGGTGTACTCGAAGTCGAATAACTCGCGGGCGCGGACCCGGTCGTGGACGAGCCGGTCGAACGGCGACAGCAGTGCCGTACGCCCTACGAAGGCGTCGTCGAGCGCGGCGGGGTCGACGCGCCACTCGCCCATTGTGCCCTTGACCACGGCGGCCTCGCCCGCCTCGCCGACGTCCCACGGCTCGACCGGCACGGCGGTTGTCTTCTGCCGGGCGATGCCGAGCGCGCGGAGCCGCCGCTCGTTCTTCGCCCGGTGAGCCTCCTCGACCGACGGGACGACGAGATCGGCCGGGTACACCCGCTCGGCCAGGTCCCACAATCGCTGCCGCCCGGCGCGACCGGCGATTGCGACCTCGCCGCGCATCATCAGGAACTCCAGCATCTGGGTGACGTTGCGGTTGTTCGTCCATCCGGTCGAGGCCCACGGCACCACGCACGTGTCCGGGATGTCGCGTGAGCTCATCGGCCCAGAGCTGCCAAGCAGGTCCAGGATGTCGCGCCTGAACGCGTCGTTGTCGCGGAGCCAGACACGCAAGCCCTGGCGGGTCGGCCAGTCGGCGGCGCCGGCGAGGTAGAGGCCAAGGTCGCTCATGGGCCGCACCAGGGCGTTGTGCTCGAAGAGTGTGCGGTCTTGCTCCAGGGCCTGCCTGAGGTGAGCCGGCTCGTACGCCGACCCGAGTCGACTCCAGGCGACAAGGTCCGCACTGGGCGCGATGGCCGCAGTCGGGTCGATCTGCAGCATCGTCAGCTGCTGCACGACCGGAAGCAGCTCGGTATGCCCAGGTGCGTCGAGTAGTTGCGCGCGCACCGCGATGCGCCGGGCCTGAGCCTTGGTGAGCCGGTGCACGGACGGGAGGCTACGTCAGGACGTTTCACGTCCGAACAGGTGAGCTCCGCTCGAGGGGGTCTGCGACGATGAAGTCGCGGATGACCGCGAGCGCCTCCCGCGGCTTGTCGCGGAAGACTCCGTGACCCGCGCCTGCGAAGACCTCCAGCCGTGAGTCGGGGATTGCCGCGGCGATGTCCTCGTGGTCGGCCAGAGTCGTGATCGGGTCGAGCTCGCCGGCGAGGATCAGCGTCGGTGCCTTGATCCGGCCCAAATCGGCGAACCAGTCGTAGGTGAACGCCTCGCCGCGAAAGAAGTGGAAGCCGACCTCCTCGCGCCTGACCACGCGCGCGATCACGTCGGGGTCGAGCGGTGAGGCGTTGTAGAGCGGCAGGCAGACCGCCATGAACTCGTCGAGATGCTCCTGGTTCGGGTCAGTCAGGTACCGCTCCGCCACGGCCCGGGCCTCTGCCCCTCCGAGCTTCTCGAACATCGGCAGGGCGCGGTCGAGCCGGAACTTCGCAATGCTGCTCGAGACGATCAGCTTCCCCGGCAGGTCCGGGTAGCGGATCGCGGCGCCCATAGCCACGACCCCGCCGAATGACTGGCCAAGGATGATCGGCTGCTCGAGGCCGAGCGCCCCGCAGAAGCCGCGCAGGTCGTCGATCCAGGTGTCGAGGTTCCAGTGCGCGGGCTCGCTCGGGTCGCTGCGTCCCTGGCCGCGGTGGTCGGGGAAGACGAGCTGGGCGACCTCGGCCAGCGGCGCGAGTGCCGACTTCATCATGCTGTGGTCGAACCCGGGGCCGCCGTGCAGACAGACGACGACGGGCCGCTCCCGCATCGTCGGCCCGTCGGGGACGAGCCCCATGCCCTCGACGTCGAAGTAGAGGTGGGTGTCTCCAACGGCGACGCGCACGGCCGGCAGCCTACGTCAGTATCCGTAGCGCGGTGAAGGTCGGAATCGTCGTCCCATATTCGTGGTCCTACTGGGGTGCAGTCCCGGAGCACGCAGAGCTGAAGGCCGAGGCGCTGCAGCGGCTGGGGGTCGAGACGCGAACGCTGATGGGGCACGATCCACCCGGCAGCTTCACGCGCGTGCTGCACCCCCGGCATGGGCGGCACGGGCAGCCGCCGCCCGGCGTGATCCCGGTTGGGCGCTCGGTGATCGTCCCGGCGAACGGCGCCCTGCCGAACATCATCCTCAGCCCGGCCGCGGTGCCTCGGATCAAGCGCATCCTCGAGCGCGAGCGCTTCGACCTGCTGCACCTGCACGAGCCGATGACTCCCGTCGTCTGCACCGCGGTGATGGCCTGGGCGCGCTGCCCTGTGGTTGCGACCTTCCACGCCTCGGGCGGGCTCGGCTGGCTGCATGCGGGCCGGCCGGTCTGGGGCTTCCTGATGGATCGGATCGACCACCGAATCGCGGTGTCCGAGGCGGCCAGAGTCTCCGTTGCGCGCTGGTTCCCGGGCGACTACGAGGTGATCCCGAACGGCGTGTTGATTCCCCCGGAGGCCGAGGCCGGCGGGCGCGAGAACCGGGTGGTCTTCATCGGCCGGCACGATCGGCGCAAGGGTATGCCGGCGCTGCTGCGCGCTTGGCCGGAGATCCACCGGCGCACCGGTGCGCGCCTGCGGCTCGTCGGCGCCGACCCCCTGATGGTGCGGCTGGCGCTCTCGCGCGTGGGCGAGCGCGACACGGAAGGGATCGACGCTCTCGGGTTCCTCAGCCAGGAGGACCTCACGGCGGAGCTGGTGGCTGCCAAGGCGCTGGTGGCGCCGTCGCTCGGTGGCGAGAGCTTCGGGATGGTGCTCACGCGCGCGTTCGCGTGCGCGACGCCGGTGGTGGCGTCGGACATATCGGGGTACCGTGACGTCATGACCGACGAGACGGGCCTGCTCGTCCCGCCGGGAGATCCGGGCGCGCTGGCGGACGCGGTCGCGAGCCTGCTCGCAGACGAGCGGCGGCGGCAGCGGTTCGCGGCCGCCTCGCGACGCCTCGCGCAGGAGCGCTACTCGTGGGACGACATCGCCCGGCGGCTCTCGGACATCTACGAGGGCCTCGCATGAAATACCGGATCCCGGGGACTCCGCTGCTCCGGGTGATGGTGGTGCTCGCCGCCGCAGCCGGCGTGGTGGCCCTGATGTGGTGGCGCGGCCCGGACTGGAACCAGGTCTGGCACGCGTTCGACGCCGTCCGCTGGTACTGGGTAGCGGCGGCGATCGGGCTCAACCTGCTCTCGGTCGTCGTGCGGGCGGCTGCATGGCGCACCGTGATCAAGCAGGCGATGGATCCGCCGCACCCGAGCTACATGCTCGTCTTCTCGGCCTTCTCGGTCGGCCTGTTCGCGAACGCGGTGCTGCCGGGGCGAATCGGTGAGCTCGCGCGCGTGGCCGTGCTGACGCGGAAGCTCCGGCTCCAGGGGAACGGCCAAAGCGGAACGTGGGCGGCACTCGTTGGGACGGTGTTCGCCCACCGGCTCTTCGACCTCGTTCCGGCGGTGGGGCTGATCCTCTACGTGCTGCTGACGGCGCGGATCCCGCACTGGGCGATCACAAGTCTTGCCGTCGTGATGGCAGTCGGCTTCGGGCTGTTCGCATTCGCCTTCGCAAGCGCTCGGCACCGCCGCCAGTCGGTGGTGGAGGGTCTCGGGCCGATCCGCCGCCTGGTCGAAATGGGCCGTCACGGCCTCGGCGTGCTGCACGCACCGGGGCCGGCGGCCGTGGCCGCGTTCTTCCAGTGCCTCGGCTGGCTCTGCCAGTTTTTCGCGGTGTACACGGCGATGCGGGCCTTCGACATCCACGCGCCGCTCCCGGCGGCAGGGATCGTGTTGCTGCTGATGAACGTGGCGACGCTGTTTCCGCTCTGGCCCGGGAACATCGGCTTGTTGCAGGCGGCGATCGCATTGCCGTTGCGCTCGTACGGCGTCCCAGCTGGGAAGGCGATCGCGTACGGCTTCGGGCTCCAGGCGATCGAGGCTTCGGTCGGCGTCGGCGTGGGCCTGATCTTCCTCGCGCGCGAGGGGCTCTCGTTCGCGATGCTGCGGCGGATGCCCGCCGCGGCCCAGGCGGAGGTGCCCGACGATCCGTCCGAAGTCGCCGAGGCTCGGGAAGACAGGGCTCGTGCTCGCGCTCGCGTCCCCGGCTAGCCTCAAAGGCGTTCTCTCGGCGGGCGAGGCCGCTGCCGCACTGGCCCGCGGCTTCCGGCGTGCCGGCGCCGAGGTCGAGGAGCTGCCCATCGCCGACGGGGGTGAGGGGACCGCCGAGGTGCTCGGCGCGGGGCTGGTGCGGGTCGAGCAGGTGGACGACGCCTTCGGGCGGCCGCGGGAGGCGCCAATCCGGGAGCTTGCAGACGACACCGTCGTCGTCGAGAGCGCCGAGGTGCTGCCGCTCGACCCGGAGCGGCTGGACGTGCAGGCTGCCTCGAGTCGCGGGCTCGGCGAGCTGCTCGCCCTGATCGGCCCTTGTCCGCGGTTGCTGGTGTGCCTCGGCGGCACGGCCACGATGGACGGCGGCGCCGGGCTCCTCGAGGTTCTCGACGAGTTGCCGGGGCCGACGACCGTTCTCTGCGACGTGCGAGCCACACTGCTGGAGGCCCCCCGGCTCTTCGGGCCGCAGAAGGGAGCGCTCGCTGATGACGTGCTCGACCTTGAGCAGCGGTTTGTCCTGCTCGATCACGCACACTCGCTTGCGAAGCTTCCCGGCGGCGGCGCTGCGGGGGGGCTCGGCGCGGCGCTCGCCTCGCTCGGCGCCGAGCTCGTGCCGGGAGCGCTCTACGTCTTCGAGGCGATCGGCTTCCGCGAACGGGTGGTGGCCGCAGATCTCGTCGTCACGGGCGAGGGCGCGGTCGACCGCATGACCTTCGAGGGGAAGGCCCCGGGCGAGGCGCTACGGATTAGCGAGGAGCTGGGTGTGCCGTGCGTGCTCTTCGGCGGGCGCGTCGAGGACAGGATCGAGGCGGTGGCCCTCAGCGGCGATCGCTCACGCGCCGCCGACGATCTGGAGGAGCTAGCCCTCGGCCTCGGCTTGGCGTAGCCGCTTCGCCATCGCCTGAAGCAGCGGCCACGCGATGCGGGGCTCGTTCTCGACGATCGGGCGGAAGTCCCAGAACGTGAGGCCGTAGCACCTCAGCTCGGACTCCGCCGTGATCGAGGCGGTACGGTCACCCTGGTCGATCATCGCCACGTCCCCGAAGTAGTCGCCCGGGCCGAGGCGGCCGCGCTCGTCGCCGTGGACGGTGACGGACGCCTCGCCGCTCTCGATCACGAAGAAGCCTGCGCCGCCCTCTCCCTCGATGGCGACTGTGTCGCCGGGATCGAAGGTGCGTTCCTTGAACGAGGCGCTCAGGTGCTCGAGCTCGCGCGGCTTGAGCTCCGTGAAGAGCGGAATTCGCTGGAGGAGCTCGACGGACGGTCCGGCCACCCGCGGATTCTTACACGGTCGAGATACCCAAGCGAGAGCCCACCACGGCCTCGGCCGCCTGGGCGCTGCCGGCGTGGCCGGTGACCGCGCCCAGGAAGTCCTCCCGGTCGAGCGCGTAGAGCTCGGCGTCCGTCGCGGCTCGCACGGTGGCGGTGCGGGGAACATCGTGGAGCAGGGCGATCTCGCCGAAGTAGGAGCCGAGTCCCTCGCGGCGCGGCGCGCCCTCGTCCAGCACCACCTCGACCTCGCCTCCGGCGATGATGTAAAAGCGGTCGCCGTGCTCTCCTCGGCGGATGATTTCCTCGCCGGCACTCACGTGCGCCGGCACCAGCCGGGATGCGAGCTGCTCGAGCACGGGCGGCGAGAGCGGCGCGAAGATCGGGATCGACCGGAGCAGCTCCAGCTCGCGATCGTGTGAGGGCGCCGCGTCGAGCTCCGCGAGGCTTGCGTGGGTGAGCACGGAGATCGCGGGCAGCAAGGAGCCGGCGACCACGAGCGCCCAGCGCACGCCGATCGCGTCAATCAGCACCGGAGCGAGGATCGCGCCGAGGGCGACGGTCCCGTAAAAGAGGCTGTGCAGAACGCCGAAGACCCGGGACAGCACCTCGGTCGGCGTGTTGCGCTGGAGGAGCGTGAAGCCCGAGACGTCCTCGACGATGATCGCGAGCCCGATCAGGCCGAACACCGCAAGCGCCATGCCGGTGTTGGGGAAGGCGCCGAGCAACAGCAAGGGCCCACCGGTGCCGGCGACGGCGATCCCAAAGGTCGTGGCAAGGCGCCGGTGGCCGACCAACGTCAGCGAGACGAGGCCGCCGATAAGGCCGCCGACCCCGACGGCCGCGTTCAGATAGCCCACGCCGGAGGGGCCGAGCTTCAACAGCTCGAGCGCGGACACGGCGACGAGGACGGAGAACGCGCCGTTCACGAGCGTCTGCGCGGAGAAGAGCCCAACCACGAGCCGCAGCCGGCGATCGCGCGCGATCGCCCGGAAGCCGGCCGCCGCTTCGTCCAGGAGGTGCGTCTCCTCCCGTCGCAAGGGCGGCTCGGTCGTCCTGAGCAAGCGCGTGAGCTGGAGCGCCGACCAGAGGAAGGTGCCCGCCGTGACCGCGAACACCACCCAGACCGTGGAGACGGCGAGCAGCACACCTCCGAGCGCCGGCCCCACGCAGAAGCCGAGGCTCTCGATCGTGCTCGAGCTGACGTTGGCGGCGGTCAGCTCCTCGGGCGTCCGTGCCAGGGACGGCAAGATCGCGGCTTGCGCGGGCTGGAAGGCGGTTGTGGTCACGGCCACCGCGGCGGCCAGGGCGTAAACGGCCTCGATCGGCGCATGCGTGAGTACACAGACCGCCATTCCCGTCAGCCCCGCCGCGCGGAGCAAGTCGGAGCCGAGCATCACCGGGACGCGCGGATAGCGGTCGCCGAGGATTGCCGCGAACGGCGAGGCCACGGCGGCAGGAAGCCAACGAATCAGCCCGACCAGCCCGACCGCGGAAGCCCCGCCGTGGCTGTACGCGTAGACGACGAGCGCGATCGCGTACGCCCAGCTGCCGATAATCGACCCCGCCCAGGCGAGCTGCAGCCGCCGCAACTGAGGGTTTCGGTAGACCTCGCGCATGGCGCGCGATGACTCGCGAAGGCGCTCCCGCAAACGGCTCACGGGCGCAGGATGTCAGCACCCATTGCGTTTTTGAAGCGGCGGCGGGAAGATTTCCGTGACCAGCACCGTCTAGTGTGCAAGTTCAGCAAGTCGACAAGGAGGCAGTTCGATGGAAGATCGGCCAGAGGACACCAGGAACGACGAGAACGAAGACGTCGAGGGCCACAAGCATCACGCCCCGCAAGTAGGCGCCCCGCAGGTCGGTCGCGAGGACGAGGGCGACGACGTCGAGGCTCATAAGCATCACTCCCCGCAGGTCGGCGCCCCGCAGGTCGGTCGCGAGGACGAAGGCGACGACGTCGAGGCGCACTCGAACTTCGGCGCCCCGCAGGTCGGAGCCCCGCAGGTCGGCAAGGACGACGACGAGGACGACGTCGAGGCCCACGCGCAGTTCGGAGCACCGCAGGTCGGCAAGCCGCAACACGGCTAGGACTTCGAGCTCAGTCCAGTCGCCTAAGGGGGAGCCGAGAGGCTCCCCCTTAGCGTTCCTGCAGAAGCTGTTCGAGAGCCCGCAGCAAGCGCAGCGCGGCTTCCTTGCGCTCCGGCTCCGCGTCGGCGAGCAACGACACGAACCGCGCGACCGCCTCGGCCTCGCCGCCCTCGGACTCGAGCACCGACCGCGCCGCCCGCGCCTTCTGCAACAGGTCGAGGGCGATCGCAGCCTCGTTCGCGAAGAGCCCGAGCAGCTCCATCTCGGCGAGCGAGAAGGCGGCGTTCGCCGGCCGGTCGAGCACCTCGAGCACGCCGAGCGCGTTGTCCTCGTACAGGAGCGGCACGGCCATGATCCCCTTCGGCACGAAGCCGGTCGATTCCGCGGCCTCGCGTGCGAAGCGAGGATCGTTCTCGAGCTCTTCGACCACGAGCGGCTGGCGCGTCACGAGCACCCAGCCGGCGATGCCCGTACTCGAGGGAAAGCGCTGGCCGACGAGGTCGCCCGCGCCTTCGCCGGCGACGGCCTCGAAGACGAGCTCGTCGGATGGCTCGTCGAAGAGGAAGACCGAGGAGGCGCGGGCCCCGAAGATCGCCCGGGCGACCTCCACGATCGACTGCAGCAGCGCGCGATACGAGTCCTCGGAACCCAGCGCGCCCGCCGCGACGGCAGCTCTCAGGTCGTCGCTCATCGCCCTCCTCCCACGTTGTTGGCGGTCAGGTAGAGCACGTTCTTCAGCTGGAACGGCGTCAGTTCAGGATGCTTGGCCATGATCAGCGCGCAGATGCCGCTCATGTGGGGGGTCGCGAAGCTGTTGCCGGTCGAGAGGATCTTGCCGCCGCCGAGCCAGGCGATCTCGACGCCGACTCCGCGTGCGAAGAACTCGACCGGCGGGGCGGGGTTGTAGAAGAACGTGTCCGGCTCCGGCTCCTCGTGGCTCCCGACCGAGATCACGGACGAAAAGCGCCAGGGGTAGCTCTCGACCGGCATGTTGTGCGCCGAGGCCACGAGCACGGTGTTGCGGAAGTACGCGCTATCGGCGAGCTCGTGCAACAACCCCGCGAACTGCCGTTTCGTGGTCGAGAGGCTCATGTTGATCACGTCGAAGCGCTGCTCGACCGCCCAGCGCAGCCCTCCGAGCAGCACGGGCCCGCTGCCCTTGAATCCCGCCCCCAGCACGCGCGCGCTGATCAGCGTGCAGTCGGGCGCGAGCGCGCGGACGATCCCGGCGCAGGCCGTGCCGTGGCCGCAGAGATCGCCCTCGGTGTCCTCGACGAGCTCGATTTCGTCCTCCTCCCCGACGCGGTTGAACGCCACCGCCTGGTCGATCGCGCCCACGAGCGGGTGGCCGGCCTCGACGCCGCTGTCGAGGATGCAGACGCGCACGCCCTTGCCGGTCGAGCCGCCCCAGGCCCACTCCCGCGTGACTTGGTCAGGCCATTTGTCCCCTATCGAGATCTGGTCGCCGCCGCCGGCCGCAAGGCTCCAGGCGGGGAGGCTCTCGGCGTGATCGCGTGCGGGCTCTTGCTCGGCCACCGCCCGATCCTACGTGGACGCAGCGGCTAGTTGTCTGCGAGGAGGCGGCGGACCTTGTCGACCACACGCGGCTCTGGCTCGATGCCCTCTGCTTGAAGCGCGGCCTCGAGGTCGGCGAGGAGCGTGGCGCGAAACTCGGCGTCTGCCTGAGCCCGCACGACGATCTGGTCGATCTCCGCTTTCGCTGCCGGCAGCTCCTGTGCTGCCTGCACCCAGCCCACCGGGGCCGGGGGAAGCATCCCGATCAGCCGTGCGAGTGTCTCTGCGTCGTAGCTGGTCATCACGTCACCTGCTCACTGGACGGGAGTGGGAGGTTGTTTCTTCCCTCGAAGACCGTCCGAAGCTTGTCGAGGCAGCGCGAGATGCGGCTGGCGATCGTCCCGGCGGGCAGGCTGAGGCTGTC
Organism: Gaiellaceae bacterium; assembly: GCA_035296785.1. GTDB lineage: Bacteria > Actinomycetota > Thermoleophilia > Gaiellales > Gaiellaceae > AC-32. The sequence continues at coordinate 46,804 of DATHAF010000014.1, forward strand.
TCCAATCGTCCGGTAACTCTCGTCTTGGGCGAAAAATCGGTCGAGGATCACTCGGCAATGCTCGGGCAGCTCCGCGAGGGCCTCGTGCACGTCGAACGCCTCCTCGAGCTCCGAGAGAACATCGTCGGCGGGCTGATCCGCGAGGTCGCCGACCTCGGTCTCGGCCTCACGTGTGCCCGAGCGCATGCGGTCGATGCAGAGGCGCCGCGTGAGCTGAGCGATCCAGGGGCGAACTGCATCGTCGTCGCGGAGCGAGTCGAGCCGCTCGTAGACCCGCGCGAACACGTCCTGGAAGACGTCCTCCGCGTCGTGCGGCGACAGCCGGAATCCCTGGACTGCGATCGCGTAGACGTAACGAGAGAAGCGGTCGACAAGCTCGCGCCAGGCCTCGTCATCGCCTTCACGGCAGCGTGCGACGAGGGCGGCGTCGGTGAGCTCGGCGGTCAGCGTTGAGCGGCCCGCAGCCGCTCGGCCATCGTCTCGAGGAGCTTCCAGGCGATCGAGGCGTTCGACTCGACCAGCGGACGGAACTCCCACGAGGTGAGGCCATAGCAGCGGAGGTCGCTATCGGCGGTGACGGTCGCGCTTCTCGCGCCGTCGTCGATCAGGGCGATCTCGCCGAAGTAGTCGCCGGGACCGAGCTTGCCGCGGTCGGCGTCCCGAACGGTCACGGTCGCTTCGCCGCTCTCGATCACGAAGAAGCCCGCGCCGGTCTGGCCTTCGCCCGCGACGGTGCTCCCTGACTGGAACGTGCGCTCCTTGAACGAGCGCGCGAGCCGCTCGAGATCGCGGTGGTCGAAGTCCGCAAAGAGCGGAACGCGCTCGAGGAGCTCTACCGGTGCCTGTGCCATTGCCCCATTTTAGGGCTTGGTGGCCTCGGCGCGACCCGCCCGCTCTTCGATCTTGCCTTCGGCGGCGTCCAAGCGCTCTCTGCAGAAGCGGTAGAGCTCCTCGCCGCGCTCCCAGAGCTTGAGCGCCTCGTCCAGCGGAGCCTCACCGCTCTCTAGGCGCTGGACGATCTCCTCGAGCTCGCGCTGGGCCTGCTCGAAGGTGCGCTCGTCGCTCAAATCGTCTCCTCCACGCGCGCCCCGAAGCCGCCCTCGGCCAGCTCGACCTCGACCCGCTCGCCCGGCCGGACAGACTGGCCGGAACGGACGATCTGCTCGTTCGTGCGCACGATCGCGTAGCCGCGCTCAAGGGTTGACTGCGGCGAAAGGGCGCGGAGGCGACCGGAAGCGTGCTCGAGCCTGGCGCGGCCCCGCTCGAGCAGAAGACGGGGAGCGCGGCCGAGCCGGTCGTGGGCGCGGCCGAGCCGCTGGCGCTCGCGGTCGAGACTGCGCCGGGCTCCGCGCTCGAGGCCGGAGCGGGCGCGGCCGAGCCGCTCGAGGAGCTCGGCGAGATCGGGCACGATCAGACGGCCGGCGACGCTCGGGGTCGAGGCCCGCACATCGGCGACCAGGTCGCAGAGCGGCATGTCCTGCTCGTGGCCCACGGCCGTCACGACCGGCACCGGGCAACCCGCGATTGCGCGGACGAGCCGCTCGTCGCTGAAAGGCAGCAGGTCCTCGAAGCTGCCGCCGCCTCGGGCCACGACCACTACATCCACGCCTTCGCCGCAGAGGGCCGCGAGAGCCTCGATCACGGCGCTCGCAGCGCGCGGCCCTTGCACGTAGGTCTCGGCGACGAGCACCGAGGCGGGCGGAAAGCGCGTCGTGATCACGGTCAGGACATCGCGCTTGGCGGCGGCGTCGTTGCCGGTCACCAGACCGATGCGGCGTGGCAGGAACGGGAGGGCGCGCTTGTGCTCGGCCGCGAAGAGCCCCTCGGCGGCGAGCTTCCGCTTCAGCCGCTCCAGCGCCGCGAGGTGGTCGCCCAGGCCGAAGCGCTCGAGCGAAAGAGCCCGCAGCCGGAACTCGCCCCGCACCTCGTACAGCTCCGGCCGGCCATAGGCGTGTACGCGGTCACCGTCGGTGAGGTCGAGCTGGAGCGCGTCGAACTGGCCCCGCGGCATCGAGACGCCCAGGCACGATCCGTCCTGCGGGTCCTTGAGCGTGAAGAAGACACTTGCCCAGCGCGCCTGGCGGCGCAGCTCCGTGACCTCGCCCTCGACCCAGACCGTCGGCAGGCGACCCAGCCACGAGGCGACTCCTCGGTTGAAGGCGCCCACGGAGTAGACGCGGCGGTCGCCGTATTCGATCGCCTCGACCTTCACCCCTTCAGGATACGGGGCGCTCGGCCGGTGTCTAAATCAGGATCTCGGCGGCCGTCTCGGGCGAGCAGCCCTGAGCGATCAGGTCGGCCGCGTGGTGCAAGTCTGCCTCGCTGTGCGCGATCTTCTCCGCGAGGGGCAGGGGGTAGCCGGCTTCCATCAAGACGTGCAAGCGCCAGCTCTCGACCTTCGCCTTTTCGTCCCTGGGTGTCTCGGCGACTTGTGTCATCAGTGGTTCGGGTAGTTCGTCATTTCCTAGACGAACCCTTCGCCCGGAAGTTTGCGTTTACCTCGGTCAGCGTTCGCGAAACGTCGGGGCGAGCCTCGACCCGGCGTCGTTGAGCGCCTCGTCGATCTTGCGCTGCAGATCCTGGAGGCGCGCATTCAAAACCGTGCGCTCCGCTTCAGCATCGGCTGCCAGCGACTGGACCTGCGAGCGGAGGTCGGCCTCGGCATCGCCGATTCGCCGCTGAAGCTCGGCGACGAGCTCGTCCCGCTCGTGCTCGAGTGTGTTGCCGATCTGCGACAGCTTGCGCTCGAGCCGCTGGGCGCCTGCGTCTGCGACGTGTGCCAGTCGCTCTGCCAAGACGCTCTGAGCCTCCTTCGCGAAATGCGCAACGGCCCGGTCGAGCTCGCGCGAGAGGCGTTGCGCGGCGTCCTCCCGCGCGCTCTTGATCGCCACGCCGAACTGCTGCGAGACGGCCTCGGAGAAGCTGTTGGCGGTGCGCTCCACGACTCGCTTGAGCTGGTCGAGCTGGCGCCGCTCGACATCCGCGAAGCCGGCCTGGATCCGCTGGATCGCCTCGGCCTCCTCGGCCGCGATGCGCTCGGTCAGCTCCCGCTCGCGCTGCCGGAGCCGGTCGGCGACCTCGTGCAGCGCGCGGCGCCGGTCACGCTCATGCGACTCGAGCTCCTCGTGGGCGCCCTGGGCGTTCTCGCGCGCGGCCCGCTCGAACTCGGCCTGGAAAGTGGCAAGCCGCTCTCGCTGAGCTTCGCTGGCGGTGTCGAGCCGCTCCGTGTCGAGCGCGATCCGCGACTGCGCGTCGGCCATCAGCTGCTGCTGGCGATGGGCGAGCGTCGACAGCTGCGTCGCCAGCGTCTGCTCCGTTCGCTCAAGGTCGGCCGTCCATTCGGCCAGCCGCCGACCGATGCGCTGCTCGACCTTGCCGAGGGCGTCGCTCAGCTCGGTGCTCGCCCTGCGCTCGCGTTCGGCGAGCGCGGCCCGCCGTTCCTCTGCGATCCGGCGCTCTTCGCCCACGAGGCGCGAAAGCGAATCGGCGCGCGCACGGGCTAGCGTCCGCTCGATCTCCGCCGCGCGCGCTGCGGTCTCCCGCGTCACGAGCGAGTCGAGCCGCTGCTCGGCCTCGGCGAGCTGGCGCTCGACGTCCCTCGTCCGGGCGACGAGTCGCCGCAGCGCAATCGTTCCGAGCTGCAGCGCGGCGCAGACGGTCAAGCCGCCGGCCGCGACCGCGAGGCTCTGCGCAGGCTCCAGCGCGAAGGCGACCCAGGCGCCGCCCGCTGCGGCTCCGACGAGGAGGGCGAGCGCAAGCAGCACGTCGCGGGAGACGCGGCCGAAGAGGGCCGCCGCGGTCGAGCCGAAAACGGCGACCACTGCTCCCGCAAAAACGAGCTCGAAGGCCTCTTCCCGCACGCTGGCCATGCTACGTCAGCCTGAGCACGAGCAGGGCTGTGGCGAGGCAGACGTGGGCCGCGGCCAGCAGCTTGAGCGCCCGTTCCTGCGCGCCGTAAAGAACCTCGTGCGTCACCGGCTCGTGGGTGCCGTCGCGGAGCTCGAGCGCTCCATTCACGGCGGCGACCCGGCGCCGCGCGTGGCGAACCGGGGTGGAGAGCGTTCGCTGAGCGAAGCTGGTCAGCGCGGCGTAGGCGGCCGCCAGGAGCGCCACCCAGGTGATCGTGCCGGCGCAGGCGAAGTAGCCGGTCAGGAGCGGGAAGGCTCCCCAGGCAAGCGCGAAGCCGAGGTCGTTGTGAATTGCACCGCCAACGAGCTCGAGGTTGTAGGCCGGCACGAGCACCGCTCCGAGCGCGACGAAGACGAGCAGCCGGAGATCGAAGGCGAGGGCGCCCGCAATCCCGATCGCAACCGCGCCGGTAAGCGACACAACTGTGAGGCCGAGGAGCACCCGGTCGGGTATCCGCGTTGCGAGCGGCCGCCCGTTCAGCTCGTCGAGCGCGTGCGCGGCGACGCCCATCCCGAGGAAGAACGCCGCCGCCGCAGCCGCGAGCCGTCCCTCACGAAGCTCGGGCGCGAGCGCCGCTCCGATCGCCACGTAGCTCAGGTGCCATGCGGTGTACGGCGGGTGGAGCAGTGTGAGGTAGTCGCGCCAGCCGCCCGGCGCTAGAGCGTAGAAGGCAGGGCGCGCCTCGGTCACGCTCGCCGGCCCCAGACGACCGTGCAGCCGCCGAGGCTCAGGCGCCGCGCGCGGACGTCTTCGAAGCCCGCTTCGCGGAAGGCGTCCAGCAGCCGAGGCACCGGCCAGCGCTCGTCAAACTCGCGGATGCTGCCGCCAAGAAACCGCCCGACCTCGTGCCACCCGGGCGAGATCACGCGGCCGAGCGTCGGCAGCCCGACGTCGACGTAGAGGTTCCAGAGAGCGCGTGCGGCGGCCGCCGATGGCACGCCGAAGTCGAGGAACGAAGCCGTTGCCCCGGCTCGCAGCACGCGGGCCAGGCCCAGCAGGCCGGCGGGAAGGTCGCTCAGGTAGCGAAGCAGGTAGGCGGCCGTGAGCCCGTCGAAGGCCTCATCCTCGAACGGCAGCGCGTCGGCGCTTGCCTCGACGAGGCTGACTCGATTCGTCGCGATGCGTCTACGCGCCTCGGCAAGCATCTCCGGGCTCTGATCGACTCCTACGACCGAGCAGCCCTTCTGCCGCACCAGCTCGAGCGCGACCGCGCCGGTGCCCGTGGCCACGTCGAGAACCTCGTCGCGGGGCCCGGCAGAGACGCGCGAGACGAGGAACCGCCTCCAGCGCGGGTCCTGGCCGAAGGAGAGCAGGCGCGCGTACCGGTCGTAGCTCGGGCCGAGCGGCGCGAACAGCTCCCGGGCGCGGGTCTCGACCACAGCGTGAGTCTAAGGCGGTCGCTTGCGACGCCGACCAGAAGAAGCGGTGCCGGCTTTGCCGGTGCGGCTGTCCAACGCGGTCGCTTGCGGCGCCGACCCAGAAGAAGCCGTGCCGGCTTTGCCGGTGCGGCTGTCTAAGCTCGTCGCGTGGGCCTGGACGATGACCTGAGGCGCACCGCGGAGGCCGCGGTGGTCTACGCGGCCGACGGCGAGGATCTCGTCGGGATCGTCCCCGCCGAGCCGGCGAATGGCCTCCGACTCTACGTTTGCGCGTACGGGCGAAAGGACGAGTCGACGTGGCTCGTCCTCGACGCGACCGGCGTCCCCGTTGAGGAGCGGGCGCTCGTCCGCGACGCCGTCTCGATTGCAGCCCTCTGCGAAGTGGCAGAAGAAGCAGCGGGAGTCGAGCCGGACGCGCCCAGGGTCGCGAGCCCCGCCTATCTCGACGAGCTCGGCTCGGGGGCCGGGCCGGAGCTTGCCGGTGCGGTCAAGGGAGCGGCGGGCACCGTGGACGAGCTTCTGCGCGACGTCGAGCGAGGCTACAAGCGGCCGCTGAGCTAACCTGAGTCCATGGAAGGCTTCCCGTTCGGGGGCGATCCCGAAGATCTGATGCGCAGCTTGCGTGAGTTCGCCGAGCAGCAGGCCGAGACCGTCCAGGAGGCTCAGCGCGAGCAATTCGCGACCTTGACCCTGAACACCGCGGTCGAGCTGACCGCAGCCGCGCTCGCGCAGATCAACGCCGGCGGCTCGGCAGACGAGCAGACCGCCGCGCTCCGCGATGCGATGCGCGTGCTCTTCCCCGAGGCGGTGGCGCTCGTCAGCGCGGCTCGCCAGGGCTTCATGCGCGAGACCTAGCCTAGAATCGCGCGGCCCGTGAGCCTCGTCGACTCCGCCATCGTCCGCCTGCTTCCGGCGGTGCCCAAGCAGGTCGTCCGGCGGATCTCCGAGCACTACATCGCAGGCGAGGAGCTCGACGACGCCCTACGCGTGGTGCTCGAGCTGAACGCCGAGGGCAAGCTCGCGACGCTCGACGTCCTCGGCGAGGAGGTCACTGACCCGGACGAGGCGCGCACGATCGCCGGCGCCTACCGGGAGGCGATCGACGCCTTCAGGCGCGGCTCGCTGGACTCGAACATCAGCGTCAAGCCGACGGCCCTGGGGCTCAACCTGAGCTACGAGCTCTTCCGCGAGAACCTCGAGGGCGTGGTGTCGCACGCGGCCGAGCGCGACAACTTCGTCCGGATCGACATGGAGGACTCCTCCACCACCGACGACACGCTGCGCATCTACCGGGAGCTGCGGGAGGCCGGGTACGACAACGTGGGCATCGTGCTGCAGGCGCGGCTGAAGCGGACGATCAAGGACGTACGCGCTCTCGCCGAGCTGACGCCGAACGTGCGGCTCTGCAAGGGCATCTACCTCGAGCCGCCGGAGATCGCCTTTCGCGACTTCGAGGCTGTCCAGGCGAGCTTCGTGCAGGCGCTCCAGGAGCTGCTCGAGGGAGGCAGCTACGTCGGGATCGCGACGCACGACGAGTGGCTCCTCGAGCAGGGGAAGCGCCTCGTCGGCGAGCGCGGCCTCGGTCGCGACGACTACGAGTTCCAGATGCTGCTCGGCGTCCGTCCCGGACTCGGCGACGAGCTGGTGCGGGAGGGTCACCGTTTGCGGATCTACACACCGTTCGGGCGCCACTGGTACTCCTACTCGCTGCGCCGGCTGCAGGAGAACCCGAAGATCGCGGGCTACATCGCGGCGGACACGTTCAGCCGCCTGCTACCGGGCCGCAACGGCGCCTAGGGCTTGCGGGCGATCACCACGAGATCGCCAGGGACGCGCACCTCGCGGCGGCCCCAGCGGTTCGGGTCGGGGAGCTCCTCGAGCCGCTCGAGCGCGAGACCCGCGCCGCCGAGGGCGTGCACCAAGCGCCCGATCGGCCAGGCCTCGAAGTAGCTCTCGTGCCAGTGCAGCATCTGGTCGAGGCAGGCCGCGACGGGGTGCTCGTCGTAGAGGAAGAGGACGCCGCCCTTCTTGAGGGCCGCCGCGATCCCGTCCGCCCAGCCTGCGAGGTCGCCGATCTCGGCAAGCGCACCCCACGAGGAGTAGACGACGTCGAAGCGCTTGCGCCGCAGCTCGACCGGGAGAGCCTCGGGCGACGCAGTCACCAACGCCGCGTCCGGGAGCCGCTTGCGCGCCGCCTTGATCGTCTCGTCGGAGGAGTCCACCCCAGTGACGAGCGCGCCGAGGCTCATCAGCGCCGCCGTCTCCCGGCCCGCGCCGCAGGCCAGGTGAAGCACATGGCGCCCGCCGATGTCGGGGAGCCGCTCGCGCACCGGCTTCGGCAGCGTCCGGCTCCCGCGCGTCGAGGAGCGGCGGATCCGCTTGTGGGCCTCCTCCCAGGCGCGCAGATTCGAGTCCGTCGGTTCCATCAGGCCAGGAGGGAGAAGCCGCCGTCGACGATCAGCGTGTGCCCACGCACCATCTCGGCGGCGGGCGAGCACAGGAAGCACACCGCCTCGGCGACGTCGCCCGGCTCCACCAGCCGACCTGCCGGTGTGCGTTCGAGCCCGTTCGCGATCATCTCGTCGCGGTTGGGGAAGTGGTCGAGTGCCCCAGTCTCCACGACCCCGGCCGAGACCGCGTTCGCGCGGATCCCGCGCGGCGCGAGCTCCACCGCCAGGTAGCGGACGAGCGCCTCCAGCGCGGCCTTCGAGACGCCGACGAGCACGTAGTTCTCGAGGACGCGGGTCGAGCCGAGGCTCGAGACGCCGACGATCGACGAGCCTGAGGGCATCTGCGGCGCGCACGCCCGAGCGAGGCTCAACAGCGCCCGCGCGTTCGCGTTCAGCGTCCAGTCCCAGTGCTTGTCCTGCGTATCGAGGGCCGGCTCGATCACCCCCGTGGCCGCGTTGTGGACGAGCACGTCGAAGGGTCCTAGCTCGGCGGCTTCCTGTGCCACGCGCTCCGAGGCCACGTTGCCGCGCAGGAGCAGCGGCCCGGCGCCGGCGGCGCGCAGCTCCTCCGCGGTTTCCTCCGCGGCCCTGTCGTTGCGGAGGTAGCCGATCGTCACGCGCTTGGCCCCGAGCTCGGCGAAGCGCAGCGCGATCGCTTTCCCGATTCCCCGCGAGCCTCCGGTCACGAGAACCGAGGCGCCTTCGAAGTTCATCGCCGCCGCGGGAGGGGATCGTCAGCCGGAGCGGTGCTCGGGATCTCGTCCCAGCCGGGCCGGTTCCGCGGCACGCGCGGGCCTTCCCTCGCCTTCGAGGAGGCGTGACCTAGCCGGTCGAGCAGGTCCATCTGCACTTCCGCGTACCGGCGCACCTCATGGTCTGCCGGAAGGTCGAGCACGATCTCCTCGACACGTGCGCGCAGCTGGTAGGCGAAGTGCGGCGTGGCCGGTGCGACGAGCGCGTCGACGTCGTCGGTGGTTGGCTCCCGCATGAGCAAAAGCCTACTGGGTAGTGTCGAAGGAATGCGTCGCCCGGAGCTTGCCGACCTGATGCTCCTGGCGACGGTGACGCTCTGGGCTCTCAACTTCACGGTCACGAAGTACGTCATCTCGCATGGCTTCCAGCCGATCGCCTACGGCTGCCTGCGCTTTGCCGGCGCCGGACTCATCTTCGGCGCGATCACATGGGCCAGGGAGCGCTCGTTCGCGATCGGGCGGCGCGACCTGGTGCTGCTCGGCAGTGCGGCGCTGATCGGGATCTTCATCAACCAGCTCACCTTCTCCTACGCGATCAAGCTGACGACCGCGACGACGGTGGCGCTGCTCTTCGGGACGCTGCCCGTCATGACCGGGATCTTCGCCTTTGCCCTCGGGATCGAACGCTTCGGCTCCCGCTTCTGGCTCGCGGCCGTGCTCGCGTTCGGGGGCGCCGCGCTCGTCGCGGTCGGCTCGGGCGGCGGCCTCTCGGGCCAGCTGTGGGGGGATCTGCTGGGCTTCCTGGCCTCGGCTACCTGGGCCTGGTACACCGTCGCGGTCTCGCCGCTGCTGCAGCGCTACTCGACCCTCCGGATCAGCTCGCTCGCCTTCCTCATCGGCACCGTGCCCTTGAGCATCGCGGGGTCGCAGCAGCTCCTGAGCCAGGACTACGGTTTTGGGGCGGTGATCTGGCTCGCCCTCGTCTTCGCGATCATCGGGCCGCTCGTGCTGGCGAACCTGCTCTGGTTCGGCGCGATCAGCCGCGTCGGGCCGTCTCGCGCCTCCGTGTTCGCGAACCTGCAGCCCTTCCTGGCCGCGTTCTTCTCGCTCCTGATCCTGTCCGAGTCCATGACGCGGATCCAGATCGTCGGCGGGCTTGCGATCGCGGGCGGGATCCTGCTCTCGCGAAGCGCGCGACGGACGACCGCCGATGCGGTGGCCGCGTGACGCCGCTCCGCGAACGCCTCGCCCGAACCCCGCCGGGATACCGCTATTCGATCGGCCGAATCCTCGCGATCTACTCGGGCCTGATGGTGGCGCTGCTGCTCGCCGCCCTCGATCAGACGATCGTCGCGACGGCGCTGCCGAGAGTCGTCTCCGAGCTCGGCGGGATCACGCAGTACTCGTGGGTCTTCACCGCCTACATGCTCGGCTCGACGGTGACGGTGCCGCTGTACGGGAGGCTCGGCGACGTCTACGGGCGCAAGCCGCTCTTCATCGTCTCGATCTCGATCTTCATCCTCGGCTCGGCGCTCTGCGGGGCGGCGCAGAACATGGTTCAGCTCGTCGTCTTCCGCGCGATCCAGGGCATCGGCGCGGGCGGGATCTTTCCGCTGACCCTCGCGATGGTCGGGATGATCGTGCCGCCGCGCGACCGCGGCCGCTACCAGGGGCTGATCGGCTCGGTCTTCGCCGCCGCGTCGATCATCGGGCCGCTGATCGGTGGCTTCATCGTCGACAACGCGAGCTGGCGCTGGATCTTCTACGTGAACCTGCCCGTCGGCGGCGTGGCGCTCGCCGTGATCCTCGCAACGATGCCGAAGCGGCCCTACAAACAGGAGCACTACATCGACTGGCTCGGCGCGGGCATCCTCGCGCTGGGCACGAGCTCGCTCCTGCTGGGGCTCGTCTGGGGCGGGCGCGACTACCCATGGTCGTCCTTCCAGGTGCTCGGAGCGCTCACCGCCGCCGTGGTGTTGCTCGCGCTCTTCGGACTCTGGGAGCGGCGCGTGCCGGAGCCGATCATCCCCTTCCACCTGCTGCGCAACCAGACCGTCGCTGCCAGCGTCGCCTGCATGGCGTTCGTGGGCATGGCCATGTTCGGAACGATCAGTTACGTGCCGCTCTTCGTGCAGGGGGTGATCGGCACCTCGGCCACGTCGTCCGGCGTGGTGCTGACGCCCCTGTTGCTGGGCGCTGTGACCACGAGCTTCATCTCGGGCCAGATCGTTTCCCGTACCGGCCGCTACCGGCCGAACACGCTCCTGGGGCCGCTCATCCTTGGAGCGGGAGAGCTCCTGCTGTGGCGGCTGAGCGTGAACGCGACGAATGCGCAGGCGGCGAGGGACATGGTGATCGCCGGGATCGGGCTCGGACTGATGATGCAGATCTTCGTGCTCTCGGTTCAGAACTCGGTCTCGCGCGCCGAGATGGGGACCGCGACCGCGCTCACCCAGTTCTCGCGTTCGATCGGCGCGACCCTGGGCGTGACGCTGATGGGCGTGATCGTGAACCAGGGCCTACCACCGAGCGTGCGGGAGCACGGCACCGTGATCCACCGGCTCCCGCCGGCAGGCCGCGAGGCCCTCGCGAACGCGCTGCACCCAGCGTTTCTGCTCGCGGCGGGAGTCTGCGGCCTGGTCTTCGTGATCTCGGTGCTCTGGGTGCGAGAAGTGCCGCTGAGGCACGGCTTCGAGGACGTGACCGTGGGCGACGAGGCCTCTCCGCAGGCGGCGGTAAGATCCGGTTAGTGAGCTCGAACGACTTCATGCCCCTGGACGGCTGGGATCACGTCGAGTTCTGGGTTGGCAACGCCAAACAGGCCGCGTACTACTACGAGCACGCGTTCGGATTCACGCCCACCGCCTACGCCGGCCCCGAGACGGGCGTCCGCGACCGCGCCTCCTACGTGCTCGAGCAGGGCGAGATCCGCTTCGTGCTGACGAGTGGCCTTCAGGCCGACAGCGAGATCGGGCAATTCGCCGCCCGGCACGGCGACGGCGCGAAGGACGTCGCGCTCCAGGTGCCGAGCGCAGGCGAGGCCTTCGGCGAAGCGGTCCAGCGCGGAGCCCGCGGAATCCAGGAGCCGCACTGGGTCGAGGACGACTTCGGCCGGGTCGAGCTCGCCTCGATCGCGACCTACGGCGACAACGTGCACACGTTCGTGAACCGGCGCGAGTACGCCGGGCCGTACCTGCCGGGCTACCGCTCGACGACCGAGAACGGACAGCCGAGCATCGGCGTCGGCCTCAAGCTGCTCGACCACGTCGTCGGCAACGTCGAGCTCGGCCGTATGAACGAGTGGGTTGAGTTCTACGAGCGCGTTTTCGGGATGACCAACATCGTCCACTTCGGCGACGACCAGATCCAGACCGAGTACTCGGCGCTGATGTCGAAGGTGATGGCGGACGGCAGCGGCAAGATCAAGTTCCCGATCAACGAGCCGGCCGAGGGCAAGCGCAAGAGCCAGATCGACGAGTACCTCGAGTTCAACGGCAGCGCGGGCGTCCAGCACATCGCGCTCCAGAGCGAAGACATCGTCGGCACGGTGACGGCGATGAAGGAGCGGGGCGTCCCGTTCCTCGACACCCCGGATGCGTACTACGAGGACGTCCAGGGGCGGGTCGGCGAGATCGCGGAGGACTACAGCGACTTGCAGCGGCTGAAGATCCTGGCCGACCGGGACGAGGACGGTTACCTGCTGCAGATCTTCACGAAGACAGCCCAGGACCGGCCCACCGTCTTCTTCGAGGTGATCGAGCGCCACGGCGCGACGACCTTCGGCGAGGGCAACTTCAGGGCACTCTTCGAGTCGATCGAGCGCGAGCAGGCTCTGCGGGGCAACCTCTAGTCCGTGGGGATCTCCCAGCGGCGTAGGCCGCGCCGAGTGTCCCAGGCCAGGCCGTAGCGGTCGGTCCCGAAGATCACGAACCCGGCCGAGTCGACTTCGAGCGCGAACAAATGGAACGTCGGCTCCTCGGGCTCCCAGTCGATGCGCGCCTTGATCGTCTCGCGGTAACGCTGCCGCCGCGTCGGCTCCTCGACCTCGCGGGCCTCGGCATAGAGCTTGAAGTCGCCCTCGGTGCCTTCCCGATCGGAGACGACGCTGTGCACGACACAGCGTGGGTCGCGCAGCAGGTCGAGTGCCTTCGGCGACTGCCACATCATCCCGAGCATCAGTTCTCCGTCAACGAACTCCGGCTCCACGGGGCTGATCCGCGGGTAGCCGTTCTTGCGCAACGTTCCGAGCAGGCACAGCTCACGGGCGCGGAGGCGTACCTCGCCGAGGGACGCGAGCTCCGGGCAGGCGGCGGTGAACTCTTCCCAGCGCACGGGCCCGTCAGGGTAAACGCTTGCAGGCCGCAAAACCCCTCCGGCACGCCGCAAGACCCGTCCGGTAGCGGGATCATCTTCCGTAGCAAGCCTGAAAAGGGGGACGACTGAATGAAGAAACGATGGATACTGCCGGGTCTCCTCGTGGCAGCCTTCGCCCTCGCGGCGACCGGTCTCGCGGATCCCGGACACGGAAAGAACACCAAGAAGAAGTTTGGTCCGTACAACGTGGTCACCGACGACCACGGTTCGTGCGGCAACGTCTGGGCAGTCGATACCGAGAAGCGCACCTTCAAGGTCAAGCGCAACGGTGACGGCAGCTACCGGGTCACCCGAACAGACCGCGGCACCTTCGTGACGACGGCCGGCCAGAGCCCGGGCGCCTGCGAGACGAAGGGCAAGCACGGCGCGACCGTCCTCGCCGGCATCAAGGGCAAGTTCTACGGCTACCTGCGCGGTAACATCACGGGCGGCACCTTCAACCCGAACGCCACCTGCCCGGCCGACTGCGGGTTCACGGACGTTTGGATCACCACGTTCTTCGGTCCGAGCGCGACGTTCTCGTGCAACACCGACTCGGCCAAGTGCTCGTTCAACTTCCAGTACCACGCGCGGCACCAGGGTCTGAAGTTCCACCACTGGTACGACCTGGGCAAGGGCGCCGGGACGCTCCTCAAGGAGCGCTTCCACGGCGACATCGCCAACGCGTAGCTCCTAGGCGCAACGTCCAGACGAGGGGCTCGCCGAAAGGCGGGCCCCTCTGCATCTTCTGACTGCAGGCCAATCGCTTCGTTCCCCTAGACCGGGCGTTGGATCCCAGCACGAGCAGAGCCCATGCTGCCTCTCCGGTCGGCGCCGCCGAGTCGGCGCCTTCGCGTTGCGTGCGATCCTTCGCGCCGTGAGCCCCCAGCGCCGCACTGCCCTCGTCTCGATCGTCGCCGCGTGCCTGCTGATCGCGGTGAAGCTCGTCGCCGGAATCGCGACCGGCAGTCTCGGCCTGCTCTCCGAGGCGGCGCACTCCGGGACCGACCTGATCGCGGCGCTGCTGACCTTCGTGGCGGTCGGCGTCGCGGCGCAGCCTGCCGATCGGGGGCACGCATACGGGCACGGCAAGGTGGAGCACCTCGCCGCCCTGGCCGAGGCGGCGATTCTCGTGATCGCGGCGCTCGCGATCGCCTGGCGCGCACTCTGGCGGCTCTTCGGGCTGGCGCACGGGAACGTTGACCCGCACTGGTACGCCCTCGTCGTGGTCGCCGCGGTTATGGTCGTGGATGCCACCCGCGCCACCGTTTCCTACCGTACGGGCAAGCGTTACGGCAGCGTCGCGCTGCAGGCGAACGCTCTGCATTTCGCGAGCGACCTCTTCGGGTCGGGCGCCGTGCTGCTCGGTCTCGTCGCGGCGCGGGCCGGCTACCAGTGGGCCGACTCGGTGGCCGCGCTTCTCGTCGCGTTCCTCGTCCTGGTCGCCGCCGGGCGGCTGATGCGCCTGAACGTGGACGTCCTCATGGACCGCGTGCCGCCGGATGCTCAGGAGGCCGCGTTGGCTGCAATCGCATCGCTCGAGCCGCGCGTCGAGCTGCGCCGGCTGCGCATGCGGCAGGCAGGAGGGAGGCAGTTCGCGGACGTGGTTATCGGCGTGCCCCCAGGCGCCGCGGTGGGGCAGGGGCATGCGGCCGCCGACGCTGTCGAGGAAGCCGTCCACCGCGCCCTCCCGGAAAGCGACGTGGTCGTCCACGTCGAGCCACAGCAGGACGAGATGGTGCTGCGCGAGCGCGTGCTCGCGGCTGCCCAGCGCGTCCCGCGCGTGCGCGAGATCCATAATCTGACCGTCCTACGCGTCGGGCCCGTCACCGAGGTCTCGCTGCACCTCAAGCTCCCGGGCGAGCTCCCGCTCGAAGAGGCTCACGCCGTGGCGACCGAGGTCGAGCGCGAGATCATCGAGTCCGTGCGCGAGGTGGACGAGGTGCAGACGCACCTCGAGCCATTGGATGATGCGGCGGAGGGAGGCAGCGTTTACGAGGCCGCGGCCGAGCGAGAGTTCGTCGAGCGGATCGTGCTGGAGAAGACCGGCACGCCTCCGCGCGAGCTCCGGTTCCTGCACACCGACCGCGGGCTGCTTGCCTACCTGACCCTGGGGCTCGACGCCTCCACTTCGCTCGTCGAGGCGCATGGGCGCGCCAGCGAGATCGAGGAGCGCATCCGCCATGAGCGGCCCGACATCGCCGACGTGATCGTTCACACGGAGCCGTAGCTGAAGCTCTGCATGTTCACGCCAGTGGAGAGCGAGATCCGCGGCTGGCCCGGGGTGATCGAGGGCGACCGCGTGGTTCAGCTCGCGGCGCAGACGCTGGAGGCGTTCTTCACCGGCGGCGGCCAGGCCCGCGAGCACGCCGAGTACCCGCTCGGCGAGGTGCGCCTGCTGGCGCCGGTACGCCGCCCGCCCTCGGTCCGAGACTTCTACGCCTTCGAAGAGCACGTCAAGAACGCGGCGCGCGTCACGGGCCGCTCCGGCGTGCCCGACGAGTGGTACGAGATCCCAACCTTCTACTTCTCGAACCCGGCCGCGATCTATGGACCGGGCGACGAGATCCCCTACCCCGAGGGCTCTGAAGCACTCGACTACGAGCTCGAGGTGGCTGCTGTGATCGGAGCCGGCGGGCAGATCGACGGCTTCACGATCATGAACGACTGGTCGGCACGCGACCTCCAGCGGCGCGAGATGAAGATCGGGCTCGGGCCGGCGAAAGGCAAAGACTTCGCGACCTCTCTCGGACCGATCGTCGTCACGCCGGACGAGCTCGGCGATCTGCACCTGGAGATGGTGGCCCGCGTGAACGGCGAGGAGCGCTCCCGCGGCAACCTCGGCGACATGTACCACTCGTGGGAGGCGATCGTCGCGCACGCGGGACGAAACACCGAGCTCCGGCCGGGGGACATCCTCGGCTCCGGCACCGTCGGCACGGGCTGCATCCTCGAGCACGGCGACGAGCGCTGGCTCAAGCCGGGCGACGAGGTCGAGCTGGAGGTCGAAGGGATCGGCCTGCTCCGGAACCGAATCGGGTAACGATACTGTCGTGAAGGTCGCGGTCATCGGCGCCGGCGTGATGGGACTCGCCACCGGCTGGGCGCTAAAGCGGCGCGGACACGAGCCCGTCGTCTACGAGCAGTTCGAGATCGGTCACGACCGCGGCTCGAGCCACGGGCGCTCCCGGATCTTTCGGCTCGCCTACGCCGAGGACGAGTACGTGCGCCTGGCGCAGGAGGCGCTCGGTCTGTGGCGCGAGCTCGAGGCCGAAACCGGCACAAGTGTTCTCGAGCTGAACGGCCTCGTCGAGATCGTGACGACGCTCGAGGAGAGCACCGCCTACACGCTCGAGCGCTGCGGCATTGCCTGGGAGCGGCTCGAGCGGGAGGAGGCCGAGCGGCGCTACCCGATCCGCGTTCCAGAGGGCTCGTTCGTCGTCGTGCAGCCCGAGGCAGGCATCGCCCGCGCGGACGTGGCACTCGCAGCGTTCGCGCGCGGTCTCGACGTCCGGGAGCACACCCGCGTGTTCCCGGATGACTTGGACGTCGACGCCGTGGTGGTCGGCGCGGGCCCGTGGGTGAACGAGCTCCTCGAGGAGCCGCTGCCGGTCACGACCACCCGCGAGACCGTCTGCTACTTCCGGCTCGAAAGCGAGCGGCCGATCCCCTCGGTCGTCTCGTTCCAGCCCGACCGGCACACGCATGACATGTACTCGCTGCACGACCCGCTTCACGGGCTCAAGGTCGGGGCGCACCACGCGGGGCCGGAGGCCGACCCAAACGTGCCCGGAGAGCCGGAGCCCGAGCTGATCGACCGGATCACGGCCTGGGCGAGCGAGGTCTACCGGCTGAACGACTCCGACCCCGTCGCCGCCGAGACGTGCATGTATACGACCACGGCCGACCAGACCTTCGTGCTCGAGCGCCGCGGACGCGTTGTCGTTGGCTCGCCGTGCTCGGGCCACGGCTTCAAGTTCGCACCGGCGATCGGCGCGCGGCTTGCCGACCTCGCGGGCGAAGCCCTCGCCTGACTATCCTTCGCGCGTGCCCACGTACCAGCTCCGAGGCGACGTTCCGCGCAAGCGGCACATCCAGTTCCGCGACAACGGGCGGTTGCTGACCGAGGAGGTCATGGGCCTCGAGGGCTTCTCGGGCAACGAGTCGATCCTGTACCACCTGACCTCGCCGTGCCGGATCAAGGAGCTCGGCGACTTCGAGCCGATCAAGCGCGACGAATGGGTGCCCGACGCACACGCGCACCGGCACATGGCGACGATGGGGATCGAGCCCGACGGCGACGCGATCACCGGGCGGCGCCTGCTGATGTGGAACCAGGACGTCGAGATCTCGCTCTGCCGGCCCGAGGGCGAGATGGACTACTTCTTCCGCAACGGCGAGGGCGACGAGGTGATCTTCGTCCACGAGGGCATGGGCACCCTGGAGACCATCTTCGGCGAGGTGCCCTACGGCGAAGGCGACTACGTCGTGATCCCGCGCGGCACCACGTACCGCTTCCGCGCCCAGGGCGAGCAGCGCTACCTGGTCTTCGAGTCGCCGGGCCTGATCGAGATTCCGCGGCGCTACCGCAACGAGTACGGCCAGCTACTCGAGCACGCGCCCTTCTACCACCGCGACATCCATCCGCCGACGGAGCTGCGCACGCACCGCGACCAGGGCGAGTTCGTGGTCAAGGTGCGGATCCGCGATGGATACCAGAGCTACGTCCTCGACTACCACCCGTTCGACGTGGTCGGCTGGGACGGCTACGTCTACCCCTGGACGTTCAACATCAACGACTTCGAGCCGATCACCGGCCGGATCCACATGCCTCCCCCCTCGCACCAGACCTTCCAGGGGCGCAACTTCGTGATCTGCTCGTTCTGCCCGCGCAAGCTCGACTTCGACCCGCAGGCGATCCCAATCCCGTACCACCACTCGAACCTGAACTCGGAGGAGATGATCTACTACGTCTCCGGGAACTTCGGCTCGCGCCGGGGGATCGAGATCGGTTCGGTCACCTTGCACCCGTCGGGAATCCCACACGGGCCGCACCCAGGGCTGGCGGAGAAGTCGATCGGCCAGACCGAGACCCACGAGCTCGCGGTGATGTGCGACACCTTCCACCCGCTGCGGCTGACGAAGCTCGCCAAGAAGCTGGACGACGGCAAGTACGCGTACTCGTGGATGGAGGAGCGCGCGCCGACCGCGGGAAACGCCGACGAGGATCCCGCCGGCGTGACCTCGCACTTCTAGGCGGAGGCAAGCGTGTAGAGCCCGAGCAGGCTCGCTCGGTCGCCGAGCTTCGTGCTCTCCACGCGCGTGGCCGAAGCCAGGTCTGGAAGGACTTGCGCCTGGAGGGCTACGCGGATGGAGGTCAGGAGGGTCTCGCCCCAGGCGGCGGCGAGTCCACCCCCAACACGCAGAGTGCCTGGATCGGAGACCGCGACCAGCGCGGCCGCCGCGAAGCCGATTGCCGCGAGCGCGTCCTCGAGGACCTCGCCGGCCCACGGATCCACCCTGGCATCCTCGAGCAGGGCCGCGGGGGAGCTCGCGGTCCGGCCGGCCTCCTCGTACCGGTGGCGGATCGCGCCCCAGCCCCCGTACGCCTCGGCGCAGCCGTGCTTCCCGCACGTGCACGGTCGGCCGCCCGGCCGGAAGCGCAGGTGCCCGACCTCCCCTGCCTGGCCGGTTGCTGAAGGAGGCACGACCCCGTTGACCGCGGAGCGGCCGGCAATGCCTGTGCCCACCTGGATCATGGCCAGAGTTCCGCCCTCCGCCTCGCCGACGGTGGCGGCAACGAGGTCGTTCTCGAAGACAGCCGGTCTCGGCAGCGTTGCTTCCAGGAGCTCCAGCATGGGGACGTTCCGCAGGTCGAGGTTGGCGGCGTACCCGACCGTTCCCAACCGCGCGTCGATGAGGCCGGGCATGCAGAGGCCCCACGGCGGATGCGCGCCACCGGCCGCGCGCTCGTACAACCGCGCGATTTGACTCACGAGCTGTTCGATCCCCTGGGCGACTGGCTCGCGCGGGTGCTCGTCGGCCTCTCCGTCGACCACGGTCGCCCACTTGATCGAGCTACCTCCGACGTCGAAGGCCAGGAAGAGCGCCTCGATGGGGGCAGCCACGGATCAGCCCCGTGCGCTAGCGGGCAAGCGTGACCTTGCTGAGCCCCGCCGGGTGATCCGGGTCGAGCCCTCTCGCCTGCGCGAGCGCCCAGGCGAAAAGCTGTCCGGGCACCACGGACAGAAGCGGAGCTAGTAGCGACGACGGCGGCTTCGGCACCGGCAAGACGTACGCGGCGCCTTCGAGAGCCTCAGCAGCGTTGCCAGTCGCGACGAGCGTTGCGTCCGCATTCCGCACCCGTGCTGCGGCATCGACGACGGCGGGAAGCATCTCGTCGTCGGAGGCGATCGTCCAGACCGGGAAGAGAGGATCGAGTGCCGCGACGGGGCCATGTGCGAGAGCGGTTGCGGTCAGCGGCTCGGCAGCGATTCGGCACGTCTCGAGCAGCTTCAGCGCGATCTCACGCGCGGTGGCGAACTCCGTGCCGCGGCCGATGACGAACATCCGCCCGGTCGACGCGAACGGGAGGGCCACGATGCGGATCTGCTGCTCGAGCTGCGGGATGATCCCCTCGAGGAGGTCAGCGGTCAATCGAAGGTTCGCCGCGAAGACCCGGCCCTGGCCTGCCGTGTGGGCGGCGAGCAGGCCAAGCGCCGCCACTTGGTTCAAGTAGGTCTTCGTGGCGGCGATCGAAAGCTCGGGTCCGGCGGCCAGAGGCAGCACCTCCTCTGCTTCAGCTGCGAGGTCGGATGAAACGTCGTTCGTGAGCGCAATCGTGAACGCACCCGCCCTGCGGGCCCGGGACACGTACTCGATCACGTCGGGCGTCTGTCCCGACTGCGAGAGGCCGATCACCGTGGAGCCCGAAAGGTCGGGCCCGCTGTTGTAGTGGACGGTCAGCGTGATCGAGTCGCGCAGCGCGGTCCAGCGCGGCAGGAGGCCGAACGCGTAGACGCCGTACGAGGCGGCGTTGTCCGAGGAGCCGTGACCGACCATGCGCACCGTCGTCGGGCCCCGTTCGAGCGCCGTGGCGGCGACGCGCGCGTAGGCGGCTTCGTGCTCGAGCAGCCCCAGGAGCGCTTGTGGCTGGCCGCGAATCTCCGCCAGGAACAACGCTCCTGGAGCCTCGAGCTTCGCGGCCGTCTCAGGCAACGACACGTGCCTCGCCGCCGACGAAGACCCGGTCGATCTCGAGGTTGTCGTCGAGCACGACGACATCCGCCGGAAGGTCGATGTCGAGTCGTCCGAGTGTGGGGAGGCCGATCACCTGCGCGGGCACCGTGCTTGCGGCGGCAAGCGCCTCGGCAAGGGGAACGCCGAGCGCGTGCAGGTTCCGCACGGCCTCGACCATCGTCAACCCGCTGCCGGCGAGGACGCCGTCCGGCCCGCGGGCGACGCCATCCCGCATCTCGATCTCGAAGCCGCCAAGCAGGTAGGCGCCGTCCCCCAGCCCAGCTCCGGCCACCGAATCCGTTACGAGCGCCACGCGGCCCGCGGCTGCCTGCCACACAACCCGGCCCGTCTCTTCGGCGAGGTGCACACCGTCCAGGATGATCTGGACGACGACGTCGTCGCGGGAAAGGGCCGCGCCTGCAAGTCCCGGGTCACGGTGGAGGAAGGGCCGCATCGCGTTGAAGAGGTGGGTGACCGTGCGGGCCCCGCGGTCGAATGCCTCGTTTGCCTGCTCGGCCGTCGCGTCGGTGTGGCCGCACGAAACCGTGATCCCGCGCGCGAGCAGCAGGGCGATCAACTGGGACGCTCCCTCGAGCTCCGGCGCAAGGGTCATCAGGCGCACCGGGCCGGCGGCGAGCAGTCTCTCCAGGAGCGCCGGGTCCGGATCACGGCGTGCGGCGGCCCGGTGGATCCCAAGCCTCTTCTCGGCGATGAAGGGGCCTTCGAGGTGGGCGCCGAGGATTCTCGGGCCGCCGGTGTCGATCGGCAGTGCGCGAAGCGCGGCCACGAGCTGTTCCTCGGGGGCGGAGATGAACGTAGGCAGGTACGCGCTCACGCCGGTCTCGAGCAGGCTTTCACCGGCTCGCCGGTAACCCTCGACATCGGCGTCGATCAGATCGACCCCGGCGAAGCCGTTCACCTGCAGGTCGACGAAGCCGGGCGCTGCGAGCCCTCGCCCGCTTCCGTTGCCGAGCCCGTACGAGGCGATCATCCCGTCCACAACCTCGACGTCGCCGGGCACGATGCGTCCTCCGACCATCGCCGCCTCGACGCCGAGCCTCATCGGCCCAGTGCCGATCTGATGTCGCCTGCCGACTTATCGAGCCGCCCGCGGGAGGCGGCGGCATCGAGCCCGGAGAGAAGCGAGACGATCGCGACCTTCGCGCTTCCGCCGGCCGCCGCGAGGGCCTTCTCCACCTCATCTCGCGAGGCACCGGTGGCGCTGCTGACGATCCTGTGGGCGCGTGCCTCGAGCTTCTCGTTCGAGGCCCGCACGTCGACCATCAGATCGCCGTAGGTCTTGCCGAGCCGGACCATCGAGACCGTCGAAATCGTGTTCAAGACGAGCTTCTGTGCGGTGCCGGCCTTGAGCCGAGTGGATCCGGCGAGGAACTCCGGCCCGGTGACGACCTCGACCTCGTGCTCGGCCACAGCGGCGAGCGGAGACTCCGGCGCGGAGACCACGCACGCTGTCAGCGCTCCTGCCTCGCGAGAAGCCTCGAGCACGGCAAGCGTGTACGGGGTGCGGCCGCTTGCGCTGACGCCGATGACGACGTCTTCCGAGGAGACATGCAACTCCGCGGCGGCGTTTCGACCGGCTTCCGCGTCATCCTCCGCGGCCTCCTGCTCGATTGGCGGGAGGCCCGCTCCGGCGAGGAGCGCGACCACCTGGCCCGGGTCGGTCGAAAAGGTCGCT
Organism: Gaiellaceae bacterium; assembly: GCA_035296785.1. GTDB lineage: Bacteria > Actinomycetota > Thermoleophilia > Gaiellales > Gaiellaceae > AC-32. Next base: position 68,522 of record DATHAF010000014.1, read on the forward strand.
TCGCACTCATCGGCGTCGAGCAGCCCGATCCGCCCCGAGGAGCCCGCGCCTGCGTAGATCAGACGGCCTCCGCGCTTCAGCCGGTCGACCGCCGCATCGATCACCTCGGCGATCGCGCTCGAGGCCTCGCCGACGACGCCGGGGACGGTCGCGTCGCGGTCGTTCATGAGCTCCACGAGCTCGAGCGTCGAGCGGTGGTCGTAGTCGTCGTTTCCGCCGCGCGTCTCGGTCACGAGGTCATCGAGTCCTTCCGGTCCCTCGCTGGGCGCCATGGGCGCAGTCTATGCACCGAAGAGTCTGGTGGTCAATACCAGTTCGCGCCAAAATGACGATGTGGTCTTGCTTTTGGCCCTCCGTGGTCCTATTCTTGTTCGCGCTCGCATGGCCGAGATCCAGCTCGAACACCTGACGAAGATCTTCCCCGGCGGAATCGTCGCGGTCGACGATGTCGACCTGCGCGTCGAAGATGGCGAGTTCCTCGTCCTCGTCGGGCCGTCGGGCTGCGGCAAGTCGACGCTGCTGCGCATGATCGCGGGGCTCGAGGAGGTCAGCGAGGGTCGTATCGCGATCGGGGGAACCGATGTCACCGACCTCGCGCCCCGCCGGCGGGACATCGCGATGGTCTTCCAGAGCTACGCGCTCTACCCGCACATGAGCGTGAGGCAGAACATCGGCTACGGCCTGAAGGTTCGGCGCGTAGCGAAGGCCGAGGCAAAGCGTCGGGTCGAGGAGGTGGCGAAGCTGCTCGGCTTGGAGGAGCTGCTCGACCGGCGACCGGCGCACCTTTCGGGCGGCCAGCGCCAGCGGGTCGCGATGGGACGGGCGATCGTGCGCGAGCCGAAGGCTTTCCTGATGGACGAGCCGCTGTCGAACCTGGACGCGAAGCTTCGCGTCGGCATGCGCGCGTCGCTGGCGCAGCTGCATGCGCGTCTCGGTGTCACCACCGTCTACGTCACCCACGACCAGACGGAGGCGATGACGCTCGGACACAGGGTTGCGGTGATCAACGAGGGCCGAGTGCTCCAGTGCGACCGGCCTCAGCGCTTGTACGACCGGCCCGACAACGTCTTCGTGGCGGCCTTCATCGGCACCCCGGCGATGAACCTGGTCGAGGCCACGCTCGACGGCGACAGCGTGCACTTCGCCGGCTTCCGCCTGCCTCTCGACGCTACCAGGCGCCCCGTTGGCTCGCCGGCGAAGGTCACGCTGGGAATCCGCCCCGAGGCCTTCGAGGAGTCGCGGTTCGCGCCCGCAGCGCCTTCGTTCCAAGTGACGCCGGCAGTCGTCGAGGAGCTCGGCTCCGAGGCTCACGTCTTCTTCCATGTCGACAGCGCCCCCGTCACCTCCGACGTTCTCGTGGAAGGCGACGAGAGCACGCTTCTGCCGGAGTCGCAGGCGCTGTTCGCGGCCCGCGTGGACTCGCGGACGACGGCCCGCGTCGGCGTACCGCTGGAGTTGGCAGTCGATCCTGCGAGGCTGCACTTCTTCGACAGCCGAACCGGTGCGAGCCTTCTGCGCGCCCCGAGCGCACGGCGCGAGGCGGAGCAGGAGCTCGCGGCGACGCAATGACCAAGCAGCGCGAGACCCGCGACCGCGTGCTCGACCTCATCGACCGCCTCGGGGTGGGGGAAGCTATCCCTTCCGAGCGGCAGCTGAGCGCCGATCTCGGCGTCTCGCGGCTCACCTTGCGTGCCGCGCTCGACGAGCTGGCCCGGGAGGGCTTCCTGATTCGCCGCCGCGGCTCGGGCACGTTCGTGAGCGAGCCGAAGATCGCCCAAGAGCTGACGATGACCTCGTTCACCGAGGACATGCGCCGCCGCGGGATGGAGCCCGGGAGCAGGACGCTCAGCCTCGAGGTCGTCCCGGCCGGCGCGCGGCTCGGCCGATTCCTCCACGTCTCGCCATCGGAGCCAATCGTGCGCGCGAAGCGCCTACGGATGGCAGACCGCGAGACCATGGCGATCGAGACGCTGCACGTCCGTGAGGCGCTGGTTCCCGGACTGAGCGCGAGAGACCTCGAGGGCAAGTCGTTCTACGAGCTCTTGCGCGAGCGCTACGGAATCGTGATCGCCGGCGGCGCGCAGACGATCGAGCCGACGGTGACGAACGAGGAGGAATCCGAGGCTCTGGGGGTGCCGCTGCACTCGCCCGCGTTCCTCTTCGAGCGGGTCACGCATTCGGAGACGACTGAGATCGTCGAGTTCGTCCATTCGATCTATAGAGGCGATCGCTACCGGCTCGTGACCGATCTGACCGCGGTTCCCTCACCCCGGCGACCGGCACTTCCCGGCCTCGCGCGCCTTCAGACCGAGAAGGCTGGTCAAAACCAGGCCGATGGAAACCTGCCCGAGAGTGGGGGCTGACGTGGGAGGTACCGCAAGTGGTCTTGACATCAGAACCACGATTGTGCAAGTCTCCGCACCGTGGCCAAGTGGTACGAACCAATTAATCGCGGCCGCCGCGCTTCGCTCGAGCAGGCCACCGAGGGACTGACGAGCGCGAGCCGACCGCTGGAGCGGAGGGGATCGACATGAAAGCACGCATCATCGCCGCCGTCGTTCTTGCGGTCGGGCTTGCGGTCGCGGCCTCGACGGCGGCCGGCAGCACGCGGCAGCCGGCGAGAGCCGTCGCCGCGAACGAGGTCGTCGTCTGGGTCATGACCGACGCGCAGAACGGCTGGCCCGGGGCTCTCGATGCCGCGAACAACGCGTTCAAGCAGCAGCACCCCGGCGTCGACGTGAACATCCAGTTCCAGAGCTGGGACAGTCTGCTCCAGAAGTTCGACGCCGCACTTGCCGCTGGCACCACCCCCGACGTGATCGAGCTCGGGAACACGCAGACCACGAAGTACATGGCCGCCGGGGCCCTCTCGGCGATCAAGGCCAAGAACTATCCGAACTCCGCTACGTGGCTCAGCGGCCTCAAGGCCTCTTGTAGCTACGGCGGAAAGCTCTACTGCGTCCCCTACTACGCGGGCGCCCGAGCAGTCATCTACCGCAAGGACATGTACGCGGCCGTCGGAGTGAAGAAGACGCCGGCCACCTATGCCCAGTTCCTCAGCACCGGGAACAAGCTGATGAAGAAGTTCGGCAAGAACCGGAACTTCTCCGCGTTCTACGAGCCGGGCCAGAACTGGTACGTCGCGATGTCCTTCGTGAAGGACTTCGGCGGCGACATCGCGGTCCGCCAGAACGGGAAGTGGAAGGCCGTTCTCGATTCGCCGAAGGCAGTCCACGCCCTCACCGTGTTCAAGTCGATGGTGCTGAAGTTCTCGCGAGCCAGCAAGACGAACGACGAAGCACATCCGTACCCGAGCATCCCGTTCGCCAAGAGCCGGGCCGCGTCGTTCATCGGCAACGGCTGGGAATGGCCGTACGTGTTCGACCCAAAGGGCGGAGCAGCGCCGAAGTCGTTCGCGGCGAAGATGGGCGCCTATCCGATGCCGAGCCACATCAAGGGCCGGTACATGCCGACCTTCCTCGGCGGCTCCGATCTGGCGATTCCGATCTCGGCGAAGAACAAGAGCCTCGGGGCGGACTGGATCAAAGCGTTTACCGGGACTGCATCCCAGAGGATCATCGCCAAGGCGGGCAACATCGCCAATACCACGACGCTCGCCAACGTGAACAAGAGCAACCCGCAGCTCGCACCGTTCGCGAAGGCGGCGAAGTACAGCTGGTTCATCCCGACGGCTCCCAACTGGGTCACCGTCGAGAAGGCCAACGTGCTGAAGAACATGTGCACCGCGATCCTGACCAACAAGGGAAGCGTGCAGTCGGTGACGCACAAGGCGAGCCAGCAGATCACCAAGATCCTGAACGCTCAGTCGTGACCCCCCGGCCGGGAAGCGGGATGCTTCACTCGTGAGCTCCCGCTTCCCGGCTGCCCTCGCCGAGCCCGCGCTCGTGACTCCCCGTCGGCGGCGCCGCCTTGCGAGCCGAATCGGCTCGCGATCTGCTCCCTACCTGCTCCTCCTACCGGCGACAGCCGTGATCGGCGCGGTCCTCGGGTACCCGCTCTATTACATGGTCCGCCTGTCGCTCCAGCAGTACGGCCTCTTTCAGCTGGTCAAGCACGAGGGCGAGTGGATCGGGACGCGCAACTACGCGCAGATCTTCCACGACGGGGCGTTTTGGCACGTCGTCGTGCGCACGCTCGGGTTCACGGTCGCCGCCGTCTCGCTCACGATGGTGCTCGGTACCCTGATCGCGCTCCTCCTGGCCGAGCTCGGGCCGAAGATGCGCCTGCTGCTCACGGCCGGGCTGATCTTCGTCTGGGCGACGCCGGTCGTGGTCGCGGTCGACATCTGGCGCTGGATGGTCGACTACGAGTTCGGCGTGCTCAACTGGTTGCTGACGTTCCTCCACGTCGGCAACTACAACCACCACGACTGGTTCGTGAACCCGTGGACGGGGTGGGCCGTGATCACCGCGCTCGTCGTCTGGGGAGCGATTCCGTTTGTCGCGATAACCGTATTCGCGGGCCTGACCCAGGTTCCGAGGGAGCTCGTCGAGGCGGCGTCGATCGACGGGGCGCACGCGTGGAAGGTGTTTCGTGACGTCACGGTGCCTCTGCTGAAGCCGATCTTCGTGATCCTCACCAGCCTGTCGATCATCTGGGACTTCCAGGTCTTCACGCAGGTCTGGGTCATGCTCGACGGGCACCCGGGCACCGACTACTACGTCATGTCCGTGTACGCCTACACGAATTCGTTCGGCGAGAGCGAGTACGGGCTCGGCTCCGCGATCGCGCTTGTGATGGTGGCGATCCTCCTCGTCGTCAGCTTCTTCTACATCCGGCAGATGGTGAAGATCGGGGAGGCGAAATGAGCTCGGGCATCCAGGTGGCTCCTGTTCCCGTCGCCCCGGCCCCCGACCCGCGCGGAGAGGTGCCAAGGCGATCGCGCCGGCGCTTCGCCCGCCGAGCGGGCCTCAACGTCGTCGCGGCGATCGTCTTCCTGGTGATGATCTTCCCCGTCTACTGGATGGTGGCGACGGGATTCAAGCGCGGCCAGGACATCTTTTCCGACCCGCCCGTCTGGTTCCCGTACCACCCGACGCTCGCGAACTTCGCCGATGCGATCCACCGCGCGCACTTCTGGGCGGACGTCAAGAACAGCCTGATCATCGTCGGCGGGGTCGTGGCGCTCTCACTCGTGCTCGCCTTCCTCGCGGCCCTTGCCTTGGCGAAGTTCGGCTTCTACGGCCGGCGCGCCTTCATCGTCCTGATCATCGCCGTGCAGATGATTCCTCTGAACGCGCTGATCATTCCGATCTTTCTCGTGCTCTCGAAGGCGAACCAGGTGGACAAGCTGAGCGGCGTGATCGTCACCTATCTCACCTTCGTGCTGCCGTTCACCATCTGGACCCTGCGCGGCTTCATGCTCGGCGTTCCCAAGGATCTCGAGGAGGCCTCCATGGTCGATGGGACGACTCGCTTCGGCGCGTTCGTCCGCATCCTGCTTCCGCTCGTCGGGCCCGGCCTCGTGGCGACCTCGATCTTCGCCTTCATCCAGGCCTGGAACGAGTTCATCATGGCGTACGTCTTGCTGCACAGCCCCGAGAAGCAGACGCTGACGCTCTGGCTGGCGACGTTCTCGACGAGCCGCGGCACCGCCTGGGGCTCGCTCATGGCGGGCGCGACGCTGACCGCGCTGCCGGTCGTGATCTTCTTCGTTGCCATCCAGCGCAAGATCGCGTTCGGCCTGACGGCCGGCGCGGTCCGGGGATGAGCCCGAGCGGGCTCGAGGCCGCCGCGGCGGCGTGCCTTTTCCCCGGCTTCGACGGCCTGGTCGCCCCGGAATGGCTGCTGCAGCAAGTTGGAGCGGGGCTGGGCGGGGTCGTCATATTCGCCCGTAACGTCCGCGATCCCGAGCAGGTCGCCGCATTGAGCGCCTCGCTGCGGGCTCAGAAGCCGGAGCTCCTGATCGGGGTCGACGAGGAGGGCGGCGACGTGACGCGGCTCGAAGCTGCGACCGGAAGCTCGTTCCCGGGAAATCTCGCGCTCGGTGTGGTGGACGATGTCGAGCTGACGCGGCGCGTCGCGTCGGCGATCGGAGGCGAGCTCGCCTCGGTCGGCTTCAACCTCGATCTCGCGCCGGTCGCGGACGTGATCGTCGATCCGGAGAACCCCATCATCGGCGTCCGCTCCTTCGGATCGGACCCGCCGCTCGTTGCCCGGCACGTCTCCGCGTTCGTCGAGGGCCTGCAGGGCGCGGGCGTCGCCGCCTGCGCGAAGCATTTCCCCGGCCATGGCGAAACGGCGATTGATTCGCACCTCGAGCTCCCAGCTGCGGAGGCTGACCGCGAGACGCTACTCACCCGGGCGCTGCCCCCGTTCGCCGCGGCGGTCGAGGCCGGAGTTTGCGCGGTGATGACCGCGCACATCCGCTTTCCCGCAATCGACGACGACCCCGCGACGCTGAGCCGCGAGCTGATCGGACTGCTGCGAAACGACCTCGGCTTCGGCGGGCTCGTCATGACCGATGCCCTGGAGATGCGGGCGATCAGCGCAAGGGTGGGGATCGAGGAAGCCGGCGTGCGCGCGCTGGCCGCCGGCGCCGACGCGCTGTGCCTGGGCGCCGACCGAGCGCCATCCGAGATCGAGGGCGTTCAGGCGGCAGTCGTTGAGGCCGTTCGCGCGGGCCGGCTGCCCGAGGAACGGCTGCGAGAAGCGGCCCGCCGCGTCGCCGAGACGGCAGCGTGGGCCTCCTCGCCGAAGCCGCACAGCGACCGCCCGGCAGGTGCGGAAGCCGCGCGGCGTGCCCTCCGTGTCGAGGGCGAGCCGGTAGTCGTCGGAGAGCCGTTCGTGGTCGAGCTACGTCCCGAGCCGACGATCGCCGCCGGACCGGGGGACGCCAGCCTGGGGAATCTCCTTGGGGCAGAGACGATTCGCCTGCGGGAAGGAGATCCGCTGCCGCCGCTCGACCGCGATCGGCGAATCGTCTTCGTCCTGCGCGACGCTCACCGCCATCCCTGGCAGCGCCGACTCGTCGCTTCCGGCTCGATCGTGGTCGAGACAGGCCTCCCGGAGTGGCGCCCGGGAAATGTACGAGCCTTCGTGGCCACGCACGGCGCCGGCAGGGTCAACCTCGAGGCTGCGGCCGCCCTTCTCGCCGGCCGCTGAGGGTTCGCCACGGCCTCGGTGCAGAGTCGGTTGCGTAGAACTTCGGACCGCCGAACGAAGGCGGTCGCTGGCATCTCTAGAAGAATGCGAGCAACTTCGCGGAGGGCATGAACACGACCCTGCCCCTCGCCGCTGCCCGCGTGAGGTTGTAGGCGTAGAAGAGCCCGGCCTCGGTGAGGCGCGCATCCACGAAGCCCCTCTTCACAACCGGCCCGAGCGGGAGCGAGATCAGTTTGCCGTCGCGCAGGCGCACGAGCACCAGCCGGCGCGGGCTGACCAGCAACGCTAGCTTCGAGCTGACGCCAGCGAGCCGCAGCGCCGCCATCGATCCGAGCGGGAGCGACTTGGTTACGGCGCCGGTCGCGGGGTCGTAGAGATCGAGGGTGAACGTCCGCTTGAGGGCGAGGCGGCTCCGGCTTAGAGCGACCGTACGCGGCGGGTTCCCTTCCACGGCGGGAACGCTCGTGAGGGGGGCGCCGCTCGCCGCGAGCACGGTGACGACGCCAGCGGACTCGACAGCCATGCGCCCGCCGCCAACGGCGCTTAGCGGGTACGACCTGGCGCCGCGGCCCACGACGACCCGCCGGCCGGCTGAGATGCCCACGAGCTTCTCATGGGTGACCTGGAGCGTCGGATCCTGCTCCGAGCAGCTGTAGCCGGGGGGAGGGTTACAGACGACTGTCCAGCTGTTGTACGCGAGCAGGGGCCCGCCCCCGAAGAGTTGTCCGACCCACCCGCCGCTGGGGTCGCCGCCGGCTCGGTCGCCGTTGACGGCGTAGTCGATCTGCTTCGATGCTCCGCCGGAGAGCTTCGCTGCTATCACCGTGAGCTCGAGATTGTTGCCGCCGTCCTGGCCGATCCAGGCGACCTGCCCGCCGCCGAGTGCCAGCTCGTCCACGCCGTCGCCGAAGCAGCCGTCCTTGAAGCTCGTCGAGCTTCGGCTGGGGACGGTCCCGACCACGACCCGGCCGCAGGCGCCTTTCGTCTTCGCCCTGACAGCCACCCGGTTGTCGCTCGCTGCCAGCAGCGTGATCGGCCCCCGAGTGGAGAACACGTCCGGTTGCCCAGGAAGAGCACGGCCACGCGCGACCGACGGCGACACTGCGACGAGACTGCCCGAAATCGCGGCGCCCGACGACGGATCAGTGGCCCCGGCCGCTCCCGCGACGAACGCGAGCAGCCAGGCCAAAAGAGGGAGAGTGGTGCCGCGAAGCATCCGGTTCATCAGTGCTTCGCCTGCCCCACGTCGGCGGCGAGGTTGAGCATTCCGCCGTTCGGCACCACGTAGCGAGCGGTCATCGGTCGTTCACCACGATCATGGCGGTCCCGCCCGTGCTGGGGCTCGCGGTCCGGCTTCCTCCGAACGAAGCGTGCACACGCCAGCGACCGATCGTCGGCGGCCGCCAGAGGATGCCGGTCGTACCGTTCCCGCCGAGTTGCAGCCGGTAGAGCCGGTAGAAGTGCCAGCCGGTGAGTGGATCGAAGCGATCGATCTGAAGCCTGACCGCGCCCTCGGGGCTGAAGTCGACGGCCACCCCGATTGCCACCAAGCTCCCCGGGCCAACATTCGCGACCCGTGAGCCGTTGGCGAGGACGGTCGTTGTCGTAAGGCGGCGCTCGAGCAGCGATAGGCGGTACCGGCCACGCGCGCCCGACTCTGCGCGGACGGCGACGAAGTAGCGTCCGGGACCTAGGGGCGAGGTGAGCGCGCCTGGACCGCCTGAAGATGAGAGGTGGTGGCCGGTCTCGCTCAGCAGGATCAGATGGGACGACGAGGGGCCGACGAGCCTGAGCGTCACGTCGCTTCGGTCGAGGACGCGGAAGCGATACAGATCGACTACGTCGACCCGTGTCCCGGACAACGATCCCCTTCGCGTCTCGAAATTCTGGATCGGCAGCCCGGGAGCCATGTCGTCAGGGCCGGAGAGCGCGGCCTGAAGGTGATACCGCTGGCGCCCGGGGCGTCTGTCGGTGGCGGTCACGAGCAGGGTGTACCGTCCGCCGCCTCCGACACCCGGCGTGTACGTGAAATAGCCGCCGCAGCGAACGACGTGGATCGCCGGTGCACCCGCGAACGACCGTGTGTGAGGCCTGAACAGCGACAGCGTCACGCATCGCCCACGCGCAGGAGAAAGGTTCATCCGGTAGGCAACGCCAGCTCGCATGGGCACCGACCAGGCATCGTCGAAGTCCGAGAGCGCGTCGACGGAGGAGCTCACCCCACGTCGAGGCAGAGGTGCCCCTGGGGGCGTCGACGAGGGCTCCTGTCGGAAGAGCGTGAATCTGAAGCTGCCGTCCTCCGACGTGGGCTCCCGCCCGACCATGATCAGATAGCTCTCCCCGGGCGCTGCCGTGAGGGAGAGATCGCCGCGGCCGCGGTCGTCGGTCGGCTGACATCCCAGAGGCACCAGCCGCGAGCGAACGACGCGGTATACCGACACGATCGCGTCGAGCTGGCCGGATGCGGTGAAACGGAGCACGAGCCGGCCGGGCGAAGCGCCCGAGACCCGATACCAGACCGTCGCCTTGACGCGGCCGCAGGCAGACCGCGGGTCTTGCGACTCCTCCGTGGCTCCAACCGTCGTGCCGGAAACGGTGACCGGCAGTCCTTCGAGCGGAGTCGCGTTCGCGCGATTGTCGTTGCGGGGAGGGCCACCCGCGGCGGTGCCCGCAGTCGCTGCGGCGAGTGCGCAAGCGAGCACGGCAAGGCTTGAGATTGTGAACAGCTTCATGACTGTCTCCTCCATTCGTGCCACTGCTTCGCGCGGGTGGGACCGAGCGAGTAGCGGCTGATGACGATCCCGGTCGTCGGCGACGTGCCGAGCTGGTACAGATTTCCGTCGGGGCCGACGCGCAGGTCGGCCAGGACGCTGTCGCCCCAAACGGCGCGGGCCAGCGAGAACCGCTCGCGCATCCCGTGCGGCCCCAAACGCAGCACGACGTACTCCCAGTTGAAGTCGCTCTTTGTCTGCGCCGTCGCGTCCAGGACTACAAGCAGGTCGCCGCCGACGAGCTCGGGCGTGGTGTGGTTGAAGTTGATGTCGGTCCGGCTGAGCACTCGCCACGCACGCACGACCCGGCCGTGGCGGTCGACCAGCGCATAGCGCGCCTCGTGCGGGGCCGTGTCCACGTGCGCCGTGTACGCCTCGGACACGAGTCGCAGCCCGCGGGCGACCGGCTGGTAGGGCCACTCGGTCCTACGGCGCTGCTGGGCGATCGAGAGCGGCCGGCCGGCCGGCGTGGCGACCGGCATCCAGCCGGGCTCGCCCCCCGGCAGGCCGAACATCCCTGCGAGGCAGTAGAGCGTTCCGTCCGGGCCGACGCGCAGCGGACTGTTGGCGCCGACCATGAAGGATGTGGTGTCCCCGAGTCCACCGGCCAGCCTGCGCTGCCAGAGCACCTGCCCGCTCGCGCTGAGCCGGGCCAGCGCCATGTAGGAGCTCACACCCTTTCCTACCCCATGGACGACGTAGACCGTGCCCGCCGGGCCGAGCGCCAGGTCGTTGTCGCCGGCAAAGAACGGCAGCCGCATCGAGCGGGCAACGGTGTCGGGCTGCCCGGCCCTCCAGCCGAGTAGCCGCTGTTCGAGCCCATCGCTGAGCCAGATCGACCGGTCACGGCCGACCAGGAAGGTCTGCGGGCCGAAGTGGAACTCCTGCGTGTCCTCGAAGCCCACCTCGGCCGGCCCGGCCCGGCCGACGATCGTCCCGGGCGCGCGCGGGTGGCCGAAGCGATGGGTTCCGAGCCTGACGACCACCGCCTTTCCGAGGACGAAGGCGGACGCCGGCCCGCCTGCTCGGCGGGCTGGAACCGTGACCGAGCGGCCGCTCCGCGGGTCCCGCAGCACCGCGTAGTACAGGAGCTTGTGCCCTTGGATGAGCCGGGCGGGCACCGCTGTCTGAAGCGTCGTGCGTCCCTGGAGCTTCAGCGGCAACCCGACGAAGTGCCGTTGCAGGTCGTTCCGCACGTAGAGCGTGCCCTTGGGTGACCGGACGCGCGGGGTATCCAGCGTGTAGACGATCTGCACGCGGTCGCCCGGTGCGACCAGGTTGCCGATGCCTCGCGGCTCCTGATGCGCCGCGAGTGGCCTGCCGGCGGTCGTGGCAGAGGGGGCGAGCGCCGCCGCGACCAGCGCGAGGCAGCCCGCGATCTGCGAAAGCCGTCTCATCGTGAGCTCCTTTCGAGAGCGGGCGTGAAGGCGGCTCCGTCGGTCAGGTACTTGGGCGGGGTGCTCGTGCCGCGAGGGGTTCCGATCACACCGCCCCAGACGATCAGCTGGCGCCCGGTCCACGCTACGGTGGAGCCGTCGCGCGACTGAAGCGGCCATTGCGGGAGCGCCGACCAGCGGTCGGTCTTCGGGTCGTAGGTGAGCCCGTGCCGTGCGAGCACGTCGCCCTCGCGGTCGTAGCGCGACCCGCCCCAGACCAGCAGCCGCTTGCCGGTCCAGACCGCAGAGGCTCCACCGTGGCCGGCCTCCATGGAAGCGAGTCGCCGCCACCGGTTCGTCGCCGGGTTGTACGCCAGCGCGTCCTGCGAGCGTTCGCCGGCGCCTACGACAAGGATCTCGCGACCGTCCCATACGGCGCTGCCGCCGAAGCGGAGGCCAGACTCGGGCAGTGGCGCAATGCGGCGCCACGTGTCGGTTGCCGGGTCGTAGGCGGCAGCACGGGCGAGCGAGGCGGGGTAGGGCTTGTTGCCGTCCGGATCGAAGCCGCTGCTGATCAGGACGAGCTCGTGGCCCGTCCAGGCTCCGATCGCCCCCGGGGCGAGAGGCGAGCGGGCCAGCGTCCGCCACGTGTTGGTGGCCGGGCTGTAGGCAGCGCCGTCGGAACTGGCGTCGCCACAACATCCGCCGCCCCAGCCGATCATCTCGCGGCCGGTCCAGACGACAAGGCCGGCTCCGCGCGGCGGCGGCGGCAGCAGCCGCCAGTGGTTCGTCAGCGGCTCGAACCCCGCGGCCTTGAACGCGCCCCACACCAACATCTCTGTGCCAGTCCAGACCGCCGAATGGCCTGTCGGGTCGGTCTTGTCCGCCAGAGGAGGCGCGAGCCGGCGCCAGGTGTCAGCCGCCGGGTCGTAGGCGGCGGCGACGTTGCTCGCCTTGAGGAAGCTTCCGTCCGGCGAGACGCCGCCGACCCCGGAGACGATCATCTCCTTGCCGGTCCAGACACTCGTCATGTAGGCATCGACCGCAATCGGGGCAGCAGGGAGCGCCTGCCAGCCTTGGGAGGAGGAGCGGGCTCGCTCTCGCGGTAGGGAGCTCGAGTGCCCCGCCCCGCAGGCGACGAGCAGGAACGCGATCGAGCTGCCGAGAACGACCAGGCTTGTGAACACGACGATCTTCTTGATGAGGGATTGAGCTGCAGGCGACATTGCGCGTCCTCCTAGGCGTATGCGAACGGGTGGTAGAAGGCATCGAGGGCGTGCTCGCGCTCGACCGCGAGCTGGAAGCGATCGCCCGTGCGGGAATCGGCGACGGAGACCGTGACCGCACCGTTGCGTGGGTGCCAGAACAGGACGACGTTCAGCCCGTCGCTCTCTCGAACGGCGAGTTCTGTCGTGTGGTCTCGAGTGCTGCTAGCGGTCATGGCTGCTCCTTTCCAGCGTGTGTTTCAGGTGATATTACTAGACATCAATTGAATAGTCAAGCATAGGCTTTACACAGCTAACCTATGCATAGTCTGATGCTGTATTCTGCGATCCATGGCCAACGAGAAAGCCCAACTCGGAGAGAAGATCCGCACGGCGCGCGCGGCGAAGGGCTGGAAGCAAAAGCACCTCGCCGCGGAGGTCGACGTCGAGCCGATCACGGTCTCGCGCTGGGAGCGGGGGGCGACGACGCCCGATCTCGACGTCCTCGGCCTCGTCGCCGAGGCGACCGGGAAACCGGTCAGCTACTTCGTCGGCGGTGACGAGGCGCCGCTGTCCGGCGACTCCTCGGCGCTGGACAAAGCCGCGAGCCGGATCGAGGCGGCAGCGCTCCACATCGCCGCGGAGACCGACCGCATCGCCGCGCTGCTCGAGGAGCTGCGGGCCGATCTAGGACGGTCGCGCTGAGATCCGCAACATGAGTGCGTAGGCCGCCGCGGTCGGCGGACGGTCCTCGGGCCTTTTCGCCAAGGCCTGCAGGACGGCGAACGAGAGACCCGGCGGCAGGTCGTCGCGGCCGGCGCACGGATCGGTCGGCTCGTCACCGAGGATCGCCAGCGTCGCCTCGACGAAGCTCCCGCCTGCGAACGGCGGCCGGCCCGCGATGCACTCGTAGGACACGCAGCCGAGCGCGTAGATGTCAGCGGGTGGGCCCGCCAGGCTTCCCTTGATCGCCTCGGGCGCGAGGTAGTCGAGAGTGCCGACCACGCGCCCGGGTTCCGTCAGGATGGTCGCAGCGGCTCCTTTTGCGAGGCCGAAGTCGGTCAGGAACGAGGTCCCCGAGTCGTCGACGATCACGTTCGACGGTTTGACGTCACGGTGGACGAGCCCTTCTCGGTGCAACGTGTCCAGCGCTGCAGCGATTTCGGTGACGATCCCGAGCAGGGGTGAGAGGGCGAGAGGACCACCGCCCTCGAGCACCTCCGCGAGGGTCAGTCCAGCCACGTACCGGGCCGCGAGATACTGATGCCCGTCCACCTCGCCGGCGTCCACGACCGGGACGAGGTGTGGGTCCGAGAGGCCAGCGGCGATCCGGCCCTCGCGCTCGAAGCGCTGCCGGTACGTCTCGTCGCCGGCGAGCTCGGCGCGCAGAACCTTCAGCGCAACCACCGCGCCGTCCGGCTCGTGCACGGCCTTGAACACGACGCCGACCCCGCCCTCGCCGAGCAGCTCCTCGAGGCGATACGGGCCCACGCGGCCGCCGGCTTCGAGCTGGGCCGCGGCGGGCGCGCCGGTCATGGGGCGAGAATAGAGTCAGTCGCCACAATGCGCTAGGGAGGAGTCCGTGGCAGAGACACCGCGGATAGGGACCGTCTTCGCCGGGTACCGAATTGAGTCGCTTCGAGGCCGTGGCGGTATGAGCGTGGTCTACCGCGCCGAGAATCCACGGCTCGGGAACGTCATTGCGCTGAAGCTGCTCTCGACGGAGCTGGCCGGGGACGAGAGCTTCCGGGAGCGATTCGTTCGCGAGTCGCGCACCGCGGCCTCGATCCCGCATCCGAACATCATCCCGATCCACGACGCCGGCGATGCCGAAGGGGTTCTCTACATCGCGATGCGCTACGTCGACGGGCCTGATCTGAAGGCGTTGCTGAAGGAGGGCGAGCCGCTGGCGCCGGCACGTTGTCTCCGTCTCGGGGCGCAGGTCGCCAGCGCCCTCGACGCCGCACATGCGCGCGGGATGATTCACCGCGACGTGAAGCCCGCGAACGTTCTCGTCGAGGCCGGGGCCGACGATGAGGACCACGCCTACCTCGCCGACTTCGGCCTGACGAAGCACATCGACTCCCACACGGGCATCACCGGCACCGGGCAGTTCGTTGGGACGATCGACTACATGGCACCGGAGCAGATAGAGGGCCGGCAGGTCGACGCGCGCGTCGACATCTACGCCCTCGGCTGTGTCCTCTTCGAGTGTTTGGCCGGCTCGCCTCCGTTCAGGCGGGGGACGGACGTGGCGGTCATCTGGGCTCACATGCGCGAAAACCCACCTCCGCTCAGCTCGGTGCGGTCGGGTCTCCCTGCCGCGGCCGACGGGGTCCTTGCGAAGGCGCTGGCGAAGGACCCAAACGAAAGGCACGAGAGCTGCGGAGAGCTCGTTCGTGAGCTGCGCGGCGCGCTCGACGAGCAGCGCGCCGATCCGCGGGCAGCTCCGACGGTAGTGGGACCGGCGCCGCTGAAGCCGCGTCGGAGCATGTGGCCCGCTCTCGCCGCGGCAGCCGCCCTTGGCCTCGGCGCTGCGATCGCGTCGGCCGCCTTTCTGGGGACGCGAGAGACCTCGACGCGCGTCGAGACCCGTTCCGTGCGGGTGCCGGTGCCGGTCCGGGTGGTCGCGTTCAAGACGCCCTCGGGCACGATCGGCTGCAACGCGGGCCCGACCCTCCGCTGCGACATCCGCAGCGGTCTGCGGCCCACGCCGCCACGGCCGGCCTCATGCAAGCTGGACTGGGGTTTCGGCTACGCCATGGGGTCAACCGGGAGCTCCCACGTCGTCTGCGCCAGCGATTCGGCGATCGACCCGACGGCGCGCGTGCTTCGCTACGGCACGAGCTGGAGCCGGGGCGGCCTCAGCTGCCGCTCGCAGCCGGCCGGCCTGCGCTGCACCAACCGGAGCCGCCACGGCTTCTTTCTCAGCCGCGCGCGTTCGCGCCGCTTCTAGGTATTACTGAGGCGATGCGGGTCGTGCTCGACTGGGACGGCACTGTCACGGAGCGGGACACGCTCGACCTCGTGCTGCAGAAGTTCGGCGACGCCGAGATCTACGCGCGGGTCGAGGCCGAGCTCGGGCGCACACTGACCCTGAACGAGGTGATCGAGCAGGAGTTCGAGACCGTGACCGCGCCGCTCGAGGAGGTTGTGCCCTGGCTGCTTGAGAAGGTGAGCCTTCGGCCCGGCTTCGCCGAGCTCGCTGGCACCCACCGGCCGCTCGTCGTCTCGAGCGGGTTCCAGGAGCTGATCGAGCCCGTGCTCGAGCGCGAAGGGCTGCTCGACGCGGTCGAGCTTCGCGCGAACAGCGTCGAGGCCAGGCCCGACGGCTGGCGCGCGCACTTTCGCGTCGCCGCTCGCTGCGAGGCCTGCGGGGAGCCTTGCAAAAGGCGGGACGTAGAGGAGCTCAGACGGGTCGACCGGTCATTTCAGACGGACGCATGGGCGGAGCCCACGCGCCCTGACGCCGGCACCGCAAGCGGTCCCTCCGGCGCCGACCTTCCGAGCGATGACGAGGTCGTCTACGCGGGCGACGGCCACTCCGACCACTGTGCCTCCCTCGCCGCCGACCGGGTCTTTGCGACCGGCAGCCTCGCCGGCTGGCTCGACGAGCGCGGCGTTCCGTACCGGCCGCTGACCGACTTCCACGCACTCGCGGCCGCGCTGTAGTGCCGCTGCTGCGGCTGCCCGAGCCCTTCGACTTCGAGCTCTCGACCGAGCGCTTCCGTGCCTTCGGGCCGGACCTCGCGAACCTCTGGAACGACGGCGCGCTCCACCGAGTCGTCGGCACTCGCGAGGTGCGCATCGAGGCCGCGCCCGGAGGCGTGCGGGTCGAGCCGCTCGATGCCGAGACCCGCCCGGCGGTGCGCAAGCTGCTCGGCGCCGAGTTCGAGCTCGAGCCCTTTTACGCCTGGGCTCGCAAGGACCCCATCCTGCGACGGCTGACCCGCGCTCTTGCCGGCTTCCGGCCGCCGCTCGCCCCCGACCCGTTCGAGACCCTCGTCACCTCGATCACCGCCCAGCAGGTCTCTCTCCACGCAGCCTTCGCGATCCGCAACCGCCTGATCGAGCGCTACGGGCGCCGCATCGGCCAGGCGTACTCGTTCCCGACCGCGCAGCGGCTCCGGCGCGCCAGCGAGGAAGACCTCGTCGTGCTCGGCTTCTCGCGGCGCAAGGCCGAGTACGTCCTCGGCCTGTCCGCAAGCCCGATCGAGCTCGAGGGGCTGGCCGGTCTTCCCGACGACGAGGTGAAGGCCCGGCTCGTGGCCGTTCGCGGCCTCGGCGAATGGACGGCCGACTGGTTCCTCGCCCGCCACCTCGCGCGCCCGCGCGCCTGGCCGGCCGGCGACCTCGCGCTGCGCAAGGCCGTCGTCGCGTTCTACCTCGAAGCAGGAGACATCCGCGCCTTCGGCGAGCGCTTCGACCCCTTCCAGAACCTCACGGCCCACTACCTGTTGACCGGGCTGCGGGTGCAGCCTGCGACGGCGTCAGCGTCCGCTCGAACGCGGTCGCGCCCTCGGCGTTGACGATTCGGATCGTCAGCGAGCCACCGGGCGCGAGCTCGAGCTCGCCGAAGTTGAACCAGTGTTTCGCCTGCGACCACGAGGTCACCGTCCCGGGCGCCGGCCCGAAGAACGCCAGCCGGGTGGGATTCAAGGTCGTGTCGAAGTCCGTCGTCGGGAAGATTCCCGCGTTCATCGGTCCGGTGACGAGCTCGTGCACGGCGAAGTCCGGATCTCCGTCGAACGACAGGTAGCGGAAGGCCTCGGCGAAGTGGACGTCGGTCGTGATCCACACGCTGTTACGGACGCCGTGCGAACGCATGAAGCCAAGGATCTCGAGCAGCTCCCGCTCGTAGCCCGTCGTCTGATCGAAGTTCGCCCACCCGTCCCGTCCGTTCGTGGGCGGGAAGCCGGTCGGGATCGACATCGGCACGCTCGAAACGATCACCTTCCAGGTCGCGTCGGAGTCTGCGAGCTGTGCCTTCAGCCAGGTCAGCTGCTCGCGCCCGAGCATCGTCTTCGGCCGGCTGTCCGTGTCCTCGGCGGAGTTCGCGTCCCGGTACTGACGCGCGTCGAGCACGATCAGCTCCACGTTCTTGCCCCAGCGGATCGAGCGGTAGAGGCGCAGGGGGGTGTTCTCCGCGATCGCGACGGGCGTGTAGTCGAGGAACGCCTTTAGCCCGATCGGCAGCAAATGGACGCCGGGCGCGTACGGAGGAGTGCCACGGGTGTCGTTGAGCGGCCCGAAGTCGTTGACGACCTCGTGGTCGTCCCAGACTCCGACGTAATCGGTTCTCTCGAGCAGCCGCTGAAAACCCGTGTCGGCGAGGCTGTACCGCCAGTGTGCCCAATACGTGGCCAGGTCGGCCGCGGGCCCGAAGTCGCCGGCGACCTGCGCATTGCCGTAGAGGCCTCGGGCCGCGCAGGCGTTGTCGGCGTAGATGATGTCGCCGAGACCGACAAAGACATCAGGCCGTCTGGCGCGGACGATGTCCATAATGGGCATGCCCTCGAGCGAGTCGCGGCAGACGTTCTGGCCGTTGAGGTCGCCGCCGAAGGCGAGGCGCAACGGCGCTGCGGTGTCCCGCTCGGGCGCCGTGCGGAACGATCCCTTTACCGGCGGTCCCTGTGGAGACCCGTGCGAGCCGAGAGTGAACCACGCTCGGTAGCGATAGGTCGTGCCCGGCGCGAGGTGCTCGAGCTGGATCCGTGCGGTGAAGTCGTCTTCGGCGCGCGCGGGTGCCTGCGCAATTCGGCCGTGCCGGCCGCCGGAGAGGACGGCGTTGAGAGTCGCTTCCCGGTCCGCGCGGGCCCAGAGGAGCGCCGTGGACGCAGTCACGTCGCCGACGATGACGCCGTGCGTGATCGTCGGAACAGCCGCAACAGCGTGTTTCGCAGCCGCGCCGCTCGCGCCGCCGGTCGCAAGGGCGAGGACGATCGTGATCGGGATCAGCCCGAGAATCCTTGCCATCCCTTCCCCTTTCACTGGCCGATGGTGAGAGCCTACGTCGGCCTGATCCGGCAGAGCCACTCGCGAGCTCGCCTTCAGTGGTTAGGGTGGCCGCCGCCGTGATCGTTCGGGAAGCAACCGCCGGTGACGAACCGATCCTCGTCGAGCTCCTGGAAGCGATCTTCGACGAGAACTGGGACCGGCCGTGGCCGCCCCCGGAAGTGACGCCGGCTTCCTTCGAGGGCAAGCTCGTGCTCCTGGCCGAGGAGGGCGGGGAGGCGCTCGGGTTCGCGTTCGGCGAGATCCAGCCGCACAGGCTCGCGCACGTGAACATCGTCTACGTTCGGCCCGAGCGGCGGCGGCAGGGCATCAGCAAGGCCCTGCTCGCGGAGTTCGCCGCTCGAGGCCGCCAGGGCGGGGCGGAGCACATGAGCCTCGACGTCGCAACGAGGAACGAGGTGGGCCAAAAGGTCTGGCAGCGGCTCGGCTTCACCGACTGGGCCCGGCGGCTGGCGGTTCCGATCGAGACGCTCGAGAGCCGGATGGCCGGCGACGAGCAGGGCGAGTGGTACGCGTCCGTGCACGTCCAGAGCGACGACTTCGACGCGGTTCGGGCAGGAGTCGCCAAGTACCTACCGCGCTTCGGCGGCTCGGGCGAGGCCCGCGTCGCTCAGCCGAGGAACGGCTGGGTCGCCGCCTATCACGAGCTGCTCGACAACGACCGCAAGGTGCGCGAGCGCCTCGCCGCGGAGCTGTCCAACGCGACGGGGGCCGTGGTCTGCGCGATCGCCGTCGAGGACGGAGCGGTCGTGCGCTACGCGCTCTTCGACCGCGGCAGCATCGTGGACGAGTACCAGTCGGTGCCGGAATACCATGGGCCGCTGCCCCCGGGCGACGTCGTCGCCCTCAACGCCAATCCAACGGTCGTCGCCCGCCTGACGGGAGCCGAACCGACCGCCGTCCGCGCCGTCGCCCGAACTGCCGCGTCGCCGGCGGAGCTGCCGCCTGCGCCAGAGCTGTTCGCACAGCTCGCGGAGGTGCTCGGCCTCGAGGGCGCCGGCCGCGGATAGGCTCGGAGAACGTGGCGACTCTCTACACCGCCGAGCGCTGCCCCTACGCGGCCCGCGCGCGGATCGTCCTCGCCGAGAAGGGGCTCGACTACGACGCCGTCGAGATCGACCTCGACGACCGCCCCGGCTGGCTCTACGAGAAGAACCCGCTGGGCCGCGTGCCGGTCTACGAGGAGGACGGCGGCCTCGTGCTGCCGGAGTCGCGCGTAATCATGGAGTACCTCGAGGAGCGCTACCCGGAGCCAGTGCTCTGGCCGGCCGACCCTGCGGAGCGGGCGCTCGGACGCCTCTGGCTCGAGCGTTTCGACGATCGTCTCGGGAGCGCCTACTACGCAGCGCGACGAGGCGACGGCCGCGAGGAGCTCGACGCGAGGCTCGCGGAGCTCGAGCGCGTGCTCGAGGCCGAGCCGTACTTGAGCGGCCGCGCGTACGGCCTGGCCGACATCGGCTATGTGCCCTGGATCCTGCGCGCGCTCGAGCGCTTCGGAATCGAGCTAGGGCCCTCGCTCGACGACTGGCTCGGGCGGGTTGCCGCCCGCCCGGCGGTCGCGGCCGAGCGCGAGCTCGTCATAGCCCAGTGAGCCTGCCGCCGCTCGTCGACGCCGCCTGGGTACAAGAGCACCTGGGCGAGCCCGGCCTCGTGCTCGGCGACGTGCGTGGCCCGAATGCGCACGGCCGCGGCCACCTGCCGCGCTCGATCCCGCTCGTGCTTGGCTCGCCGCCGCCGCTGGCCGACCGGGAGATCGTGCACGAGTTTGCCGTGGAGGTGCAGCGCCGGCTCGGCCGCCACGGCGTCACCGGCGACGAGTGGCTCGTGCTCTACGACCGCGGCGACTGCGTCGGCGCCGCCTCCTCCGCTCAGGCCGCGCTCGTGGCTGGCCATCCCCACGTGGCGGTGCTCGCGGGCGGCGTCGCCGGCTGGCCCGGAAAGCTCGAGACCGGCGCGGTCGAGCTCGAGAAGGGCAAGACGAGCCTGGAGCCGCGCCTCGAGGCGGTGCCGA
Source organism: Gaiellaceae bacterium (assembly GCA_035296785.1). GTDB lineage: Bacteria > Actinomycetota > Thermoleophilia > Gaiellales > Gaiellaceae > AC-32. The sequence goes on from DATHAF010000014.1 coordinate 89,025, forward strand.
CCTGGGAAGAGCTGCGCGACCGGCTCGACGACTCCGCCCTGGTGATTCTCGACGTCCGCAGCGCCGATGAGTACTCCGGGCGCGGCGGCTATCCCTGCGACCCGCGCCAGGCCCATATTCCCGGTGCGCGCCGGCTGGAAGCCGGGCGCCTGTTCGCGGCACCAGGTCAGCCGCACGAGCCCAGGGCGGTGCGGGAGCTGGTGGGCCTCCCCGGAGGCGCCGAGATCGTCGCCTATTGCCACTCCGGCTCGCGCTCGGCTCTCGCTGCGCTGGCTCTGCGCGCCGCCGGCTACGACGCCCGCAACTACCCGGGCTCGTGGCACGAGTGGTCGCGTCACGACGAACTGCCCGCGGAGCGGTGAGCGGGGCCCGGAGGCCCCGCTCGATTGCAGAGGACTAGCGCCTCTTCGGCTTTGTCGCCTTGACCTGGTTGCTGGTGATGGCGGCGAGATCCTCGCCCTTGCACGGGACCGGCAACCCGGAAGGAGAGGGGCCCGTGCATCTCGTGATGTAGCTCTCGAATCGCGTCTGGAAGTACGTCGTGGCCCGCACCGACGATCGGAGGATCGAGTACTTCCCGGTCGTCGGCAGTCTCGCGGAGCGCCCGGAGCGCTTCCCCGTTCCTGCAGCGGTAGCGGTTGGGGCGGGGCGGGGCTTCTTCCCCGCGTATACCCAGAGCCGGATTCCCTTCGGGTTGAGGCCCTGCACCGTCAGCTTGCCGCCGAGCTTGAACCCTCTCTTGGCCTTCGCTTTCGCAAGGGTCAGCGAGGACGGAAGCCCGACGTAGGTTCGCCACTCGACGGTGCCCGCCGCGTTCGGCGTTGCCGTTCCCGGCGTGTACGGCGTGAAGATGCCGGCCCACTCGTAGCCGGCCTTGGCCGCCGCGTTCGTGAAGACGCCTCCGACCGTGAAGTCCGCTGATACGAGCTGAGCGCCGAAGGTCGCACCACCGGCACTCGTGGGAATGTCGGGAGAGGGCAGACAAACCTGCTGGGTCACGAGCGACCCGACCTTGTTCACGAAGACCGGGATGGCGACCGTCTGGCCCTGGAGCTGCGTGTTCAGGACCCAGTTGGCCTGGTTCGTGGTGATGCCCGTGCACCTGAGCGCGGCCGCCTGGATCGCCGGGTCGGCCGGACTGGCGACGAGCACGTCACCCGAGAGCGGCAGGAGGGCGCCGCCGAGCGCCTTCGCCTTCACGATCGCGAAGACCGAGCCGATCTTCGTCCCTGGTGCCTGGGTCAGCACGGCGTTGTAGCCGGCCGGCGAGAAGATCGTCAGCTTCGCGGTCGGATCGTCGTTCTGCGGCGCGACGATGAAGACGTCGGCGATCGTCGCGGCACCGACCTTGTAGCTCGACTGCTCGATCGTGAGCGACGGTGTATAGGTCGCGAGCGCCGGTGCGGCGAGCGCGAGCCCGATGAAGCTGGCGCACGCCAGCAGTGCCAAGCGCAATGAACTCTTCATTAGCCCCTTCCTTCTCAGAGAATCCCCTGGGTACCGACGATCAGAGACGAGCGTTTCACCGGAATAGTTAACACCGAAACTGGCGCCAAGGGCTATCGCGCCTTCACGAGCGGGCCGAACAGCACCCACCGCGTGCCGCGGTACCGGACCATCTTCGCCTTTCCAATCGGGAAGTAATTGGAAGGGCTCGTCTTGATCGCGACCCCGGGAAGCAGGAACGGATTCTTCCGCTCGTCCATGTGCGTCGCCGCCCGCAGGAGGCTCTCGCGCGTGAGGTTGCGCCCGGCCCGCTTGAGTGCGTCGACCATCGAGAATGCGACTGCCATGCCGTAGAAGTTGTAGACGTCCGTGAACTTCCCGCCCGGGTAGTAGCGCTTGAGGATCGATCGGTACAGGGTCGTGGCGGAGTTCTTCGCCCAGACCGGCGAGGTCGGGTCCTTCAGGAACGAGACGCTGAGGGAGCCGTTCGTTTCCTTCCCGTTGGTGCCGAGGCGGGCGATCCCCATCACCGTCGGCTCGATCGAGACGGCGCTGACGAAGATCCTGGGATGCCAGCCGAGCTTGTAGGCGTAGACGAAGGACTGGATCGCCTGCTGGGGCAGCGCGAAGAGCATGAACGTGTCCGCCTTCGAGCGGCGCAGCTTGGCGATCTGCGAGTTGACGTCGGTGTCGGTTACCTCGTACGAGGCCTTCACGACGATCTGCGACGCGTGCTTGCCGAGCCCGCGCTTCAGGCCGTTCAGCAGGTCCTTGCCGTAGTCGCTGTCCTCGTAGAGCACGGCGATCCGCGCCCGCGGCTTGTGTGCAACGACGTAGCGGCCGTAGATCGCGCCCTCGCCCTCGAAGCTCGGCAGGTAGCCGATCGTCCACGGAAAGGCCTTGTGTCCGCGCCCGATTGCGCTGGCTCCCGTTCCGACGAAGAGCTGAGGCACCTTGACTGCGTTCAGGTAGCCGCGGATCGCGAGGTTGTGCTCGGTGCCGACGCTGTTGAAGATCGCGAAGACCTTGTCCTGCTGGACGAGCTCGCGGGTTCTGTCGACCGTCTTCGAGGGGTCGTAGCCGTCGTCGCGGTAGAGGTACTTGATCTTGCGCCCGTTCACTCCGCCGTGGGCGTTCACGTACTTGAAGTAGGCGTTGGCGCCCGGCCCGACGACCCCAAAGGACGAGGCGGGGCCGCTGAGCGGCACGGTGCCGCCGAGCAGGATCTCCGTCGAGGTGACTCCCGGTGTGCCGCCCGAGACGCCGCCCGCCGGAATGGCAAGCGCCAGGCAGGAAAGGACCGCTGCTGCGAGCCGCTTCATCGCGAGACGGGGCTCTGCAGGATGGGAATGATCACGCGGGCTGGCCCGAGCCTGACCCGCGCCGAGGCCGGCATGGGCAGGTTCAGGTAAAGCAGGTTGGCCGGGTTCTGCGCGAGCGAGCTCGAGGCGAGGTAGAGCCGGAAGCGCGAGCCGCGCGGGATCAGCGTCGCAACGTCGATCAGGCCGATCGTCAGCCGCCGCTTCCCGGAGAGGCCGGTCGTATTGACGCCGCCCTCGCTCACCACGATCTCGCCGCCGCGGGGCAGCCGCGCGGTCAGCACCGCCACCAGCCGCGACCAGCCGCCGGAGAGCTTTGCGGTCACCTGCACCTGGGGCGAGCCGAAGGTCTCGACCCGCGCCGTCAGCGGCCCGCTCGCGCGCAGCGCGCGCCCGGAGCCCGCAAGCGAGTCGAACCCGCCGAGCCGAACGGTGAGCTTTCGCGTCGCGGGCAGGGCCGAGTAGGTGCGGAGCTTTCCGCGCCATGGGCTCGGAGCGAGCGATACGGGCGCGAAGTCGGCCGGCGTGCCGATCAGGTAGCGGGTGAACCACTTCGAGCTCAGCGACGCCACCTCGGCGATGTCGGGCCCGGGAAAGGTCGAAGGTTCGTGGCCGAAGCCACCCACGTAGAGGCGCTTCGGGCCTTTCAGCAGCCGGTAGCCGGCCCGCGCCTGGGCGATGTCGAAGGCGAAGTCACGGCGGCCCTGGAACATGAAGACGGGTGTCTTCACCTTCCCCAGCTGTGAGCGACTCGAGCGCGCGTCGGCCCAGGCGCGGAGGGCGCCGAGGTTCGTGCTGGCGATGGCGTCTTGGCGGATCGCCTGCACCGAAGGGTCGAAGCGGTTCTGCGGGACGGAACTGAGGAAGTTGAAAACGGCGCCCGACTTGCTCAGGCGCTGTGGAGCGAGAGCGCTGAAAAGATCGGTCCAGGTCTGGACGGTCACGGCTGCCGCCCAGGGCACGCCATCGACGAGCGAGCGAAGGACGGCGCCGCCGCCGAGCGAGAGCCCCCACGCGCCGATGCGGCTGCGGTTGATCTCTGGCCGTGCGGCGAGCCAGTTGAAGACGGCCTTCACGTCGGCTATCTCGCGCGGCCCGTCGATCGAGACGAGGCCGCCCGATTCTCCATGGCCGCGGGCGTCGAGCGTGAGCACCGCGAAGGGGTCGGAGAAGGCCTGAGCCAGGAAGGCCAGATCCTGGCGCCTGCCGCCGAGGCCGTGGAAGACGATGATCGCGGGGTGACCGGCCGGGGGTGGCGCGGCGCTAGGCTCGTAGAGGGTGCCCGCGAGGTCGACGCCGTCGTCCATGCGTAGCGAGAGCTCCTGTTCCGTGTAGGCGGAGGCGCGGCCGGCTGCGACCAGCGCGAACAGACACGCGAAAACCACTGGAAAGACCCGGCCACCCAAGGACGGAAGCGTAGAGCAACCCCAGGGCTTTCTACAATCGGGCCGTGGACTCCAGGCCGGTCGGTGTCTTCGACTCGGGCGTGGGCGGCCTGACCGTCCTGCACGAGTGTCTCGTAACGATGCCTCACGAGGACTTCGTCTACCTAGGCGACCACGCGCGGCTGCCGTACGGGCCGCGCCCGCTCGAGGAGGTGAGCCGCTTCGCGCGGGAGATCGCCGCCTACCTCGAGGGTCAGGGCGTGAAGCTGCTGCTCGTCGCCTGCAACACAGCGACCTCCGCGGCGTTGCCGCAGCTCCAGGAGGAGCTGGCCGTGCCGGTCGTGGGCGTGATCACCCCCGAAGCTCACGCAGCGGTGCAGGCGACGCGCAATCGGCGGATTGGCCTGATGGCGACCGAGGCCACGGTTCAGGCGGGCCGGTACGCGCAGCTCGTGCGGGCGCTCGACGCGGGAGCAGAGCTCATCCCGGTGGCGTGCCCGCGGCTCGTCCCGCTGATCGAGAGCGACGAGCCGTTCGGAGCCGAGACGACCGAGGCCGTCCGTGAGTACGCGGCGGTGCTGAGGGCCTCCGAGGTGGACACGGTCATCCTCGGCTGCACGCACTACCCGCTGATCAGGCCCGTCTTCCAGCGGGTCTTCGGCCGTGGCGTCACGCTCGTCTTCTCCGCGGAGGAGACCGCGCGTGAGGTGTCCGAGACGCTCGCGCGCAAACGGATCGAGAACGGCGAGGGCCGCGAGGGTTCGTACCGCTTCCTGACCACCGGAGAGCCTGCGCTCTTCCGCGCTCTCGGCGAGCGCTTCCTACAGCTGCCGCTGGGCGAGGTCGAGCACGTCGCGGTCGCCGACCTCGAGGCGGCGCCCGCATGAGCCGTCACGACGCGCGCCGGGTCGACCAGCTGCGCCCGCTCGAGCTCGTGGTCGACTACCTCGAGCAGCCGCTCGGCTCGGTGCTCTACACGCAAGGGAAGACGCGCGTGTTGTGCACCGCCTCGCTGGACGAGCAGATCCCGCGCTGGCTGCGCGGCGCGGGCCGCGGCTGGCTGACGGCGGAGTACTCGCTCCTGCCGGCCTCGACCGGCGAGCGGACGCAGCGCGAAGCGAGCGCGGGCAAGCAGAAGGGGCGCACCGTCGAGATCCAGCGGCTGATCGGCCGGGCGCTGCGCGCCGTCACCGACCTGGAGGCGCTCGGCGAGCGCACCCTCTGGGTGGACTGCGACGTGCTCCAGGCCGACGGCGGCACCCGCTGTGCGGCGATCTCCGGCGCCTACGTCGCGGCCGCTCGCGCGCTCGGAAAGGCGGGGCTCTCTCGTGCGTTGACCGACTCCGTCGCGGCGGTGTCGATCGGCATCGTCGACGGTGAGCCTCTACTCGACCTCGACTACGAGGAGGACTCGGGCGCGGAGGTAGACGTCAACGTCGTCCGGACCGGCGCCGGACTACTCGTGGAGGTGCAGGCGACCGCGGAACGAGCGCCGTTCGGCCGAGACGATCTCGACGCCATGCTCGATCTCGCCGAATCCGGGATCAGCACGATTCGAGAGGCGCAGGAGGCCGCCCTCGATGCTGCTCCTTAGCGTCCCCTCGCTCAGCTGGGAGGAGACTCTGCTGCGGTTGGTGATCGCGGCGGTGCTCGGCGGTGCGGTCGGGCTAGAGCGTGAGCTGCGCGAGCGGGAGGCCGGCTTCCGGACGCACATGCTCGTCTCGGTCGGCTCGGCGCTGTTCACCATCGCCTCGGCATACGGTTTTCGCGAGTTCCTCACCTCGGGCGACAACGTCATCCGGGCCGACCCGACGAGGATCGCCGCCCAGATCGTGACCGGGATCGGCTTCCTCGGCGCCGGCGCGATCATCCGGCAGGGCCTGTCGGTACGCGGACTCACGACGGCAGCGACGCTCTGGGTGGTTGCGGCGATCGGCCTGACGAGCGGCGCGGGCTACTACTCGGCCGCCGTGATCACGACGCTGGTGGCGCTCATCTCGCTCTGGCCGCTGCGGATCGCGGCGCACCTCGTGATCACCCGCTTCCGGCCGGAGTCGGGTCGGTTGCTGGTTCAGCTACCTCTCGGCGAGAGCCCGGGGCCGCTGGTCACGGCCGTCGAGCAGCTCGGCGCCAGGCTGCACGCGCTCGAGATCAGCCAGGAAGCCGACCGCCGGAACGTGCTGCTCGATCTCGAGCTTACGAATGGGGCGGAGGCGACCCAGGTGGTCGCCAAGCTCGCGGACGTCGAGCACGTGCTGGGGGCCCGCTGGACCGACTGAACGTACGGCTCTGCTCGCAGAACCCGAACAAGCTGCGCGAGCTGGCCGCGCTCCTGCCGCACTGGGACCTCGAGCTGCTGGGCGCCGAGGGGTATCCGGAGGAGGGGAGCGACAGCTACTACGAGAACGCGCGCGGCAAGGCGCTTTTCGGCCGGGAGGTCGGGCCGGCCGAGGCCTGGATGCTCGGTGAGGACTCGGGGCTCGAGGTCGAGGCGCTGCGCGGAGCGCCCGGGATCCGCTCGGCCCGCTATGCGCCGGAGGGCGGGGAGGCAAACGCGAAGCTGCTCGGCGAGCTGCGCGGAGTCGAGGGGGAGGCGCGGCAGGCCCGCTACGTCTGCGAGCTCGTCCTCCTCGGCCCAAAGGAGCAAGAGCTCCGCGGGACGGGGATCTTCGAGGGGCGGATCGCCGAGGAGGCGCGCGGCACCGAGGGGTTCGGCTACGACCCGGTGTTCATCCCGGACGGCGAGGAGCAGACGGTGGCCGAGCTCGGCGACGACTGGAAGTCCCGCAACTCGCATCGAGCCAGAGCCGCCAGGGCTCTTCAAGCCGTGTCCCGGTGACAGTCACAGTGACTGTCACTGTTCAAGCCAGGCCGGGGGCTTCGTCGAGCTCCGCGGTGCGCCGGCGCTCCATCAGCCACCAGTTCACCTCGGCGCCGAAGACAATCGCGTTCGCCATCACGTAGAGCCAGACGAGCAGCAGTGCCGGCCCGCCGAACGCCTTCAGCGCAACCACGTTGTTCGAGAAGCGCACGTAGATCGGCAGCACCTGGAAGCTTGTCTCCAGCAGCACCGCGGCCACGACGGCGCCCGGGAGCACGTCGCGGAACGAGTGCTCGACGTTCGTCAGCAGGTAGTAGACCGCGACGAGGAAGACGAACACCGCGAGCAGCGAAACGCCGACGGAGAGCCCGTAGGCGACGTAGACGTTCTTCGCGAACCCGTCCGCGTAGCGCTTGAGCAGGTCGTAGCCGAACGACCCGATCAGCAACCCCACGAAGAGCGTCACGAGCGAGAGGAGCATCAGCCCCACCGCCAGCAGCTTCCCGCGCAGAAACGACCGGTTCGGCTTCCCGTAGACGATGTTGAACGCGGACTCGAGCACGCTGAAGAGGGAGAGGGACGTCCAGAGCAGCGCCGCGCCGCCGATGATCCCGAGCGCCGTCGCGTGCTTCTGGATCTCGCGAACCGTGTGGACAATGCTCGAGATCGAGCTGCCCGGGAACGCGCGCTTCAATTCGGTGACCAGGTAGCTCGATTCGTCGGGCCGCCCGGCCAGAGACAGGAGTGAGATCGTCAGGAAGAGCAGCGGCACGAACGAGAGCAGCGCGAAGTAGGCGATCATCGCGGCCAAGTGCGGTCCGCGGTCCTCGTAGAACTTCCCAATCGCCTTGGGCATGCGGAGCATGAGCCGGAGTATGGGCTGTGTTAGCGTCAGAGACGTGGCACAGACAGCCCAAGCACTGGCCGACCTGACCGAGATCTCGAGCCAGATCCAAAGCGCAGTCGCGTTCGACCGCGAGGGAACCGTCGTAGCCTCGACGGTGGACGACGAGCAGGCCGGTCGGCTTGCCTCGATCGCCCTCGAGTTGCTCAAGACGGCCGAGGAGCACGGCGCCGCCGGCAAGGAGCTCGCGCAGCTCGACGTCGCCCTTCAGGACGGCAGCGTCTTCGTCGTCCGCGACGGCGACCGCCTGATCGTCGCGACGACGACTCCGGAGCCGACAGCCGGCCTCGTGTTCTACGACCTCAAGAGCGCGCTGCGCGGCCTGGCCGAGCCGGAGACGCCAAAGCCGAAACCGAGGCGGACGCCCGCCAAGCGCGCAGCTCCGAGAAAGAAGAAGGATGCGGGGTCGTAACTTTCTAACCGGGTTCCTGCTCGCCGCCGGCTCGGCCGTGGGCACCGTCCTTTACCGCCGACGCGCCGCGCGGCGGCGGGAGCGCGTCCAGCTCTACTTCGGTGACGGCTCGATGATCTCGCTGACCGAGGGCTCACCCGAAGCGGAGCGCTTGCTCGGTCACGCGCGCAAGCTGCTCGCGGCCGCGCGCTCCTAGTGGAACGCGAGGAGCTCGGCGCCGCCCTGCGCGAGCACGCCTACCTCGAAGGTGACTTCGTTCTGCGCTCGGGGCGACGGTCGCGCTACTACCTCGACAAGTACCGCTTCGAGACGCGGCCGGACCTGCTGGGCCCGCTCGGCGAGCTGCTCGCCGAGGCCGTGCGCGAGTTCGAGCCTGAAGCCTCGCGCCTCGCCGGGCCGGAGCTCGGAGCGGTCGCCCTCGCCACGGCGGCCTCGCTCTCGGCCGGCCTACCCTTCCTGATCGTGCGCAAGGAGCCCAAGGAATACGGCACCGCCAACCGGCTCGAGGGCGTGTCCGAGGAAGGCGAGCTCGTCTGCCTCATCGAGGACGTCGTCACCTCCGGTGGCGCTGCGGTCGAGGCGATCGAGGCGCTAAGGCAGGCGGGGTTGCGCGTCGGGACGGCCGTGTGCGTGGTGGACAGGGAAGAGGGCGGCGCCGACGAACTAGCCCGGGTGGGAGTGCGGTTGCGGCCGCTGTTCCGAGCCTCCGAGTTGCTCTCCGAGGTAAAAAGTGCAGCAAAACCGCATGGTTGAGCGGAAAGCGTATCCCTGTTAGGGTTTTTGACCCGGGTCACAACCCAAAAGCAACCGGGAGGAGAGGAGCGATTGTGACGAAGCAAGAGTTCGTTGATCGCGTAGCTCAGAGGTCGAACATGTCGAGGCGTGAGGCCTCCGACGCGGTCGACGCAGTGCTCGATTCGATCACCGAGACGTTGCGCCAGCACGGCGAGGTGAACTTCACCGGCTTCGGGAAGTTCTCGACGCAGCACCGCAAGGAGCGGCAGGGCGTCAACCCGCGCAACCCGAGCCAGAAGGTGACGATCCCGGCTGCGACCGTGCCGAAGTTCTCGGCCGGCAGCACGCTGAAGCAGGCCGTGAAAGGCGGCGGCGGAGGCGGCGGCGGCAACGGCGGTGGCGGCGGAGGAGGCTTCTAGCCGCGAGCCCTTTCAAGGTTTGAGCCAGAGGGCCGTGCGAGCGGCCCTCTGGCGTTGTTGGGGGCCGAATCCATCGCTAGCCTCTCTCGCGTGAGCGCTGAGCCGGCCCTCGCTTCGACTGCGCTGTTTCCCGACCGGCTGGCGGAGGCGGTCGAGCGGAAGCGCTCCCAGCTCGTCGTCGGGCTCGATCCGCGCGCCGACCTGCTTCCGGTCGAGCTGGCTGGAGACGCGCACGTCTCGCGACCTGCGGCGGCCGATGCGTGCGCGCGCTTCTGCTGCGGGATCGTGGACGCCGTCGCGCCGCACGTCGTCGGCGTCAAGCCGCAGCTCGCGTTCTTCGAGGTGCTCGGCGCCGACGGCATTCGGGCTTTCGAGGACGTCTGCGCCTACGCGCGCTCGGCCGGGCTGATCGTGCTGGCCGACGGCAAGCGTGCCGACATCGGCTCGACCTCGCGCGCGTACGCCTCCGCCTACCTCGAGCCTCACGGCGAGCGCTCGGCGCTCGCGGATGCGCTGACCGTCAACCCGTATTTGGGGCGGGACTCGCTCGAGCCGTTCCTCGCCGCGTGCAGGCGGGGCGGCGCCGGCATCTTCTGCATAGTCAAGACCTCCAACGAGGGCGGCGCCGACGTTCAGGACCTCGTCCTCTCCGACGGCCGGCCGCTCTGGCAGCACGTGGCGCGGCTCGTCCACGAGCTCGGCGAGGAGCTGGTCGGCAAGCGTGGCCTCTCGAGCGTCGGCGCCGTCGTGGGCGCGACCCATCCCCGCGCCGTCGGAGAGGCGCGGCGACTGCTGCCGAAGTCGATCCTGCTCCTACCCGGAGTCGGCGCGCAGGGAGCCACCCCGGCCGACATCGCCCGAGCATTCACGAGCGGCCCGGCAAGCGCGCTGGTCAACGCCTCCCGCAGCGTCATCTACGCCTTCCGCAACGGCCAGGAGGACTGGCGAACGGCGGCGGCCCTGGAGGCGGCGAGGCTGCGCCGCGAGGTCTGGGCCGTCTCGGGCTGGTAAAGCCTTGGCGCGGGGCTGGCGGGGGGAGGTCAAGCGCTACGGCGCGCCGGCGGCGTTTCTCGCCGCAGTGACGATCGCGGTGCTGCTCGTGCGTTCCGCGCTGCAGACGAACGCCTCGCCGGGCACGACCTCGATCGCGACCACCCAGTCCACGCCTAGCACGAATAGAGCGACCACGACGACGATCGCCAAGCAGAAGCAGTTCTACCGCCTGCACAGCGGCGAGACCCTCAGCGACGTGGCAATCCGCTTCAGCACCACCGTCGAGGACCTGCTCGCCCTCAACCCGGGGATCGAGCCGACGAACCTGAACGTTGGCCAGCGGATCCGCGTGCGCTGAGTCATGAGTAGACTCGCCGACCCGTGAAGCGCCGACTGCTCGTCGCCGCCGCGGCTCTCGCGCTCGCGGCCCCGGTTCTGGGGGCTCCGCCGCAGGTAACCGGACGCTCCTACGTCGTGGAGAACGGCGTCACCGGCGAGATCCTGCTCGCCCGCAACGCCCGCGAACGCGTTCCGATCGCCAGCATCACAAAGCTGATGACGGTTCTGTTGACGCTCGAGCACGCCCGGCCGAGCGACACCGTACTCATCAGCCCGTTCGCCGCAGGGGTGGGCGAGTCGAGCGCTGGGCTCAGGCCGGGCGAGCGGCTGACGGTGCGCGAGCTGCTCGAGGCCGCGCTCATCCAGAGCGCGAACGATGCGGCCGACGCGCTCGCGATCTACATCGGCCACGGGAGCGAGTCGCGCTTCGTGGCGATGATGAACGCGCGGGCACGCAAGCTCGGCCTCCGAGACACGCACTTCGTCCGCCCCGACGGGCTCGACGCGGCCGGCCACGTCTCGAGCGCGCGGGACGCGACGCTGCTCGCGCGCCTGCTCATGCACCGCCCGGTCGTGCGCCAGATCGTGCGCCGGCGCGGCGCCACCATCTCGGGCGGCCGCAGCCTCCGCACCTGGAACGACCTGCTCTACAGCTACCCCGGAATCTTCGGCGTCAAGACGGGCCACACGTCATCGGCGGGCTGGTCGCAGGTCGCCGCGGCGCGCCGGCGGGGCGTGACGGTCTACGCGACGCTGCTCGGAAGCCCGGATCGGGACACGCGCAACGTCGACCTCGCTGAGCTGCTCGACTGGGGCTTCTCGCGCTACCGGCCGGCCGCGGTGGTCGTGGCGGGCCGGGCCTACGCGCGGGCTGAGCTGGCCTACGGCCGTAAGCCGCTGGCACTCGTCGCCGCCCGGACCATGATGCCGACCGTTCGCGTCGACCATCCGCTCACGCGGCGGGTGGTGGCCGCCAGCGCCGTCGAGCTGCCAGTGCGGCGGGGCCGGACGCTCGGCGAGATCCGGGTCTACCAGCGAGGACGCCTGATCGGTGTCACCAAGCTCGTCGCCGCGCGCTCTGTCTCGCGCCCGGGCTTTCCCGGCCGCGCCGGGTGGTACGCGGGACGTACCCTGCACCACATGGCCGGGTGGTTTACGTGAGCCTCCCAGCAACATCGGGCGGCCGCCGGCGGGCTGCAAAGCGGCGCCATGCGGCGTCCTCAGTCGTCCCTGTGCTACGAGCACAGGGACTCCCTGCGTCCTTGCCTGGCTTGCTTTTCGCCGGCCGGCAGCGCGTCGATGTCACTGGAAGGCTCACGTGATCGTCACGGTCACCATGAACGCGGCGATCGATCGCACCCTGACCGTGCCGAACTTCCAGCGCGGGCAGCGACACCGCGCAAGCCAGGGACTCACGCTCGCAGGCGGCAAGGGGATCAACATCGCGCGGGCCTTGAAGAGCCTCGGCGTGCCCGTCGTCGCCACCGGCCTGGCGGGGGGGCGCACCGGTACACGCGTCGTCGAGGAGCTGACGAGCGAGGCGATCCTGAACGACTTCGTCCGGATCGACGACGAGTCGCGTACGTCCACGGCGATCGTCGACCCGACCGGGGCGAGCTACACGGAGGTCAACGAGTGGGGGCCCCAGGTGCAGCCGGAGGAGCTGGAGATCCTGCTCGAGAAGCTGGCCTACCTCTCCCGGGGTGCGGACTACGTCGTCTTCGCCGGCTCGCTGCCGCGCGGCATCGATAACGACTTCTACGCCGAGGCCGTGCGCGAGCTCAACCGGCGGGGTGCGCAGACGGTGCTCGACTGCGAAGGGGAGCCGCTCCGCCTTGGCGTGCAGGCCGAGCCCTTGCTGGTCTCTCCGAACGAGCGCGAGGCCGAGCTCCTGGCCGGCCAGGAGTTCCACGACGATGACGACTTCCTCGCCGGCCTCGAGACGATCGCGGAGCTCGGCGCCCGCAACGTGCTGATCACGCGCGAGACGGGTTGCTGGGCGCGCTTGCGCTCGGAGCGGCAGGTGATCCGCTTCCGCGCTCTCGCGCCGCGGATCGATGCCGTTTCGGCCGTCGGTTCCGGCGACGTGCTGCTCGCCGCCTTCATCGCGGGACGCCTCGACGGCCGCACTGACGAGGAGGCACTCCGGAGCGGGGTTGCCGCCGGCGCCGCCTCCACGCTGGAGCTCGGAGCGGGCCGCTTCGAGCCCCGCGAGGCCGGACGGCTCGTCGTGGGGGTCGAAGTCGCGCAGCTCGAGCCGGTCGGCAGCGACTAGGCGCCGCTGAGCCGTCCAGGGGCGGTGCTACGATCGCCGTCCACTTGAGAGACGGCGGCGTGAACAGTTTTTCGGCCCAGGCGATCGCGATCGTGCCTGGGCTTTTCGCGTTGAAGGGGGCTGCGTAGCATGGAAATCGAGATCGGCCGCGGGAAGAAGGCGCGGCAGGCATACGGGTTCGACGACATCGCGATCGTGCCCTCGCGGCGCACGCGCGACCCGCAGGACGTAGATATCGGCTGGAAGCTCGGCCCGCACCTGCTCGAGCTGCCTCTGATCGCCTCGGCGATGGACGGGGTCGTCTCGCCGAAGACCGCGATCGAGCTCGGCAGGCTCGGTGGGCTCGGCGTCCTCAACCTCGAGGGCATCTTCACCCGCTACGCGAACGCCGAGCTCGAGCTGGCGAAGATCGCGAAGCTGACGAAAGAACGGGCAACGGGCGGAATGCAGACGATCTACGAGAAGCCGGTCGAGCCCGACTTGATCGCCAAGAGGATCGCCGAGATCAAGGAATCCGGGGTGCTCGTCGCGGGCTCGCTGACCCCGCAGAAGGTTCGCGACTACTACGAGGCCGCGCTCGAGGCGGGGCTCGACATCCTGGTCATCCAGGGCACGGTCGTCTCGGCCGAGCACGTCTCTTCTAACGGGCATGCGCTCAACCTGAAGGAGTTCATCGCGAGCCTGCCCATCCCGGTCATCGTCGGAGGCTGCGCCTCGTACCAGACGGCTCTGCACCTGATGCGGACCGGGGCGGAGGGCGTCCTCGTCGGCGTCGGCCCCGGGCAGGCGTGCACCACGCGAGGAGTCCTGGGGGTCGGCGTGCCGCAGGCCACGGCGATCGCCGACGCGGCTGCCGCGCGCATCCAGCATCTGCTCGAGACCGGCAAGTACGTCAACGTGATCGCCGACGGTGGCATGCGCACCGGCGGCGACATCGCCAAGGCGGTCGCGTGCGGGGCGGACGCCGTCATGATCGGCTCGCCGCTCGCGCGCGCCAAGGAGGCGCCGGGGCGCGGCTTCCACTGGGGCATGGCGACCTTCCATCCGACGCTGCCACGCGGCGCGCGCGTCGCTGTCGAGCAGAACGCGACGCTCGAGGAGATCGTGATCGGCCCCGCGCGTGAGAACGACGGCACGCTCAACCTGATGGGCGCGCTGCGCACTTCGATGGCGACCTGCGGCTACGAGTCGATCCACGACTTCCAGAAGGCCGAGGTGATGCTCGCGCCGTCGATCAAGACCGAGGGCAAGTCGCTCCAGCAAGCGCAACGCATCGGAATGGGCTAGGTGGCAGTGGGCGAAGTCGTCCCGCTCCCCGTCGCGGAAGACAGGGCGGAGCCACAGGAGCGACCGGTGCTCGTCCTTGACTGCGGCGGCCAGTACGCCCAGCTGATCGCCAGGCGGGTGCGAGAGTGCCGCGTCTACTCGGAGCTCGTCTCGCACTCGATCTCGGCGGCCGAGGCGCGGGCGCGCGATCCGCGGGCGCTCGTGCTGTCCGGTGGGCCGGCGTCGGTCTACGCGGAAGGGGCGCCGCAGGTGGATCCGGGGCTTTTCGAGCTCGGCGTTCCGACGCTCGGCATTTGTTACGGGATGCAGCTGATGGCGCAGGACCTCGGCGGTCGCGTCGAGCGGACCGGCGTGTCGCAGTTCGGCAAGACAGAGATCAGGGCGGATTCCAGCGCGGATAGCGAGCTCTTCAAGGGGCTGCCGCCGCAGCAGACCGGCTGGATGAGCCACCGGGACTCGGTCGCGGCCGCGCCGACCGGCGCACGTGTCACGGCCGGGTCCCCCGCGGCACCGATCGCCGCGTTCGAGGATCCGGAGCGCCTGCTTTACGGCGTGCAGTTCCACCCCGAGGTCGTCCACACACCCCACGGCACCGAAGTGCTGAAAAACTTCCTCTACTCGGTCGCCGGCGCCCCGCCCGCGTGGACGGCGGCAGCCGTGATCGAGGAGCAGGTCGAGCGGATCCGAGCGCAGGTCGGGAGCGAGCGGGTGCTCTGCGCGCTCTCGGGAGGCGTCGATTCCGCGGTGGCTGCGCTGCTCGTGCACAAGGCCGTCGGCGACCAGCTCGTGTGCGTTTTCGTCGACCACGGGCTTCTGCGCAAGGACGAGGCCGTGAATGTCGTCGAGACTTTCGAGGGTCACTTCCACGTGCCGCTGATCCACGTCGAGGCGCAGGACCGGTTCCTGGCGCGGCTGGAAGGCATCGACGACCCCGAGGACAAGCGCAAGGCAATCGGCGAAGAGTTCATCCGCGTCTTCGAGGAAGAGTCGAACCGTCTCGGGAAGATCCGCCACCTCGTCCAGGGCACGCTCTATTCCGACGTGATCGAGTCGGGCGGCGACGACTCGGTTGCGGCGACGATCAAATCGCACCACAACGTCGGCGGTTTGCCCGAGGACATGGAGATGGAGCTCGTCGAGCCGCTGCGCCTGCTCTTCAAGGACGAGGTCCGGCGCGTGGGCGAGGAGCTCGGCTTGCCGGAGCAGATGGTCTGGCGCCAACCGTTCCCGGGGCCGGGCCTGGCGATCCGGATCATCGGCGAGGTCACGCGCGAGCGATTGGAGATCCTGCGCGAAGCCGACGCGATCCTGCAAGAGGAGATCCGGCGCGCCGGGCTCTACCGCGAGCTGTGGCAGTCGTTCGCGGTCCTGCCGGCGATTCGGTCGGTCGGGGTTCAGGGCGACGAGCGCACGTACGGCTACCCGGTGGTGATCCGCGCCGTGACGAGCGACGACGCGATGACCGCGGATTGGGCGCGGCTGCCATACGACCTGCTGGAGACGATCTCGAGCCGGATCGTGAACGAGGTGCCCGCGGTGAACCGCGTGGTGCTCGACATCACCTCGAAGCCGCCGTCGACGATCGAGTGGGAGTGAGCGCCGGGTAGCGAGCCCGGACCTCGTCGACGTAGCCGGCTAGTCGTTCCGCCAGCTCCGCGTCACGAATCTCCAGGACGTTCTCGGCGTTCTTCTCGCCAGAGTGCGAGAGGTTGAACGAGCCAGTGAAGACGACATCGTCGGCGACGACCAGCTTCGCGTGCATGAAGTTGTGCAGGCTGCTGGGCTCCCACGGCTCGGAAAGCTTCCCTGAGAACGGCCCGGCGATGATCTGCTGGAGCAACGGGAGCTTCCAGGCAACGTTGCCGTTCGCGTGCCATTGACGAATGACGTCCGCCACCTGCGTGGCGTCCACGCACCCGGCAACGTCTGCCTTGCCGTCGGCGATCACCTGCGCGAGGGTCGCGAGGACGGGCGCGGTCGTGATCACCGGCGAGCAGATCCGCACGCGCTTCGACTGGCCGATCTTCTTCGCGATCCGGTGCGAGAGCGCCTCGCCGTGGCCCGGAGTGAACCACGGCTTGACCCGCGTGCCGTCCACGTCCAGGGGTCTCGGCTCGACGAAGCCGCTCTGCTCGACCACGCCCGTCTGCCAGAGCTCTTCGAAGTCGAGCGTGAAAGCGTGCGCCAGCGACGGCGAGTCGACCGCGACGACCAGGTTCTCCTGGCGCGCCCACGAGTCGTCCGTCCAGTTCGTGGAGCCGGTCCAGACCGACTCGTTGTCCCGGATCACGTACTTGTGGTGCATCAGATCGGGCACCCCCGCGATCGGGCGAGAGGGCAGCGCGAGCGAGGCGATCAGCTTGACGTCTGGCTCCGGCGGAGGCGGGACCGGGATCGGGTTCGCGCTGTCGACGTCGTAGATGATCCGCACCGCTACGCCGCGCCCGGCAGCGTCCCTGAGCGCCCCACCGACGATGCCTGCCGTCTCGGGCCCCAGGTGGAAGTCGTACTGCGCCACGTCGAGCGAGCGCTGCGCCGGCGCGAGGTATTCCGCCAGCTCGCGCGCAAGGTCGAGCGGCTGCTGGCCTCCGTCGGTCAGAGTTCGGATTCGGATGGATGAGTTCATCGAGCAGCTGAGGCATGCCCGCATAGGCACGACCTTCAACTTCTATCGTGACGGCGCCGCTTCGGAGGTACGGCGCGAGCGGCTGCTCGCGTACCTCCGCTCGCGCGGGGAGGCGTCGCTGCTGCTCGTCGGGGAGGCGCCTGGCTACCGCGGCGCGCGCGTCTCGGGCATCCCCTTCACCTCAGAGCGCCAGCTGACCGGCAGCGGCCCGGCGGAGGCGACGGCGACTATCGTCCATCGCGTGCTCGCCGAGCTCGGGATCGAGGAGGACGTGCTGCTCTGGAACGTCGTCCCGACGCACCCGTACCGCCCGGGCCGGCCGGACACGAACCGCCGCCCGACCGCCGAGGAGGTGGAGGCTTCGCGACCGTTCCTCGCTGCGCTCAGCCACGGCCGCCGCCCCGTCGCGGTCGGCCGCCTGGCCGAGAGCGCGCTCCGCATCCCCGGCGTCCGCCATCCCTCGCAAGGCGGCGCCCCGGCCTTCCGTGCGGGCCTGCGAGGATTGCTCGCGTGAACGACTATCCCGTCGCGCGCAACACAGTTTTGCTGGCGGCCTCCCTGACCTGCCTCTCGGGGATGCTGCAGCTCGCCGTCGCGGTCGCCACGACCTCGCTCGTGCTCGTCACCGGCATCGAGGGCATCCTCGGGCTCGGCCCGGCGATCTTCCTCGTCGCGGGGGCAGTCAGCGCGCTGCCGGCGGGCCGGCTGATGGACCGCCTCGGCCGCGTACCGGTGCTGGCGGGCGGCTTCGGGCTCGGCATCGTCGGCTGTCTCGTCACCGCGCTCGCCTGCGCGATCGAGTCGGCCGCCCTGCTCGTGGCCGGATTCGTCGGCGTCGGCGGGGCGATGGGGATCGCGTTGCTGGCGCGCACCGCGGCCGGAGACATGTACCCGCCGGAGCGCCGCGCCCGCGGGATCTCGCTCGTGCTGTTCGGCGCCGTCTTCGGCGCGATCCTCGGGCCGACTGTGTTCAGCCCGCTCTTCTCCAAGCACCATCTCGACGCCGATGCGCTCGTCGTGCCGTGGCTAGCGGCCGCGGGGATCGTCGCGATCGGGATGGCGGTCGTCCTGGCGGTGCGGCCCGACCCCAGCACCCTCGCCCGCGCGCGCGCACACGCCGTGCCGGAAGAGCCCGCCGCGCCGCTGGCCGAGATCCTCCGCCGGCCGGGCACGAGTCCGTACATGCCGACGATGTGCGCAGTGATCACCGGGAAGAACGTCGGACTGCCTGTGCCCTTGGCCGACCATCATGCCATGACCGCGAAGCTCGCGAGGGCCCCGAGGAGAGCGGTCGCTACGTCGTCGGCGACCTGATCGATCGCCTCGGCCGCCGGGCCGCGCTCGTCGGCGGCCTCGGCGTCATGGGCCTGTCGACCCTCGCCCTGGCGTGGACCGGGAGCGTGCTCGCGACGGGCGTGGCGCTTTTTGGGCTCGGCCTCGGCTGGAGCCTCTCCTACGTCGCCGCGACCTCGGAGCTGGTCGATCTCGCGCGCCCCTCCGAGCGTGGTCGGCTAGTGGGCTTCAACGACCTGTCTCGGGCGGCACCGGCGCGGGCCTTGCGCTGCTCGGAGGGCTCGCCTACAGCCACGCCGGCCGCAACAGCGTCGCGCTCGGAGGCGCAGTGGCCGTCACGCTGCCCGCCCTCTGGATCGCAATCACGCGCCGCCCGCCGGCGGCGCTCCAAGAGGCCGCGGCCTGACCCGACGCTCCGCCGGGCTGCCGGGGTGCGCGTCGCTTCGCCTTTCGAGACCGGGGGCGCGCTCCGAAAAAGAAGGGCCGGAGCTTGAAGGCTCCGGCCCATTGTTCCTGTCTTCTTGTCCTAGCGCGTTACCCGGTGATCGTGATGTACGGCGAGTTGAAGCCCGCGAAGGTGAGCGTGTACGTGAAGCTCGACAGCGTAATCGTCGAGCTCAGCGTCACCTTCGTCCAGTTGCCGTTCGGGCAGGTCGCGTTCGCCTCGAAGGCCGAATTCGACGGCACGGGGCCTGACTGGAGGATCGGCACGTTGAGTCTGCCGTTCTTCGAGCGAAGGTCGCCGGTGCTCCTCGGGGCGGTCTGGGTCGTTGACTTGACCTCGACGATCTGGCCGCCGTGGTTGCGGCATTGGACGGTTGCCGAGTAGCTCGCGCTCAATGTCGCCTGCGCGTTCGTGTTGCCCACGCCCGCGAGCTCGTACGCGCTACACGTGACGACGCCGCCGCTAATCTCGCAGCCGATCGTGCCCGACTGGAGATGCGTGCCCGTTGGGGCAGCGGCGGGGTCGATGGTTGTCGCGGCGAGAGCCACCGAGGCCGACAAGGCCATCAGCAGCATCGCCAGGGTCGTGATAATTCCTGCTCGCTTCATTAGTTCGTAATCCTCCTGAGTTCTTCTGTTCACGCTGGGTGAACGAGTTCAGCTAACCCAAATGGGTGAACTGTGGGTGGACTGTTTAAAAAATGCCGAGGCGTCGGAAAGACGCCGGTAAACTCGGTTGAAGCACCACCTCCCTTTGCGCCAATGCACGGTCGTGGGGGAAACAGGTCGGTGTGACGCCCCGCTCCACGGCTCACCCGTGGGGTGGGGCTTTCTTGTCACGTCGGTCTACTGAAACTTCCATGCGTCCTCCCTCCCCGGTGGACGCTTTCCGCAGGCCCCTATCTTACCCCCTGTGCGTGGACTTTTTGGCTTGAAAGGCTGACAATTGCGGCATGTTTCGCTCTGCGACCGTGCCGCGGGCGATCACGCGCGGAGGGGGAGGAGGAAGGCGTGCCCTTCGACGTCTTCCTCGACAACCAGCTTCAGGAGGTCGCGCACGAGCCCCTGCCCGACCGTAGGGTCGCGGAGCGGGAGCGCGCGATTGATCTCGTAGCGGTTGTGGCGGCCCTTCCTAGTCCGTCGCACGTACCCCGCCTGCTGGAGATCGGCGAGTACGCGGTAGGTCGACCGCTCGGTGATCTCAGCCGCTTCCGCGAGCTCCACGACACTGGCATCCGGGTCACGGGCAACCGCCAGCAGCACCTGTGCATGGCTGGTGATGAACGTCCACGACCGCAGCGTGGACAGGTCGGTTGGAACACGTCGGGCTTCCACTTGCCGCAGACCTCTGAATCCGTTTGACGCCGGCTCCTTGCCAAGGTGACGCGTCGGCGCGCTGTTGTCAAGCTTGGTGAAAGCCCTTCGGCACCAAGGCCCGGTCTGGCCCTCGGGGTGGACCCGCTACACTCCCGCGGCGGCGGACGCGCATCCGCCGCTTTTCATGATGATGCAGAAAACCTGGAACGCAAAGCCGGGCGAGGTCGAGCGCCGCTGGTACCTCGTCGACGCGGAAGGCAAGACGCTGGGGCGTCTCGCTACGCAGATCGCGGACACGCTCCGTGGCAAGGGGAAGCCCGAGTACACACCGCACGTGGACACGGGCGATTTCGTCGTCGTCGTGAACGCCGAGAAGATCGCGGTCACCGGCAACAAGCTGGACGACAAGATCTACTACCGCCACTCCGGCTACCCGGGCGGGCTCAAAGAGCGCCCGCTGCGGGACGAGCTTGCGCGTAGGCCCACCGAGGTGCTGCGCAAGGCGGTCAAGGGGATGCTCCCGCGCAATCGCCTCGCGCGGGCCCAGATCACCAAGCTGAAGATCTACGCCGGCCCGGAACACCCGCATGAGGCCCAGGCTCCCGCGCAGCTCGAGGTGAGGGGCTGATGGCCGAGCGCGCCCAGTACCAGGGGACCGGCAAGCGGAAGACCTCGGTCGCCCGAGTGATCCTGCGTCCCGGCGACGGGACGACCTGGTTCAACGGCCGGACGATCGAGGCGTACTTCCCGCGGGCCACGCACCGCGAGCTCGCGCTTGCGCCGCTGAAGGTCGCGGGTGTCGAGGGGACCTTCGACGTCCGTGTTCGGGTACACGGCGGGGGGCCGAGCGGCCAGGCGGGCGCCGTCCGCCATGGCATCGCCCGGGCGCTCGTCGAGGCCGATCCGGAGCTGCGCTTGCCGCTCAAGCGCGCCGGGTTTCTCACGCGCGACGCACGCATCGTCGAGCGCAAGAAGGCCGGCCTGCACAAGGCGCGCAAGGCGCCGCAGTTCTCCAAGCGCTAGTTGCGCCGCTACTTCGGTACTGACGGGATCCGGGGGATCGTCGGGGAAGACCTGACGCCCGAGCTCGTCGAGCAGCTGGGCCGCGCGGCGACGCTCTGGTCGCAGCGAGGACGCGTCTTCGTGGGCCGAGACACCCGGGCTTCAGGCCCCGAGCTGGAGGAAGCCTTCGCCCGGGGGGTCGTTTCCGCGGGCGGGAACGCGGTGCTCGCAGGCGTCCTGCCGACGCCGGCGGTCGCGCTGCTCGCGCTCGACCTCGGCGCCGTCATCTCCGCGTCCCACAACCCGCCCGAGTACAACGGCGTCAAGCTGTTCGACCGCGAGGGCCGAAAGCTGACCGACGCGGCCGAAGAGGAGATCGAGGCCCTGTTCGACGCATCGTTCGGCGGCCCGGCGGGGGAGATCGACGAGGTTGGCGTCGCAACAGACAGCTACCTCGAGCACATCGTCGAGCGCTTCGGCTCGGACCTCACCGGCCTGAAGATCGTCGTCGACTGCGCCAACGGGGCGTACTCCGGGATCGCGCCGCCGGCCTTCGAGCGCCTCGGTGCGGAGGTGACGACGATCGGCGCGGACCCTGACGGCACGAACATCAACGTCGGCTGTGGCGCCACCGACCTCCGGGCACTGCAACAGGCCGTCACGGGCTTCGGGGCGGATCTCGGTGTCGCCTTCGACGGCGACGGCGACCGCATGCTGGCCGTGGACGCGCGCGGCAACGCCGTGGACGGAGACCAGATTCTGGCGATCCTGATGCTCGACCTGGAGGTCGAGCTGATCGCCGTCACGGTGATGGCGAACCTCGGGCTCCACCGGCTGGCCGAGGAGCGTGGGGTTCGCGTCGTCACGACCGACGTCGGCGACCGCTACGTGCTCGAAGCTCTCCGCCGCGAGGGCGGTCTTCTCGGCGGTGAGCAGTCGGGGCACATCATCTACCTGCGCGATCACGTCACCGGCGACGGGCTCGCCGCGGCGCTCCTCCTGTGCGGCGCGCTGCGCGGGCGCGCGCTCGAGGAAGCCGCGGCCGTCATGCCGCGCTATCCACAGGCCACCGCGAACATCCGCGTCGCGCGCAACCAACTTTCCCCGGCCGTTGCCGCAGAGGTAGAACGATTGAATCGGCGGCTCGAGGGCCAGGGCCGCGTGCTGGTGCGGCCTTCCGGCACGGAGCCCGTGATTCGAGTGCTCGCGGAAGCAGAAACGGCTGCTCAAGCCGAAGAAACGTGTGGTACGATCAGCGCTCTCGTTACTCGAGAGCTCGGCTGATCCGACCCGACGCGGGGTCGGGAGAGCGGCCGGGCCTTTCGCGTTCTTAAGGGGGTTTCGGCGTGTGCGGGATCATCGGATACGTCGGGCAAAGAGCCTGTAAGGACCTGTTGCTCCAGGGCCTCGAGCGCCTGGAGTACCGCGGCTACGACTCGGCCGGTCTCGCGCTCCGGGAGAACGGCGAGATCGACTACGAGCGCGCCGTCGGCAACCTTCAGGTCCTGAAGAAGCAGGCCGGGTCGAACTGCTCCGAGGCGACGACGGGCCTCGGCCACACGCGCTGGGCCACCCATGGCGCGGTGAACATGCAGAACGCCCACCCGCTCACCGGCTGCGACGAGGGCAAGCTCGCGATCGTCCTGAACGGAATCGTGGAGAACTACCGCGAGTTGAAACAGTCGCTCGAGTCCGAGGGCCACACCTTCAACACGGAGACCGACGCCGAGGTGGTCGTGCATTTGATCGAGCGCCACTATCAGGGCGACTTGCTCGAGGCGGTTCGCGAGGCCTACCGCGAGCTCGAGGGCCACTTCGCCTTCGTCGTCGTCCACCACGACCACCCCGAGGAGCTCGTCGGCGCGCGGCTCCAGTGCCCGCTGCTCGTCGGCGTCGGCGAGGGCGAGATGTTCTTCGCCTCGATGGCCGCGGCGTTCATCGGCGAGACCCGTTCGATCCAGCTGATCGAGGACGGTGAGGTCGTCTCGATCACGCCCGACGGCGCTCGCTTCGTCTGCGTGGAGGACGGCGAGCTCGAGCGCGAGGTGATCGAGGTCGACTGGGACATGGAGGCCGCCGAGAAGAGCGGCTACGAGACCTTCATGCTCAAGGAGATCTACGAGCAGCCGGAGGCCGTCGCGGAGACCCTGGGCGACCGGGTGCGCCACGGGACGCTCGTGCTCGAGAGCCTCGGCATGACCGAGGAGCAGCTGCGCAACCTGCGCCGGATCGTGATCGTGGCCGCCGGCACCTCGTACCACGCGGGGGTCGTCGGCCGCTACATGATCGAGGAATGGGCGAGGCTCCCGGTGGAGCCCGACATTGCGAGCGAATGGATCTATCGCAACCCCGTACTCTCGAAGGACACGCTCGTAATCGGGATCTCCCAGTCGGGCGAGTCCCGGGACACGGTGAACGCGATCAAGCTCGCCCGCGATCTTGGCGCCCGGACGCTTGCGATCACGAACCTGATGGGCTCGCAGATCACGCGCGAGGCCGAGTCGGTGCTCTACACGCGCTGCGGCCTGGAGATCGGCGTCGCAGCCTCGAAGACCTTTACGGCGCAGGTCGCGCTGCTCGCGTTGATCGGCCTCAAGCTCGCCCAGGTGCGCAAGACGTTGCCGCCCGAGGAGGTCACGATCATCCTCGACCAGCTATACGAGTTGCCGCAGAAGATCAGGCAGTTCCTGGACGGCGACCACCCGATCGAGGAGATCGCCCAGCGGCTGTACGACAAGCAGTTCTTCCTCTACCTGGGCCGCCACATCGGGCTGCCGGTCGCGCTCGAGGGCGCGCTCAAGCTGAAGGAGATCTCCTACATCCCCACGGATGCCTACTCGGCCGGCGAGATGAAGCACGGGCCGATCGCGCTGCTCGAGGAAGGCACGCCGGTCGTCTGTGTGGCGACCGACCAGAAGGTGATCTACGAGAAGGTCGTCTCCAACATCCAGGAGACCAGGGCCCGTGGGGCCCATGTGATCGCGATCGCAACCGACGGCAACGAGGACATCCAGCACCACGCGGACGACGTCGTCTACGTGCCGCGCTCACCTGCGTTCCTGCAGTCGGTGCTCGCGGTGGTGCCGCTGCAGCTGCTGGCATATCGGATCGCGCGACTGCGTGGGCTGAACGTCGACCAGCCGCGCAATCTGGCGAAGACCGTCACCGTCGAGTAGTAGTGGGCGCGAGCCAGGGAGCAGCGTTTCTCGGCGTCTCACTCCTCGTCATCGTCACTCCCGGTCAAGACACGGCGCTGACGATTCGGAACACACTCGCCGGCGGCCGGCGCACTGGAGTCTTCACAGCGCTCGGGGTGGTCGGCGGGCAGCTCGTGTGGGCTCTCGGGGCGAGCGCCGGCCTCGCGGCCGTTCTCCTCGCCTCACGCCCAGTGTTCACGGCGTTGCGTCTCGCGGGTGCCGCCTACCTCGTGTTCCTCGGAGCGCAGGCGCTCGTCACGGCACTGCGTAGCCACGAGCCCGGCAGCGTGACCCTCGCCGCACGAAGCAGGCCCCGGACCGCGTTCAGGCAGGGAATGCTCAGCAATCTCGGCAATGCGAAGATGGCAGTCTTCTTCACCAGCCTCCTTCCCCAGTTCGGCACGAGCTTCTGGACGATGCTCCCGCTGGGTTTCTGCTTCGCGACACTGACCCTCGTTTGGCTGAGCGGCTACGCCTTCGCTGTCGCCCGAGCGGTGCGGATCCTGAGCCGTCCCGCCCTGCGCCGAACGATCGACGCAGTGACGGGATTCGTGCTCATCGCGTTCGGCCTTCGCCTGGCCGGCGAGCGCTAGACCCTCGCTATCGTCGCGGCGTGAACTCGCTCGACCAGATCGGCCAGGGCCTGTGGAACGCCTTTCAGATGGGCTGGGAGGTGTGGTGGGCGCTCGTGCTCGGCTTCCTGCTGTCGGGCGTCGTGCAGGCGTGGGTGCCACGCTCGCGGATCGAGCACGCACTCGGCGGCCGCGGCCCGAAGACCGTCGTCGTGTCGACGGGGCTCGGTGCGGCCTCCTCCTCGTGCAGCTACGCCGCGGTGGCGATCGCGAAGTCGACGTTCCAGAAGGGCGCGAGCCTCGTCTCCGCGATGGTCTTCCAGTTCGCCTCGACGAACCTCGTCTTCGAGATCGGGATCGTGATGTGGATCTTCCTCGGCTGGCGGTTCACGCTGGCCGAGTTCGTCGGCGGCGGGATCCTGATCGTGCTGATGTGGATCGGCATCCGGCTGCTCGTCTCGCGGCCGCTGGAGGAGGAAGGTCGCGAGCACACGCAGTCCGCCGACACCGGTCACGTGCACCCCTCGGCGGGCGGCGGCTCGCGGCTGCTCTCCCTCGACGCCTGGTCGGACGTGGCGCACAACTTCCGCGGCGACTGGGAGATGCTCTGGAAGGAGATCACCGCCGGCTTCCTGATCGCCGGGTTCATCGCGCTTCTCCCGATGGGCGTCTTCAACGACCTCTTCCTGACCGATCAGGGAGGTGCACTCCAGCTGATCGAAAACTCGCTCGTCGGGCCGCTCGTGGCCGTGCTCTCGTTCGTCTGCTCGGTCGGTAACGTGCCCCTCGCGGCGGTGCTCTGGGGCGGCGGTATCTCGTTCTCCGGGGTGATCGCCTTCATCTACGCCGACCTGATCATCATCCCGATCGTGCTCATCTACGGCCGCTACTACGGGTGGCGGCTGACGGCCCTGCTCGTCGGAATCATGTTCGTTGCGATGGTGGCCGCGGCGCTGCTCGTGGACGGGATCTTCAGCGGCCTGGGGCTCGTCCCGGAGAAGCGTCCCTCGATCGACTCGATCACCGAGCGCGGGATCTCGTGGAACTACACGACGGCGCTGAACATCGTCTTCACGCTGGTGGCGGCCGGGTTGATCGGGCTGACCATGCGCGGCGGCGCGCGCGACCCGGTCTGCGGGATGAGAGTCGACCGCCGGAAGGCCGAGACGAGCGAGCATCGCGGCAAGGACTACTTCTTCTGCGGGCCGGGGTGTCGGGCGAAGTTCGAGGCCGACCCTGAGCGCTACGCGGCTAGGAAGGCTCCGGTAGGCCCGCAGCCGGCGGAGCAGTAGGCAGCTCCGAGAGCTTGACGGGCGGTACCTGGCCCGCGCTAGTGGAGGAGGGCGAGGCGGCTCGCCTGGCCGCGTTTCTCGCCGCTCCCGGTCTGCGTCCACGCCCCGCTCGACCGGCCGCTCGCGCTCTGCCCAAGGCTAGTAGCGGCGGTCCCGGACCTTGCGCTGAGCCTTCGCGGCCCGGTCGAGCGTCTCCAACTCGTCCAGGCTGCGGCCGGCGCCTTCAGCGACGCAGGTCAGCGGCGACTCGACCAGCTGCACCGGGAGGCCGACCTCGCTGCGCAGCCGCTCGTCGATCCCGCGCAGGAGCGAGCCGCCGCCGGCCATCACGATCCCACGCACGCCGAGGTCGGCCGCCAGCTCCGGCGGCGTTCGTTCCAACGTGTCCTTGACCGCGCTGACGATTCGCGCGACCGGCGCCTCGAGCGCACGCCGCACGTCGCCGCCTGTGAGCGTTACCCGCCGCAGAAGGCCGGTCACCAGGTCGCGCCCGGCGACGGTCGTCTCAGGCGAATCGTCCGCCGACCAGGCCGAGCCGACCTCGATCTTCGCCACCTCGGCGGTCTCCTGACCGATCAGCAGCTTGTGGACGTTCTTGACGTAGTCGACGATCGCGTCGTCCATCTCGTAGCCGCCGACGCGGATCGACTCCCAGACCACCATCCCGCCGAGTGAGATGACGGCGACCTCCGTCGTGCCGCCCCCGATGTCGATCATCATGCTCGCGACCGCATCGCCGACGGGCAGGTTTGCCCCGATCGCGGCCGCCATCGGCTCCTCGATCAGGTAGACGGAGCGGGCACCCGCTGCGCGCGTCGCCTCGTCCACGGCGCGTCGTTCGACGTCGGTGATCCCGCTCGGCACGCAGAGAACGACTCGCGAGTAGGCGAACCTGCTCCCGCCCGCTTTCGAGATGAAGTGGCGCAGCATCTCCTCGGTGATCTCGAAGTCGGCGATCACGCCGTGCCGGAGCGGCCGGATCGCGCGGATCGAAGCGGGCGTCCGGCCGATCATGCGTTTGGCCTCGGCCCCGACCGCGTGCACGCGGCCCGTCTCCTCCGAGATAGCGACCACGGACGGCTCGAACAGCACGATCCCGCGCCCACGAATGAACACGAGCGTGTTCGCCGTGCCGAGATCGACCGCCATGTCGCGGCCGCTGCCGATTGACCCCCAGAGACGCATGCCCCGCTGGAGCCTAGTCACGCCGCGGTATAAACGTGGCCGTGGCGGTAACCGAAGGCCGGATTCCCTTCCACGGTGCCGAAACCTGGTACCGCTCGGTCGAACCGGAACGGGGCGCCGGCGAGATCCCGTTGCTCTGCCTGCACGGCGGCCCGGGCGCCAACTGGCTCCACCTCAAGCCCTACGAGGCGCTGGCCGACGAGCGCCGCGTGGTCTTCTACGACCAGCTGGGCTCCGGCAATTCGGCGCTGTCGGGACCGCACGACTCGGAGATGTGGGTGACGGAGCTGTTCGTCGAAGAGGTGGACGTCGTGCGGGAAGCGCTCGGCCTCGATCGCGTTCACATCCTCGGCCATTCTTGGGGCGGGATGCTCGGCATGCAGTACGCGAGCGGCAGGCCCGAGGGTTTGGTCTCACTGATCGTCGAAAGCTCGCCCGCCAGCATTCCCGCCTGGATGCCCGAGCTGCAGCGGCTGCGGTCCGAGCTGCCACCCGAGGTCGAGGCGACTCTCCGCCGGCACGAGGACGCGGAGACCACGGACGACCCGGCGTACGAGGAGGCGATGATGGTCTTCTACCGGCGCCACCTCTGCCGCATCGATCCGTGGCCGGACTGGCTCGTCGAGTCCTTTGCGATCCTCGACGCCAACCCGGAGGTCTACCACTCGATGAACGGACCGAGCGAGTTCCACGTGATCGGCAAGCTCAAGGACTGGGACATCACCGACCGCCTCGGTCGGATCGAGGTGCCGACGCTCGTCTTCTCCGGACGCTACGACGAGGTGACCCCAGCTACTACGGAGGCGGTTCACCTGGGGATCCCGGGCTCGGAGTACGTCGTGCTCGAGGAGAGCTCGCACATGGCGCAGGCGGAGGAGCCCGAGCGCACGCTGGAGCTGGTGCACGATTTCCTTGCGCGCGCCGAGCGTCGATTCCAAAGCTAGGTCAACCGATACACGGCAGGCCGCAAGAGATAATCCGCCGAGGCGTCAAGTTCTCCGAGAACGTCGAAAGGGGGAGACATGCGAAGGATCTCTGCGGCGGTTGCTGTGGCGGCATTGGGCGCAGCTGCCATTCTCGTCGGCTTGGCGCCGGCCTCCACGTCGGGGCCCGATTACCTCAGCGTCGTCTCGTCGAGCGCGAAAGCGAAGCAAAAGAACCAGGCACGGCTCGCGGTGACCACGAAGACGTCGATTCCGCGCCATCCGGATGCATTCATCAAGTCCAATCCGGTCGTCGGCTTCGCCTGGGTCGACGTCACCACGAGCAAAGGATTCGTTGTGACGATCCATCCGGTGATCGGGCGCGACTCCCATCAGAATCCGAGGGCGTGGCACGCGCACACGGTGACGCTGAGCGGCGGAGCCACTGCTCCGAACGACTTCTGCCTTGCTTCGATCAACTCGAGCCCGACGGCGGGAATCTCGATCCACGGCAAGACGATGAGGGTGAACGTGCGCACCTCGAAGCTGCCGGTGGCACCCTCCGCCTTCGACGTCACGACCGGCTTCACGGTTCAGCAGGACGCGGCCTGTACATCCGGTCTCGGAGTGCGAGCCAGCACCTAACAGACGCCGGAACGATGGGCGGCCGCAATGCATGGCCGCCCATCGTCAATCCGCGTTCCGGCGCAGCCGCTTGACCTGGGCTCGGCGCCGTTTCGCTTCCAGGCGCCGCTCGACCGAGGCCTTGCTCGGCTTGGTGGGCTTGCGCTTCCGCGGAACCCGGAGCGCCGCCCGGAGCGTCTCCACGAGCCGCTCGGTCGCCAGCTCCCGGTTGCGCCACTGGCTGCGCTCGTCCTGGGCGACTGCGCGCAGCACCGGGCCGGCCCGTGCGATCACCCGTCGCTTCTGGGCCTCCGAGAGCGCGACCGAGGCCTCGACGTCGAAGGTCGCCTCGACGCGCGTGTCGCTCTTCTGCGCGTGCTGGCCGCCCGGCCCGCTCGAGCGCGAGAAGCGGAGCTCGATCTCGAAGCGCGGGATGGTGACCGACCGGCTCACCTGAATAGACTCGCCGCTCATGGCCACGCTACGCGACCGGTTTCGTAATCGAAGCGCTCATATGGGCGAGGCGAAGGTTATGCACGCGCCACGGCGGCTTTGCCGGTGAGTGCGATTCTTCTAGACGTGGACGGGGTCTTTCACGTCTCCGGTCAGCCGATCGACGGTGGTGGGGACGCCGTCTCCCGCCTGCGCGAGGCCGGGCACCGGCTCAGGTTCGTCACCAACAACACCACCCACTCGCGTCGGCAGCTCGCCGAGCAGATCCGTGGGCTGGGCGTGGAGCTGGAGGACGCGGAGCTCCAGACGACGCCGCTCGCGGCCGCGCATGCGCTCAAGGGCAAGCGGGTCCTTGCGCTGACGTTGCCCGACATCATCGAGGATCTCGATGGAATCGAGCTCGTCGGCGAGGGTGCGGACGCCGTGCTTCTCGGCGGGGCCGAGGAGAGCCCCGAGATGAACAATCAGGTGTTCAGCTACATGAACCTCGCGCGGGCCTTCGCGGAGCTCAACGAGGGCGCCGAGCTCTACTGCTTGCACAAGAACCGCTGGTGGCAGACCGAGCGCGGGCCCCTGCTCGACACAGGCGCTTTTGTCGCCGGGCTCGAATACGCGGCCGACCTGCAGGCGACGGTGCTGGGAAAGCCGAGCGCCGCCTACTTCAACGCGGCTCTCGACGCGCTCGACACCGACGCCAAGCTGACCTGGATGGTGGGCGACGACGTCGAGGCCGACGTCGGCGGCGCCGCGGCATGCGGGCTGCGTACCGTGCTCGTCCGTACCGGCAAGTTCCGGCCCGACGCGGTCGAGGCCGCCCGGGTCAAGCCGGAAGGGATCATCAGCTCGATCGCTGCGCTGCCGGAATGGATCGAGTCCGCCCCGTAGTCTTTCCGCCGTGCGCGTCGGCGTCGACCTGATCGAGATCCCGCGGATCGCCCGCGCCCTCGAGCGCTATCCGGGCTTCCGCGAGCGCTGCTTCACCGAGGCCGAGAGGGCCTACTGCGACTCGAAGCCGAACCCGCCGCAGCACTACGCGGCGCGCTTCGCAGGCAAGGAGGCGGTCGGCAAGGCGCTCGGTTCCGGCGTGCGCTTCACCTGGCGGGAAATCGAGATCGCGGGCCGCCCGAAGCCGATGGTGACCCTGACCGGCAAGACCAAGGCATGGGCCGAGCGCCTCGGCGCCGGGGCGATCGAGCTCTCGATGACACACTCGCGCGAGTTCGCCCAGGCGGTGTGTGTCGTCTCCGATGCCGAGCGACTCCTTTCAGATTGAAGCCTTGTGGTGCCTCAGCGCGCATCCATCGCGCACCGGCGACGAAGCTCGAGCCTGAAATGAGCCTCGATCCCCTTTATACGGCAGACGAGATGAAGGCCGCCGAGGCCGGGCATGACGTCAAAGAGCTGATGGCGCGCGCCGGCCGGGCTGTCGCCGAGGAGGCGATGCGTCGCTTCCCGGATGCCCGGCGCTTCGTCGCGGTCTGCGGCCAGGGGGCCAACGGCGGCGACGGCCGGATCGCGGTGGAGGTGCTGGAGGCTGCGGGCAAGGCGGCCAGGCCCGCGGAGGACGCGCCGCTCGAAGACGCGGACGTGATCATCGACGCGCTCTTCGGCACCGGCTTCGTCGGCGAGCCGCGCGAAGATGCCGGGCGCACGATCGAGGCGATCAACGCGGCCCGAGCCCCGGTCGTCTCGGTCGACCTGCCCTCGGGTGTGGACGCCTCGACCGGTGAGGTGGCGGGCGCCTGCGTCGAGGCCGCCGTGACCGTGACCTTCCACGGTCCCAAGGTCGGGCTCGAGCTCGCGCCGGGCCGCTTCCGCGCGGGCGAGGTGGTCGTCGCCGATATCGGCCTCGAGCCGCTCGAGACGGAGCACAAGCTCGTGACGCCGGGGATCCTGGGCGAGATTCCACGCCGCCAAGCCGACCAGAACAAGTACACCGCCGGGACCGTGCTCGTCGTCGGCGGTTCGCGAGGGCTGACCGGCGCTCCGTCGCTGGCGGCCGAGGCGGCGTTCCGCGCCGACGCCGGCTACGTCGCGGTGGCCGTGCCGGAATCGACGCTCGCCGTCTTCGAGCAGCGGTTGCTCGAGGCGGTCAAACTGCCTTGCCCGGAGTCGGACGGCCGCATCTCGCCGCAAGCGGTCGCGCCGATCGTCGAGTTCGCGGCCAAGGCCGGGTCGCTCGCGCTTGGCCCGGGACTCGGACGCGGCAAGGGCCCCAGCGAGGTCGTGCGGCTGCTGCTGGAGCAGCTCGATCGGCCGATCGTGGTCGACGCCGACGGTCTCTACGAGCTGGAGCCGGTCGAGCGCTCGGCGCCGACGGTGCTGACTCCGCACGAGGGTGAGCTGGCACGGTTGCTCGGCGAGGAGTCCGACTGGGTCGCAGCGCACCGGCTCGAGGCCGTGCGCCGTGGCGCCGAGCGCTTCAACTGCGTCTGTCTCCTGAAGGGCGCCGACACGCTGATCGCGACGCCGGGTCGCGGTGTGCTCGTCTCGTCGCTCGGAAGCCCGGCGCTCGCGACGGCGGGCACCGGCGACGTCCTGACCGGGATCGTCGCAGCGTTCCTCGCCAAGGGTGTGGAGCCGCGTCGGGCGGCCGCGGCCGCAGCGGCGGCGCAGCAGCTCGCCTCGACGCTGATCCCGCAATCCGGCGCGATCGCGAGCGACATCGTCGGCGCTCTGCCGCTGGTGCTCGATGCACCGGTCTGAGCTGACCATCGACCTCGGCGCCGTTCGCCGCAACGCGCGGACGCTGCTGCGTACGCTCGAGGGTTCGCAGCTCTGGGGGGTCGTGAAGGCGAACGCGTACGGCCACGGGGCGGTGGACGTCGCGGGCGCCCTGCTCGACGAGGGTGCCGGCGCGCTCTGCGTCGCGACGGTGCCGGAGGCGCTCGAGCTGCGCGCCGAGTTCCCGCTCGCGCGGATCCTCGTCATGGGCCCGACCTCGTCGAGCCGCGAGATCGCGGAGGCGCGGCAGGCGAAGCTCGAGCTCGCGATCTGGGACGACGAGATCCCGGAAGGCATGCGAGTCCACCTCAAGCTCGACACGGGCATGGGGCGCTGGGGTCTCGCTGAGCTGCCGAGGCCGCCGGCCGAGGTGGTCGGCCTGATGTCGCACCTGGCCACCGCCGATACCGATCCGGACTTCGCCGTGCATCAGGTCGAGAGCTTCCGCCGAGCGACGGAGCCCTACGCCGACCTGATGCGGCACGTGGCCAACAGCGCGGCCGCCTTACGCCTGCCCGCAGCGCGCTTCGACGCAGCGCGCTGCGGGGTCGCGCTCTACGGCCTCTCGCCCTTCGGCGAAGATCCGCGTGCCGACGGGCTCGAGCCCGCACTATCGTGGCGCAGCTATCTCGCGCAGGTGAAGCGCCTCGAGCCGGGAGAGAGCACGGGCTACGGCCGGCGGTTCGTGGCCGAGCAGCCGACCTGGATCGGGATCGTTCCGGTCGGCTATGCGGATGGCTTCCGGCGCGGGCTGATCGGAACCGAGGTGCGGGTGGGCGGCGAGCTGCGACGCGTGGTCGGCACGGTCTCGATGGACGCCTTCGCGGTCGTGCTCGACGGCGAGGAGCCCACGGGCGTGCCCGTGACGATCCTCGGCCACGGCGTGCTGGCGGAAGATCACGCCCGGGTAGCCGAAACGATCAACTACGAGCTCGTCTGCGGCACGAACTCCGATCCGCGGCGCGCGCGCCGGACGGTGGTCGATGCTTGAGATGGCGCAGAAGGTGCTCGCCGGCGAGGAGGCCTGGGTCGTCGGCGGCGCGGTGCGCGACGAGCTGCTGGGGCGCGAGCTGGTCGATCTCGACATCGCCACCCGGGAGCCCGAGCGTGCCGCGCGCGCGTACGCCAAGCGCTCCGGCGGCGCGCCCTTTCCGCTCTCGGAGCGGCACGGGGCCTGGCGGGTCGCGCTCGAGAACGAGCGCACCGTGGACTTCACGCCCCTGCCCGGCTCGATCGACGCCGACCTCGCGACCCGCGACTTCACGATCAACGCGATTGCGCGTCCGCTGGCGGGCGGAGGCGCCGTCGACCCGTTCGGCGGGCAGGCCGACCTCGAGGGGCGGCGGCTGCGCGCCGTGGGAGAGAGCATCTTCAGGGACGATCCGCTTCGCCTGCTGCGCGCGGTGCGGCTGGAGGACGAGCTCGACCTGCGTCTCGACGAGGGAACCGAACGGCTGGTGCGCGAGCATGCCTCGCTGGTCGGCTCGCCAGCCGGCGAGCGGATCCTGGCCGAGCTGCGGCGCCTCTTGCCCTCGGGCTACCGTCGGCTCGACGGGCTCGGGCTGCTGCAGCCGTTGGGCGGGCGAATCGAGGACCGCCTCGACCGCTGGGACTCGCCTGACTACCGGCTGGTCGCGGTCTTCGCCGACGAGCTGCGCCGGTTCCCGATCTCGAACGAGCTCCGGCGCCACGCGAGGGCGTTGGTGCGGGCCAAGCGCCCGGACGACGATCCTCGCTCCATTCACCGCTTCCGCCGCGCCACCGAGCCGTGGGCTCTCGAGGCGCTCGCCTTCGTCGGCGCTTGCGAGCTGGCGCCCGCGGTCGAGCAGGCCCGGAGCAGCGAGCCCGCCGAGCCTCTGTTGCGCGGCGACGAGCTCGAGCTGCCGCCGGGGCCGGAGATCGGACGTCTGCTCGCGGAGATCGAGGAGGAGCGGGCCGCCGGTACGATCGCCACGAAGGAGGAGGCGCTCGACTATGCAAGACGCCACTCGGGAGCGGTTCGGGAAGACGGCTGACCGCATCGCGGCGCTCCAAGACGCGCGCGCCGGGGAGCTCGAGGCGAAGGTCGTGCGGTTCGTGGCCCCGAGCGGGGAGGAGCGGGCACTCGACTCCGGCAGCGGCGCCGGCGCCCTCGCACTCGCGCTGGCCCCACACGTTCGGGAGGTCGTCGCCGTCGATCTCGTCCCGGAGCTGCTCGAGCAAGGGCGCAGGCGCGGCGAACGGCTCCCCAACGTGAGCTTTCTCGAAGGCGATGCGACCAAGCTGCCGCTGGAGGCCGGCTCGTTCGACCTGGCCGGCTCACTGCGCACGCTGCACCACATCGCGCGCCCCGAGCTCGCGGTCGCGGAGCTGGCGCGCGTCACCCGGCCGGGCGGTCGAGTGCTGGTGATCGACCAGATCGCGTCGGTCGACCCACTCGCTGCGGCGGAGCTGAACGCCTTCGAGCGGGCACGGGACCCCTCCCACGCGCGGGCCCTCGCCGACATCGACCTGCGGCACCTCTTCGAGGCGAACGAGCTCGCGCTCCTGCGGGCCGAGTACGAACGGGAGCCGCGCGACCTAGGCCCGTACCTCGATCTCGCCGGGTGCGAAGGCGAGGCGCGCGAGCGCGCGGAGTCGCTCGCTCCTTCGAACTACACGGCCGAGCTCGGCTGGTATCTCGTCGAGAAGCGCTAGCGTCCCCGCTAGCATCGGTTCCGTGCGGGTCGAAATCTTCTATTGCCCGACCTGAAGCGGGTACGACACACGGGCGGCGAGTCTCGCTGCCGAGTTGACCGGCGAAGGCTTCGAGGCCGAGGCGACACCAGGCGGCACGGGCCAGTTCGACATCCTCGTCGACGGGCGGCTGATCTTCTCGAAAGCCGAGACGGGACGGTTCCCCGAGGACGGCGAGGCCTTGGCGCTGCTCGGCGTCTGAGCTCACACGGCCTCGACAACGGGCTGGACGTCGGTTCCCTTCCCCGGAAGCGCCGAGAAACACGCGACCGCGGCCAGCGCGACCAGGGGCGCCGCGCCCAGCAGCCAGCCGAAATCGCCCCGACCGACGAGGAAGAGCCCGAGCGCGACAGCCGGCATCGACGCCGCCCCGTAGCCGCAGTCGAGTACGGCCTGGTAGGAGCCGCGCAGATGCTCCGGCGCGAGCTCCCCGGCGAGCGCGCTCGAGACCGGCGCCTCCAGGATCTCGCCCGCGGTCAGCAGCACGATCGAGACCACGACGATCGCGATTCCAGCGAAGGGCAAGAGCAGGAAGACCGCAAGTCCGCTCAGGAGGGCTCCGAACGAGAGCACCAAGCGAGGAGAGCGGCCGCTCGCCCACCGTGCGACCGGGTACTGCGTCAACACGACGAGAACGGGGTTGATCGTGAACAGGAGGCCCCACGTCGAAATCGCGAGGCCCCGCTCTTGGTGCAGGAAGACGCCGAAGACCTCGTCGTAGACGGCGAACAGGAACCAGGCGAGCGCGGTTCCGAGCGCCAGCACCAAGAGCCGCCGGTCGTGGAGCGCTTCGGTCAGCCGAGGCGGCTCCTCGGTGGCCGCCGCCGCAGGCCGGCTCTCCGGTAGCCAAGCCAGCGCGATCGCGAGGAAGCAGAGCTCCGTCACGCCCGTCACGAGGAACGTGTCCCTCAGCGATGCGATCGTGATCACGAGCGCACCGAGCGGAGGCCCCAGCGCGAAGGACGCGTTCGCGACGAGCCGGTCGATCCCGAAGGCCTCGACGCGCAACTCCGGGTCGACGACATCTACGACGTAGGCACGCATCGCCGGACGCATCATCGAGAAGCACAGGCCCCAGAGCGGCACGAGCGCCAGCAGCACCCAGACGCTGGAGGCGAGGAAGAACGCGAAAGCACAGAAGGCCGAGCCCGCCAGGCCGCCGAGGATCAGCGGCCGCCGGCCGAGGCGGTCCGAGAGGAGTCCGCCGAACGGCGCGGTCAGGAGACCGACGAGGCCCCAGGCGGCGAGCACGAGCCCTGTCGCGGTGTTCGAGGCGCCGATCGGTCCGGTCAGGTAGAGCGCCACGTACGGCGCGAAGACCCCGTAACCGAGGTGGGCGACCCCGTCTCCTCCGAGCAGCACCCAGAAGTCGCGAGGAAACCGCCTCAAGACGCGCATTCAATTGCCCTAGGGGCGAATCCGCCGCGAGCCGAGCCGCGCCACGAGACCCGGGGCCAGTGCCTGCGCAACCGGCGCGGCGCGGTACCAGCGCGGCACGAAGAGCTCCTTCCGGTTGCGCCCGACCGCCCGCAGGATCCGCTCGGCGACGAGCTCGGGCTCCACGATCAGCGCCCGGATGAAGCGGTTCCGGAAATGGTTTCGCTGCGGGAAGCCCTCGGTCTCGACGAAACCGGGCAGCACGGTGTGCACCCGGATCCCGCGCGGGCTCAGCTCGTTACGAACCGAGCGAGAGAACGCGAGCTGCGCATGCTTCGAAGCTGCGTAGGGCCCGCTCAAGCCGACCGCGACCGTGCCTGCGACCGAAACCACGTTGACGACGTCGGATGGCGCCGCCGCCTCCAGCGCCGGCAGGAACGCCCGCAGGCACCAAACGCTGCCGAGGTAATTCGTCCGGGTGATCGTCTCGATTCGCTCCGGCGGCAGGCCGAGGAAGCCCGCCCGGCCCGGAACACCGGCGTTGTTCACGAGCAGGGCGATCTCGCGGTGGCGCGCGAGGATCGTCGCGGCCAAGTGGTTCACGGCCTCGCGGTCGCCGACGTCGCAGGTTTCCCACTCCGCGCCGAGCTCCTCGGCCAGCGGCCGCAGGCGTTCCTCGCCGCGCGCGACCAACACGCACCGCCAGCCGCGCCCGGCGAGCGAGCGGGCCACCGCGGCCCCGATTCCGCTGGAGCCGCCGGTGACGACCGCTACCGGCGGCACACGCGCACGACGCGCTTCGCCGACGCGGTTGTGCCGCGCCGGTCGGTCACGACGGCGCGCAGGACGTGCTTGCCGCGCGGGGCCTTGGCGGTCCGCCACGGCGTGAGGTAGAGGCCCTCGATGCCCCGCTTCTTCGTGGCGATCCGGCGCCGGCCGTCGAAGAAGGTCACGGAGTGCACGCCGCGCGAGGAGCCTGCGGTGACGAACAGGCTCGCCGCCTTGCCCGCACACGACCGGGGTTTCGGCAGCAGCCAGGTGACCGTCGGCCCGGCGACGGCGCGCAGGCGCAGGAAGCGAAAGGCCGTGTTCGGAAGCACGTTCGCCCCGGCCTGATCGACGTTCTTCGACTCCTGGTAGTCGGAGGCGATCGCGAGCAGCGGCGTCCGGCCGACGCCGATCTTCGGCGCGCCGCTGAGCGGCCAGAGGACGAGCCCGGAGGCCGGGTCGTAGAGCGCCGCGAGGAGCAGGTATTGCTTGTAGCCGATCACGAGCGAGAGCGGGTCGACGCCGGCGCCGCGGTCGTTCGCGATCGCCGCGAGCATCGGCCGCCCGGCGCTCACCACCTTCGTCAGGAAGCGGAAGCGCGGCGGGGTGACGTCGTCCTGCCAGTAGTGCAGGAGGTACGGCCCGCGAAGCGGCTGGTCGGTGTACGGGTCGGCTCGCGAGTCCACCGAGACGAAGTAGCGCCCCTCGCGCGGGAAGTCCAGGGCGGCGACACCGTTGTCGAACTGGTACTCGAAGGTGAGCGCGTTCACGTTGACTGGCGTGCCCGGGTAGCCCTGGACGTCGTCCTCGTTCAGCGAGCCTAAAAACCACGGCTCGACGAGCGCGTTCTGCCCTGCGGCGACGACGGCCACCCCGGCGTTGGCGACATGCGAGTTGACGCGCACGGTGTAGACGTGCTCGGCGCCGTCCTCGTTGAAGGTCTTGCCGGTGTAGCTCGGCGGAGGCCCGAACGGCTCCGTGGGAAAGCGGTAGTTGCTCACGAACGACGTCCCTTTGCTCGTGTCGCCGAGCTGGTCGCGCTTGATCGTCACGCGCGGTGCGCGGCCGATCTGCGGGTACTGAGCGGAGAAGTAGTACGGGACGCGTACCTGAGCGGTGCCGCGCTTGAGGACCAAGAAGCCGTAGTTGTCGCCGGTCGGCGCGCCGAAGCTCGCCGTTGCCACGATCGGCACGTCCACGGAGCCACCCGGCGGAATCGTCACGGAGGAGGTGGCAGGCGAGATCGCCGTCCCGGGGGTCGCCGCCTGTGGCCGGATCTCGATCGTCCAGGCGCCGCCGCCCGTGCCCGCGTCGCTCAGCGAGAGCAGCAGCGCCTTGCGGGCTGCAGTCGTTGTCGTCTCGAGGTAGCCGTAGGAGAGCGAGGACGGCTCGGCGAAGAGCTTCGGGTCGTTGGCCGCTGCGACGTTGACGAGGCCGCCGCCCTCGAGCAGCACCGAGGCCTCGCTCGTGCGGGCAGTGTCGCCCCACGCCGGGCCGGCCGAGGACATCAGCGCCGACTTCAGCTGCCCCGGTGTCCAGGCCGGATGCTGCTGGAGAAGCAGTGCCGCCGCGCCGGCGACGTGCGGCGCGGCCATGCTCGTGCCGTCGAAGACCGCGAACGGAGCGCCCGCGAACTCCTGCAGCGTCGAAGAGAGGATCTGCCCGCCCGGAGCCGCCAGGTCCGGCTTGAGCCGGTGGTCGAAGTTCGTCGGCCCAGCCGAAGAGAAGCTCGTGATCACGCCGCTGCGGCCGGTCTGGATCTCCCGCGGGTCGAGTTCGCCGGAGACGCGGAACGTCGTGCGCCCGCCGTGCGCAGCCATGAAGGCGCGCAGGTTCGCGCCGTCGAGATCCGAGATCATCCCGGCGGTCAGTCCGAGGCGGATCGGGATGAAGTTCGGCTCGCCGAAGCGGTTGTCCACGAGGACGATGCCGTTTCCACCGGCCGCGCGCACGCGCTCAACCTTCGAGTCGAAGGTGCAGCTTCCGCGCGAGACGAGTGCAATCGAGCCGCTGAGCGATCGGGCCGGCAGCGTCGAGAAGCGCGGGTCGTTGGGATCGAACCCGGTGGGCGCGCAGAGGTGGCGCTCGACGGGCTTGCCGTCGGTGCCGGCGATCGTCCCGATGTCGACGAGCGACTGATCCGTGTCTTCCCAGGGCGTCGGGACGTGGAAGTTGAAGGCGAAGGGGACGTGCTTGAGGCTCGCAGGAGCATCCGGCGCGGTCGCGGTCAACTCGGCGCCGAAGACGTGCACGTTCGAGGCGGCCGCGACCGAGATCGCCGAGGGGGCGTTGCTGGGCGAGCCGACCGAGCCGTAGCCGAAGTCGTCGCGGTCGTTGCCGGCGGAGATGACGGGGACGACGCCGGCCGCGACCACGTTCTCGAGCGCCTGGATCAGGGCGTCGCTCGCAGGGTCGGCTTCGGGCCCGCCGCCGGAGAAGTTGATCACGTCCATTCCGTCGTTCACGGCCGCCTCGAAGGCGAGCACGATCTCGGGCGTGAACGCGTCGAGGCCGCCGGTCAGGGTCGGGACGTTGAAGACGCGGTAGTTCCCGATACACGCACGAGGCGCGATCCCCGAGAGCCCGGTCACCGCCGGGTGGTCGGGGCCGGCTGCGACGACGGTGCCCGCGACCCCGGCCGCGATCCCCGCGACGTGCGTACCGTGGAAGGAGCCCGGCCGCCAGAGCGCGAGTCGGCCCTGCCGGCCGGAGCCCGGCCCCGGAAAGGCGCGCGCCACGATCACCTTGCGCGTCGTCCAGATGCGCCCGCCCCTCGGAAAGCCCGCGGGATACGAGAAGCCGGCAGCGCTGAAGTACGGGTTCGACATGTCGACGCCGTCGTCGACGACCGCGATCTTGATCCCCTGGCCGAAGCCTCCCGTATGCGCCCAGAACGTGTCGGCGTGGATCATCGACGGGCTCTTGTTCGTGTCCAGGTGGTAGCGCAGGCTCGGGTAAACCTTGCGCACCCCCGCCACCTCGAAGAGCTTCGGCAGGTCACGGTACGGCAGGCGCACCGCGAAGCCGTCGAGGATCACCTTGTAGCGGTGGAAGATCTGCGCCTTCGGGATCGCGCGTCGGATCTGCCTGGCCGTGGCCGCCTGTGCTCGCTCGAGCCGCGCGAGGTAGGCCCGAGAGGACGTGCTCGTAGTGTCGAGCTTGCGGCGCGGCCCGAAAGCTTGCAGGCCGGGCCCGTAGCGTGCCGCGAGAGGAGGCAGGCGCAGCCCGACGAGCACCGTCACGCGCCCGGCAGCGTGACCCGCAGGGATCCGGATCACTCCGTGCCGGAGCCTCGGAAGCGTCGTCTCCCCGCGCTGAGGCAGCCGAATCGGGCTGAGTGCGGCGGCGGCGGCGGCGGAGGTGGCGAGAACGAGCAGCGCCGCAAGAAGCGACAAAACGAGTGGGCGGCGCAAGAGTTCGCACAGTAGCGCAGAATCGCCTTCGTGGACGGTCGATTTTCCGGCAAGCGCGGCCTCGTTCTCGGCGTTGCGAACCGCCGCTCGATCGCGTGGGCGATCGCCCGGCGCCTCGCCGAGGACGGTGCAAGCCTTGCCTTCACCTACCAGGGCGAACGGATCGAAAAGAGCGTGCGCGAGCTGGCCGAGTCGGT
Source organism: Gaiellaceae bacterium (assembly GCA_035296785.1). GTDB lineage: Bacteria > Actinomycetota > Thermoleophilia > Gaiellales > Gaiellaceae > AC-32. The sequence continues at coordinate 129,482 of DATHAF010000014.1, forward strand.
CGCCTCGCCGCTCGTAACCTCCTGCGACGTGCGCGCCGACAACGACCTCGAGCGTGTCTTCAGCGAGGTCAGCGACCTCTTCGCGGGCAGGCTCGACTTGCTCGTGCACTCGGTCGCCTATGCCTCAGCGGAGGATCTCGAGGGCCGTTTCACGGACACCCCGCGCGACCGCTTCTGGATGGCCCTGGACGTCTCGGCCTACTCGCTCGTCGCCTGCTCACGCCTGGCGGAGCCGCTGATGGACGCCGCGGGCGGCGGCTCGATCCTGACGATGACCTACCTCGGAGGTGAGCGCGCCGTGCCGCACTACAACGTGATGGGTGTGGCCAAGGCAACCCTCGACGCCTCCGTGCGCTACCTCGCCTGGGACCTCGGCAAGAAGAACATCCGGGTGAACGCGGTCTCGGCGGGACCGGTGCGGACCCTGGCCGCCCGCTCGATCGCAGGGTTCCCGACGATGGAGTCGATCGTCGACGAGCGCTCGCCGCTGCATCGCCCGATCGATGCCGACGACGTGGGCGCGGCTGCCGCGTACCTGCTCTCGGACGAGGCCCACAACGTGACCGCAACGACGCTCTACGTCGACGCCGGTTACCACTCGATGGGGATGTAGAACCTCTTGACATATCGACATACATCGTTACGATGGATGTCGATATGAAGACGCTCGATCTGATCGACTGCTGTCGGCCGCTCGATGCGGAGGGCCTGGCCGACGACGAGGCCGAGGCAACCGCGCAGATCTTCAAGGCGCTCGGTGACCCGGCGCGCGTGAAGATCGTCAATCGGCTTGCCCGCGCCGATGCCCCCGTGTGCGGCTGTGAGTTCCAGCCGGAGCTCGGGCTTTCGCAGGCGACGGTCAGCCACCATCTGAAGACGCTGACCCAGATTGGGCTGCTCGAGCGCGAGCAGCGTGGCAAGTGGGCGTACTTCACCCTCAACGCGGAGGCGAGCTCGCGACTCGGGCGCCTCGTTCACATCCCGGAGGTCGTGAGATGAGCACAGAACTGCGCGAACAGGTACGGCAGCGCTACGCGGAGGCGGCGAAGGCGGGCAGCGGCTGCTGCAACGAGTCCTGCTGCAGCGAGGACTTCGGGGAGGCGCTCTACACGACGGAGCAGCGCGGCGAGCTACCGGATGCGGCTGCGCTCACGTCGCTCGGCTGCGGCAACCCCACCGCGGTGGCCGAGCTTCACGAGGGTGAGACCGTGCTCGACCTCGGCTCGGGCGGAGGCATCGACGTGATCCTGTCCGCCAAGCGCGTCGGGCCGACCGGATTCGCCTACGGGCTCGACATGACCGACGAGATGCTGGCCCTGGCGCGCGTGAACGCGGCCGAGGCGGGCGTCGCCAACGTCGAGTTCCTGAAGGGCGTGATCGAGGAGATCCCGCTGCCGGCGGGCTCGGTCGACGTCGTGATCTCCAACTGCGTGATCAACCTCTCGGTGGACAAGCCTGCGGTGCTCACCGAGATGGCGCGCGTGCTCAGGCCTGGCGGGAGGGTTGGAGTCAGCGACGTCGTGGCCGAGGATCGCCTCGATCCCGAGCAGCGGGCGGAGCGAGGCAGCTACGTCGGTTGCATCGCGGGTGCGCTCTCGCGCTCGGAGTACGTGGCAGGCCTAGAGGCCGCCGGCTTCGAGGACGTCTCGGTCGAGTTCACGCATGAGGTAGCGGACGGAATGCACGGCGCGATCGTGCAGGCGCGCAAGGTCTAGCGGCTCACTGCCGCGATGAGGCGATCCGCCCGGGCCCAGAACGCCCTCCGTGCTCCAGGGCTGTCCTCAAGCACGGAAAGGTGGGTCGCCCGGAAGGAGCCTTGCGAACGGACGAGCTCTGCGCGCAGCAGCCGGCGCGGATAGCCGGCGCGCAGAAGCTGCTCCAGAAGGTCCCGGGCGCCGTCGGCGCCGACCTGCGTGTCCCGGTCACCGACCAGGAAGAGGAACCGGACCCGCGGTGGAATCGAGCGCAGGTGCAGGCGCGCGTCCAGCAGCACCGGGAAGACCGCGAGAACGGCTTTCGGAATGCCGACCTCCGGGTGCAGCGCCGCGTAGTCCACGGCGAGCCCGCCGCCCCGCGAGTAGCCGATCAGGATGACGGGAAGGCCCTTCGGTAGGCGCGCTGCGGCGGGCGGGATGGCGTCGACGAGGAAGCGCAGCGCGCGCGCGTCGCCCGGAGTCTTCTCGTAGCGCGGGTAGAGGACCTCGTTGCCGCGCTCGGCGAGGTGACGGAGCCAGGGGCGGTGATAGTAGGGCGTGTCTTCGCGCGCATCGCCCCGACCGTGGAGAAAGACCACGAGCGCCTTCGGCTCCTGCCCCTTCGGCTCGAACAGCCAGACCTGGTGCGCGCCTTCTCCAACGCTGCGCACCGTCACGCCGCGCTCGGGCTCCCCGCTGCCGCCGCAGCCGGCGAGCAGGCCGGCGACGAGGAATGGCGTCAGGTATCTAACGGCTAACACTCCTGACGGATTTTAGGCGAAGTCCCCGGTCGGTTCTGGTGATGTCGACTCCGACGAGATGCCAGCCGCTCGTGCCGAGGGGCACGGTGGCAACGGTCGGGGCCGTCACCCGCACGGAGGTCGTCCGGCGCCCGTCGACCGAAAACGTCGTCCGGTCGGGATCGCGCGTCGTAAGCGCCACCCTCAGCCGGGAGCCACGAGCCCAGAAGGCCGTATGCCGGTGGATCGGCGAGCGCCCGCTCCAGCCCTGGCAGAAGACGATCTTCCGCTGCGGCTCCGGCACCTTCGGCTCCCCGCGCGGCTGGCCCTGGTCGAAGAGCGTGATCGCCCCGTCGCTAGCGAAATCTCCGTAACCGTGGTCGACCAGCGTCTGCCAGGCGAACCACGCGCGGCCCGTGCCGGCGTAGAGCCCGGCGTGGAGGGCGAAGTACCGAACTCCCAGCCGGCGAAGCAGTGCCTCGGTGTCCGGCCGCCAATCGCCGCAGTTCAACGGTTCCAGCCGGAGGGCGAGCTGCGCGGCTTCCTGCGGAGCGATGGTGGAGTAGCCTCCGGGCCGTTCGCGCAGGGCCTCCTGGTCGTAGTAGGGGTAGAGGCTCCCGAGCTGCACCGACGGGTGAAAGACCGGCAGCTCGAGGAGGCGGCCCGGCGGTTGGGAGCGAAGTGCCTCGTAGGCGCGGTTGCCCGAGTCCGCAGCCGCGGCGTCGTAGACGCGCACGTGCAGGTCGGCGGCCAGGGCGACGAGGGCGAGCGGGAGGATCAGCGCCCAACGCAGCCGCGCAGCCGCAAAAGCCGCCAGGGCTGCGATCGCGAGGCAGGCGACAGGCATCTGCCGTTCCGGCACCCGCGGGTAGCGGAGCGGCGGGAAGTGGTGCCAGAGCGCCGAGTAGAGCGGCAGGTTCGTCCCGAAGGCGAGCAGAATCGGGACGAGCGCGCCGAGCAAGAGCGCGAGCGCCAGACCGCGCCGTCGCGCCTGCAGCAGCACCGCCAGGCCTGCGATCGCGAGCAGCGGCGTGAGCCAGCCGAGGAAGACGAAGCTCTCGAGCCCGTGGCGAGGGTGGCGCGTGACGAAGTCCAGTCCGTCCGCCGAGTAATGCGAAACCTCCCGGAGCGTCCGGCCGCCCGCGCCGATCGAGCCCGAGACGGCGAAGCGGCCCACCAGAAGCCCTGTGCCGATCGCGGCCAGCGTCGCGAGCGCCGCGCCGACGAGCACTCGCACATCGCGGCTCCTGCAGAGTGCGTAGAGCGCGAAGAACGGCACCGCCCCGAGCGCGAGATGGACATCGGAGAAAGGGATCGACGCGAGTGCCGCCCCCGCTCCCGCGAGCCACCAGGAGCTCCCTCTTCTCGAGCGCTCGAAGGCCCAGAGCCCAAGCGGCATCAGCGTCGAGATCGGCCCGCGCAGGTGACCGGCGCTTTGCGCCACCCGATAGGGCGCGAGCGCGAACACCAGCCCGCCGACGAGAGCAGCTCCGCGCGGTAAGCCGAGCTCCCGTAGCCAGAGGTAGACGAAGGCTCCCGCGGCGAGGTAGGTGAGCAGCAGGAGCAGGTTCCAGCCCGGCACCGGGCCCAACAGCGCCCTCAGCGGCCAGAACGGCAGGCCGAAGGGCCAGCCGCCGAAGTTCGCGCGGGGCGGGCTCTCGGGCCGGAAGGTGTACGGGTCGCGCCAGGGCGCGCGTCCGTGCTCGAGCTGGTGGCCGACGAGCCAGAGGTGGTATTCGGCCTGGAGGTGGTCGCCCGCGGCAGCCTCGCCGGGCACCGCTGTCTCCTTGGCAAGGAAGTGCGAGCCGGCGTGCTGGAGCGCCGGCCAGGTCGCAACGACGCCGGCGCCCAGGTAGAGCGCGCAGACGAGCGCTACAACGCCCGGGCGGCCGAGAGCAGCTCGTCGAAGTCCGGCACCTCGGCCGTCTCGTAGCGCCATGCGCCGCTGACCGTACCGCCCCGCGCGACGAGGAACGCCGTCCGCTCGGCCACGTCCTTGAAGCCCCGGTACTCGTGCGCCACGCCGAAGCCCCGTACCGCCTCCGCGTTCCAGTCCGAGAGCAGCGGAAAGTTCAAATCGAGCGCCTGCATCCAGGAGACGTGCGTCCAAGGCGAGTCCCGCGAGATACCGAGCGGCTGGACGTCTGCCTCCTCGAACTCCGCGCTCCTGTCACGCAGGAGCTCTACCTCGTCTGTTCAGGTCGCGGACCAGTCGAAGAGGTAGAAAACGAGCAAGAGCGACTTCTCCTCGGCAAGCCCGCGCAACGAGACCCGCTCCTGCGTGCCCATCCAGACGTTGACGTCCGGGATCGAGTCACCAACAGCCAGCACGGGTCGAGCTTACGGGAACCCGATTTGACTCGCCTGGAGCTATCAGACCACTAGCGGCTCGTGCTCCGTCGCGGCCGCCAGCTCGCGGACGACCTCGACGAGATCGCGGTTTGCGTTCCAGATGCGTCGCTGGCGATCCGAGCCGTTTCCTTTCCCGAGGATCTCCTGGATGCCCTCCAGCTCACGGTCGGAGCCGAGCTCGCGCGCGTGCGGCTCGAGCTCCTTCAGCGTGCGCCTGATCAGTTGGGCGACCGGAATCCGGTTGCGGCGCCCGGTGGCAAGGTCCATCACCGGCGCCTCGAGCCCGTAGCGGGCCGCAAGCCACTTGTTCTCGGTGGTCAGGATGCGATGGTACGACGGGATCTCGGCACCGACTGCGTAGTGCTCGCTGTAGAGCTTCACCAGCGCCTGGCAGAACGCTGCCAGCGCCACCGCGTCCTCGACCCGCGTGACCGCGTCGCAGATCCGGATTTCGACGGTACCGAAGCGCGGGTGGAGCCGGATGTCCCACCAGATGTGGGTGTAGTCCGCGATGCAGCCGGTCTTCTCGAGCTGGCCGACGACCTCGGCATAGTCGGAGTAGTCGCGGAAGCGGGGCGGAGGGCCGGAACGAGGGAAGGCGGCGAAAACCATCTGCCGGCTCGATGCGAGGCCCGTGAGCTCGCCGCGCCAGAAGGGCGAGTTCGCCGACAACGCGAGCAGTGACGAGAGGTGGGCGAGCAGTCCGTTCACGACCTTGACCGCCTTCTCCGCATCGTCCACGGCGACGTGCACGTGCAGCCCGAAGATCAGCTCCCGGCGGGCGATGTACTGGAGCTGGTCGACCAGGTGCCGGTAGCGGTCGCGCGCCGTGATCCGCTGTCGCTCGAACAGGCTGAACGGGTGCGTTCCGGCCGAGCCGACGCGCATCCCCTGCTCGGCCGCGAGCCCGGTCACGTAGCCGCGCAGCTTGCGAAGCTCGACCTCGACCTCGGCCGGCGTGCGGCAGACCGGCGTCGCGATCTCCAGCACCGACTGCATCAGCTCCGGGTTGACCCGGGCCTCGAGCTCGTGCCCGGCGGTCGCGGCCAGCACCGTCTCGACGTGTTGAACGAGGTCGAGCGTCTCGCCGTCGAGGAGCATGTACTCCTCCTCGACCCCGAGCGTGTACGGCTCGCCTGCGCCGAACTTGTGGTCGAGGACGCTGCCGCCCTCGGCGAAGCTCGCGCCGGTGATCGTGGACGGGAAGATCTGCTTCGTCATCCCACCAGCGCGTCCACTTCGATCTCGACGCGCCACCGCGGGTCGAGCAGCCCGTTGACCACGATCATTGCCGAGGCGGGACGGACGTTCGCGAACACCTCGCCGTGCGCGCGACCGACCTCTTTCCAGTCATCGGCGTTCGTGAGGTACGCGCGAGTGCGAACGACGTGCTCGGGCGCTGCGCCGACCTCGGCGAGGGCGGCCACGATGATCTCCAAACAGCGCTTCGCCTGCGCGTAAGGATCGCTGGGGGGATCGGCTTCCCCGGGCATGATCGGCGCCGTCCCCGCGACGTGGACATGAGGACCCACCCGGATCGCCCTCGAGTACCCGACGGTGGCGACGTACGGGGAGTCGGCCGGAACGACCCGCCTCTCCATCCCACTAGTATCGCCCGCCGTGGACGCTCTGCGACAGGTCGAGGCGTGGCCGGCGCAGACGGTGGCCGTCGGCGTCTTGCGCGGCGGCGATGAGATCGCGGCCCTCGGCCCCCGTGAGCGCGTGCTCCGCTGGGCCTCGGTGACGAAGCCGGCGACGGCACTCGCGGCTCTGGTAGCGGCCGAAGAAGGGATCCTCGACCTCGACCAGCCTGCAGGGCCATCACGCTCGACGGTCCGGCACCTGCTCGCGCACGCCTCGGGCCTGCCGTTCGACGGCGACGCGCCGATCGCCGAGCCGGGGCAGCGGCGCATCTACTCCAACACGGGATTCGAGGTGCTGGCCGAAACCGTGGGCGCGGCCGCGGAGATGCCGTTCGCGAAGTACCTGACCGCTGCCGTCCTGCGGCCGCTCGAGGCGAGCGCCGAGCTCCGGGGCTCGCCCGCGGCCGGCCTGTACGGCAGCCTGGACGACCTGTTGCGGCTCGCGGCCGAGCTCCAGCGCCCTCGGCTCGTCGCGCCCGAGACGCTCGCCGAGGCGACCTCGGTGCAGTTCTCCGGCCTCGTCGGTGTGCTCCCTGATGTGGGCCGGATGGACCCGAACGACTGGGGGCTCGGCGTCGAGCTGCGCGACTCGAAGGAGCCGCACTGGACCGGTTCCCGCAACTCGCCCCGCACCTTCGGCCACTTCGGCGGCAGCGGCAGCTTCCTGTGGGTCGACCCGGAGGCCGACGTCGCGCTCGCCTGCCTGACCGATCTCGACTTCGGCCCCTGGGCGCTCGAGGCGTGGCCGCGCCTCTCGGACGCGGTGCTCTCCTAGTCCGCGTCGGCGAAGAGCGGGCGCAGGAGCTCGTCGAAGGTGGCCCGGTCGCAGCTCGCCACGACCGCGGCGGTGAGCGTGCGCACCGAGGCCGTGCGTGGCACGTTCATGGCCAGGCCGACCTCACCGAAGTAGCTCCCGGGCTGCAGCACCCTTCGCGGCCCGAGTTCCTCCTGGCTGACGGTGAAGAGGCCAGAGAGGATGACGTAGAAACGCTCGGCATCGTCGCCTTCGCGCACGACCTGGCGCCCGGGCGGCACCTCTTCGCGCTCCATCCGCTGAGCGATCTTCGTCAGCATCTCTCCGGGGAGGCCCGACAGCAGCCCAACCCGCGAGAGCTCGTGCACGGTGGCTGGAACGAACTTAGGCGTCGTCGCCCTCCTTCCGGACGTGCTTCGGGTCGTCGTGCCCCGGCCCGCGCATCGCGTCCTCTTCTTCCTGGCGCTCGGGCACCTGCTCCTGCTCTTCCTCGGTGGGCTCGGGTTGGTCGTGCATCTCGGCTCCTCTCGTCGGCCTTCTATTGTTGCGGCGTGGGCGAGCTTGCGGGGTGGAAGTTCTGTCCGCGGTGCCGGAGTGAGCTCCGCGGCGACGAGCAGCGCCTCCAATGCCCCGAGTGCGGGTTCATCACCTACGCGACCTCGAAGCCGACCGCCGGCGCGCTCTGCGAGAACGACGAGGGCCGCGTGCTCCTCGTCCGGCGCGCGCACGAGCCGTTCAAGGGGTGCTGGGACATTCCCGGCGGATTCCTCGAGGAGGGCGAACATCCACTCGACGGGCTTCGCCGGGAGCTGCGCGAGGAGACAGGCCTCGAGGTCGAGCCGGTCGCGTTCCTCGGCGTCTGGATGGACCGCTACGGCGGCGACTCGACCGCAGCGGCCACGCTGAACCTCTACTGGACCGCGCGCGTGGTGGGGGGCGAGCCGGAGGCCGCCGACGACGTCTCCGAGTTGCGCTGGTTCGAGGCAGACGAGCTTCCGCAGCCGGCGGAGCTCGCGTTCGAGAACGTTCCGCTCGTGCTCTCAGCGTGGCGTGCGCGGCACGAGCACGCGTAGCGCCCCGGCCTCGATCGCAAGCTCGAGCGGTGTTTCGAGCTCCACCGGCTCGCCGTCGACTGCAGCCTGGAGCTTCCCGGCCTGCGCGTCGATTGTGAAGCGATCGGCGCTGCGCTCGTCCCAGGCGCTCGGGAGCCAGCCCTTCGCCGCGTAGAGGTGAAGCCGGCCCTCGTCGAGGCGCTCGCGCTCACCGATCGAGAACAGGCTCAGCTCGTAGGCGTTGTTGGCGACGAGCACGATCCGCGCCATGACAGGCTCGCCGTCGATCGTTGCCCAGATCCCCGGCCGCCTGCGCCGGCTGAGCCAGAACGCCCGCACGCCAGCGAGGGCCTCACGGCGGCGGCGGTGGTGCTCGCGCCGATGAACGAGCGAGGCGTAGAGGCCGAGCGAGACGTTGTTGAGGAAGCGCCGCTCGCCCGCGCGACCGACGTCGACGCGCCGCTCCTCGCCCTCGAAGCCCGCGAGCGCGGCGAGCGGGTCGTCGCGGTCGAGGCCGAGGTCGCGGGCGAAATGGTTGCGCGTCCCGTAGGGCACCACGACGAACGGCAGATCGCGCTCGACTGCAACCGCGGCAACGGTCGCCGCGGTGCCGTCTCCGCCCGCTGCGCCGAGGACTTCCACCTCTGCGTTCCGGGCAAGGAGGGCGACGTCCTCGCCCTCCTGGAGCAGGTGCGCATCGATTTCGCGCGCCAGGGCCTCGTCCCGCAGCTCTTCGGTCGTCGGGCTCTCGGTTCCCGCGCGCGGGTTGATCAGGAGTAGAGCCCGCACCGGAAGCAGGCTATAGGCCTAGCGGATCCGCAAGTTAGGCCGTTCGGCTCATTGCGGCCGTCCGACCTCGTCCCGATCATTTAGCTATGGAAGAGCACGGTCTGCACCGCATCGAGGACGAGCTCGGCGAGAGCTGGCTCGAGCAGTGGCTCGAGAACGGTCTGTCGCTGCTCGAGGCGTACCTGGCCAAGCACGCGGCCTTCGTCGACTTCCTCGAAGCCGAACCCACCTAGGAGCCGGTTTCACCGCGCGGCGGTCGGGTATGCCGCCTACCGTGAAGCTGAGCTACCTGATCCGCGGCCTGCCCGGCCATCCTCTTCATCCACCGCTGACCGACGCCACGATCGGCGCCTACACGGCCGCCACCGCAATGGCCTTCGCCAGCGTCGTGGGAATCGCCCACGGCGCCGCCGCGCACGGCTGGTGGCTTGCGCTCGTCGTCGGCCTGATCGTGACGAGCCTCACGGCCTTGACCGGGCTCGTGGACTGGCTCTCGATCACGTGGAGGACGCCGCTTTGGTGGACGGCCACTTACCACATGCTCTCCATGCTGACCGCCACCGCATTCTTTCTGATCGCGGCCCTGCTAGGCCACGACGGCTACACGCGCGGTGCCGTCGAGACCGGACCGTTCATCCTCACGCTTGCCGGCTTCGCCTTCCTGACCCTCGGGGGCTGGCTCGGCGGCGCGATCGTGTTCGTGCACGGGATGCGGGTGCTCAACCTCGTGGACGAGCCCGCCATGCGCGCCGCATCACCGGTTCCGCATCCTGAGAAGCAGGAGGCAGAAGCCTAAGGCGTCGCTTGCGACGCCGACCATGAGAGGGCACGGCGGCTTTGCCGCCGAGGCCGTTTAGGCCCTCGCTTGCAACGCCGACCATGAGAGGCCGCCGAGGCCGTTAAGCCACTCGCTTGCGACGCCGGGCCATCAAGCCGCTGCCTCGGCCAAGCCGAGGCGCTGCTCGATCATCGACTTCGGCATCGCCCCGACCGCGGCTGCCTGCGGCTCCCCGTGCTTGAACAGGATCAGGGTCGGGATCGACATGACCCCGTAGCGCTGGGCGATCGCAGGCTCCTCGTCGATGTTCAGCTTGACGACCTTGAGGTCGCTGCGCTCCGAAGCGATTTCGTCCAACACGGGCGCGATTGCGTGACAGGGCCCGCACCACTCGGCCCAGAAGTCGACCAGCACCGCCTGCTCGCTCCCGAGCACGTCGGTGTCGAAGGTCTGTTCGGTAACTGCGTCTGCCATGTGGTCCTTTCTACCTCGCGTCTCGGCTAGTTCAAACGCCTAGGCGGGAAGGCTTGTTCCCGCTCGCTAGGATCGCCGGATGTTCACGCCGCTCCCGAGTGTGCCCGATCATCCGGCCCTGGAACGTGAAGTGCTCGAGCGCTGGGAGCGTGAGCGGACCTTCGAGCGGCTGCGCGAGCAGAACGCCGGCGGGCCGCGCTGGAGCTTCATCGACGGTCCGATCACCGCCAACAACCCGATGGGCGTCCACCACACCTGGGGGCGCACGCTGAAGGACGTCTTCCAGCGCTACCACGCGCTGCAGGGCTTCGACGAGCGCTACCAAAACGGATTCGACTGTCAGGGCCTATGGGTCGAGGTCGGGGTTGAGAAGGAGCTCGGCCTCAATTCCAAGCGGGAAATCGAGGAGTACGGGATCGCCGAGTTTGCCGAGCGTTGCAAGGAGCGCGTTGCCAAGTATGTCGGGGTCATGACCGAGCAGTCCAAGCGGCTCGGCCAGTGGATGGACTGGGGCAACGACTACCTCACCTTCTCGGACACGAACATCGAGTACATCTGGCGCTTCCTCAAGGAGTGCCACCGGCGCGAGTGGCTCTACCTGGGCCACCGCTCGACCCAGTGGTGCCCGCGCTGCGGCACCTCGCTCTCCCAGCACGAGCAGGCGGGCGAAGAGAATTACCGCGAGCTGGAGCACCCGTCGCTCTTCGTCCGCTTTGCGCTGCGAGGTCGGCCGGGCCAGCAAGGCCGTCCCGGCCTTGACGACGGCATCGCAAGCGACGCCGTCGGCCGCGATGGCGAGGCGCTGGTGATCTGGACGACCACGCCGTGGACGCTTCCGGCCAACGTCGCGGCCGCGGTCAAGCCCGATGCCGAATACGTGCTCGACGCCAAGGGCGAGTGGCGCGCGCGCGAGCTCGCCGGCGACGTGGAGCCGGTCAAGACGGCGCGTGGCGAGGAGCTCGTCGGAGTCGAGTACGAGGGGCCTTTCGACGAGCTTCCGGCGCAGACGAACGTCGTTCACCGTGTGATCCCCTGGGACGAGATAGCACTCGACGAGGGCACCGGGATCGTCCACATCGCGCCGGGCGCGGGAGCCGAGGACTTCGAGCTCTCGCGCGTCCACGACCTGCCCGTGCTGGCGCCGATCGACGAGGCGGGCCGGTTCGTGCCCGGCTACGGGGTCTTCGAGGGCCTGAGCACCGGCGAGGCCGCCGAGCTGATTGCGGAGACGCTACGCGAGAAGGGCCTGCTGGTCGAGGCCGGTACGATCGTCCACCGCTACCCGATCTGCTGGCGGTGCAAGACGTCGCTCGTGTTCCGGGTCGTGGACGACTGGTTCATCGCCTGCGACGAGATCCGGCAGCCGCTGCTCGACGCCAATCAAGAGGTCGAGTGGACGCCGCCGCAGTACGCCAAGCGCATGGACGACTGGCTGCGCAACATGGAGGACTGGAACATCTCACGCAAGCGCTACTTCGGCCTGCCGCTGCCGTTTTACCCTTGCGAGTGCGGGCGCCTGAACGTGATCGGCTCGAGGGCCGAGCTCGAGGAGCGCGCCACCGGCGGGCTCGAGCAGCTTCAGGAGCTCCACCGCCCGTGGATCGACGAGGTGCCGATCCGCTGCGAGGGCTGCGACCGGGAGGTGCGACGCGTTTCCGAGGTCGGCGACGCCTGGCTCGACGCGGGCATCGTCCCGCTCGCGACGCTCGGCTGGCACAACCCCGACTACGTCCCGCACGGCTACGCGACCGGCGCCGCCGCCGAGCTGACCGCAGCCGAGCTGCCCGAACACGCGTACTGGGAGCAGTGGTTCCCCGCCGACTGGGTCTCGGAGATGCGCGAGCAGATCCGGCTCTGGTTCTACTCGATCAGCTTCATGTCGATGACCATGGTGGGGCGGCTGCCGTACCGCTCGGTGCTGACCTACGAGCGCGTGAACGCCGAGGACGGCCGCCCGATGCACAAGTCCGCGGGGAACATGATCGAAGCCAACGAGGCCTTCGATCGCATGGGCGCCGACGTGATGCGCTGGCTCTACTGCTCGACGCCGCCGTACGCGAACGTCAACTTCGGCTACGGGCCCGCCGCGGAGGTGCAGCGGCGGTTGCTGACGCTCTGGAACTCGGTCGGCTTCCTCGTCACGTACGGGAACATCGCGGGCTGGCGTCCGGAGTGGGGAGTCGAGCCTTCGTCGCAGCAGCCGCTCGACCGCTGGCTCGTCGCGCGCACGGGCCGGCTCGTGAGGGAGATGGAAGAGGGATACGAGCGCTACTGGACGCCTGCACTGACGGCTGCCTTCGAGAGCTTCGTGGACGACCTTTCGAACTGGTACATCCGCCGCTCACGGCGCCGATTCTGGACCGAGGACGCCGAGGCGCTTCAGGCGCTCTGGTGGGCGCTCGTCCAGGGGCTGCGTACGATCGCGCCGCTGATGCCGTTCCTCACCGAGCACCTCTGGCAGAACCTGGTCGCCGGTGCCTCCGAAGGCGCTCCCAACTCGGTGCATCTTGCCGGCTGGCCGGAGGAAGCCGAGCCTGACGAGGGGCTGCTGGCCGAGGTGGCAGACGTGCGGCGGGTGGTTGAGCTCGGGCGCCAGGCGCGCTCGCAGGCGGGAATCAAGCACCGCCAGCCGCTCCGGCGGCTGATCGTCCAGGGCGCCGAAGGTGCACGGGGTCACGCCGAGGAGATCGCGGACGAGCTGAGCGTGAAGGAGGTCGAGTTCGGTCCCGTGGAGGCGACGGAGCTGCGAGTGAAGCCGAACCTGCCCGTGCTCGGGCCGAAGCTCGGCAAGGAGCTCGTGGCGGTCCGCGCGGCTCTCGAGGCCGGCGAGTTCGAGGAGCTCGGCGACGGACGGCTGCGAGTGGACGGCCACGAGCTCTCGCCGGAGGAGGTTCTGATCGAGCGCCGCGGCAAGGATGGCTGGGCGGTCGCCGGCGAGGACGGCCTGACCGTTGCGCTCGAGCTCGCCCTCGATCCCGAGCTCGAGCTCGAAGGCCGCGTCCGCGACCTGATCCACCGGCTCAACACGATGCGCAAGGAGGCAGGCCTGGAGCTGACCGACCGGATCGTCGTGACACTCCCGGAGAGCGAGTCCGAGCTCCTGAGTCACGAGGACTGGATCAAGGAAGAGACGCTCGCCGTGCGCATCGAGACCGACGGGGGCAGCGCCCCGACGATCGCGAAGGCCTAGCGCTCGGCGGGCGCTCGTTCGCGGAGCAGGCCGACGGCGCGGGCGAGGATGTCGCGCAGGGCGCGCTGGTCGGTGGGCGACAGGGCCGCGATCGCCTCTGGCGGCTCGCTCATGATCTCCATGACCTCGCCGCGGAGCTCCATGCCGGCCGGGGTGATCGCGAGCGCCTTGACACGGCGGTCGCCCTCGGCGCTACCGCGCTCCACCAGCCCTCGGGCCTCGAGCCGGTCGACGATTCCGGTCACGTTCGACGCGTCGCAGAACAGGCGCTCGGCGAGCGCACTCATCGGCATCGGCTTTTCGGGGTCGAGCATGCGCAGCGCGTGGGCCTGGGGGAAACTGAGGCCGAGCTCGACGAGGGCGGCGCCGACCTTCGTGCGTTGCGCCATCCCGATCTCGAAGAAGAACTTTTGCGCCTCGTGGGCGGCGCTGTTCGCCTGCTTCGTCTTCAGCGTCACGGCACCAATGATACTTGAAACTCTTGGTATTTGACAACCTCAAGCATCTAGGTAGTCTACGCCGCGTGAATGGACCGGCCATTCAGGCGGAGAAGCTCGTGCGTGAATTCAAGAAGGGGCCGCGCGCGGTGGACGGGATCGACCTCGCGGTGGCGCCGGGCGAGATCTATGGCTTCCTCGGCCCGAACGGCGCCGGCAAGTCGACCACCGTGCACATGCTGACCACGCTCCTACCCCCGACGTCGGGCACCGCTCGCGTGGCCGGGCTCGACGTCGTACGGGACGGGCCCAAGGTGAGGGCGCGCATCGGCGCCGCTCTCCAGGAGGCCGCGCTCGACCCGCTCCTGACCGGCCGCGAGCACGTGCGGCTGCAGGCCTCGCTACAGGGACTTCCACGCGTTGACCGCTCCCGGCGCGCCGACGAGTTGCTCGGCCGCGTCGGCTTGACCGAGGCCGCCGACCGGAAGGTGCGGGGCTACTCGGGCGGGATGAAGCGCAGGCTCGATCTCGCACTCGCGCTCGTCCACGGCCCACGGATCCTCTTCCTGGACGAGCCCACTACGGGCCTCGACGTGCAGAGCCGGACGGCGCTCTGGGCCGAGGTAGGCCGTCTGGCCAAGGACGAAGGTGTGACCGTGTTTCTCACCACGCAGTACCTGGAGGAAGCCGATGTACTTGCCGACCGCGTCGGGATCATCGACCACGGGCAGATCGTCGCCGAAGGGAGCCCGGCCGCGCTCAAGGCGGAGGTCGGGCGCCCGACGATCGAGGCGATTCCCGCGGATTCCGCGGAATTGCCCCGCGCCTCCGACGTACTCGCCCGGTTCGGGGAGCTCGTCCCCTGCGCCGATAACGGCGTCGCGGTGCGCCTGAAGGGCGGCGAAGCCGATCTGGCGGACGTCGTCCGGGCGCTCGACGCGGAGGGCCTGAAGGTCGAGCACCTGCAGCTTCACCAGCCCTCGCTGGACGATGTGTTCCTCGCGAAGACCGGGCGCTCGCTGGAGGGCGCCGGCGACGAGGAGGAAGAGCAGCAGCCGACCTCGCAGCTCGCGATGGAAGCGACGTGACCGGCTTCGCCGACCAGGTCTACGTGCTCGGCCGGCGCTCGGTGTTGCGCACGCTCCGTCAGCCGGCGAACGTGGCCGCTCCCTTGCTCTTCCCGATGCTCCTGCTCGCGGTCAATTCGGGCGGGCTCAAGGCCGAGACGAACCTGCCCGGCTTTCCGACGGACTCCTTCGTGGCCTTCGCCCTCGCGGTGCCGTTCATCCAGGGCGCGCTCTTCGCGACGATGAACGCCGGCACCGACCTGGCACGCGACATCCAGACCGGCTTCCTCAACCGGCTCTCCCTGACACCGATGCGAGGGATCGCGGTGCTCGCGGGCCAGCTCGGCGGCGCGGTCGCGCTCGGCCTGGTTCAGGCAGCCGTGTACCTCGGCGTCGGCCTGGCCGTCGGCGTGCGGCCGGCATCCGGTGGGCTGGGTGTGCTGGTGCTGTTCGTGTTCGCGGTTCTCGTGACGCTCGCCTTCGGCGCCCTTGGTACCTTCGCAGCGCTGCGGACCGGCTCGGGGGAGGCAGTGCAGAGCCTCTTCCCGGCGTTCTTCGTCTTCCTGTTCATCTCCTCGATGAACATCCCGCGGAACCTGATCGAGCAGACCTGGTTCCGCGACCTCGCGACCGCGAACCCGGTCTCGTACCTGCTCGAGTGCGTCCGGAGCCTGATAATCACAGGCTGGGACGGGCAAGCCCTCGCGCTCGGCTTCGGGATCACGGGCGTGATCACGATCGTCGCGCTCTCGCTCTCGACGTGGGCGCTGCGGGTGAGGATGGCACGCTCGTGAGGCGACCTCGCGGAGCCGTCTGAAATGACCGGCCCACGAACCAGAAGCTCGGAGACCCGGCTGTGAGGACTCTGGCCGTCGCCCGGGGCGTTGCCTGGCGGACTCTGCACAACGTCTTCAGGAACCCGTCGCTCCTCGTGCCCTCGCTCGTCTTCCCGCTCTTCTTCTTCGTCGCCTTCGCGGGCGGGCTCTCACGGGTCGGCGACATCCCCGGCTTCGACTACCCGCCGGGTTACACGGCGTTCCAGTTCGTCTTCGTCCTGCTCCAGTCGGCCGCGTTCGGGGGAGTCTTCACCGGCTTCGGGATCGCCCGCGACTTCGAGAGCGGCTTCGCCCGGCGGCTGCTGCTCGCCGCGCCGAACCGGACCGGGATCGTGCTCGGCTACGCCTGGGCTGCGCTCGTCCGCTGGCTTGTCACGGCCGCCTTCCTGACCGTGGTCGCGCTGGCCGCCGGGATGAACGTCGGCGGCAGCGGCGTCGACCTCGTCGGGCTCTACACCCTCGCAGCGATCCTCAACCTTGCCGCCGTGCTCTGGGCTGCCGGGGTTGCGATGCGCCTGCGGACGATGCAGGCCGGCCCGGTGATGCAGATGCCGGTCTTCCTGGTGCTCTTCTTCGCGCCCGTCTACGTGCCGCTGTCGCTGCTGCAGGGCTGGATCCACACGGTGGCCCAGGTGAATCCGGTCACGCGAGTGCTGGAATCGGGACGCGGATTCGTCGCTGGCACGCCGACCGAGGTTGCCGTCGCGTTCGGAGCGGCCCTTGCGCTCGCGGCTGGGTTCTCGCTCTGGGCTCTTCGCGGCCTTCGCAAAGCCGAGGCTGCGGGTTAGCGCGAAATGGATCGGGTTGAGCCCGTCGCTCGGGGGGTGGTGGCGACGGGCTCTCCCCTAGTGCTCGCCGCGGGCCACAAGGCCAGGTACAGGGCTCGCGGCTCGCATCGCCCAGTACAGGCACGCTAGCCGTCCGGCCTCGCCTTTCCAATAGGCCGTTTGGCCTATCTTTCCAACTCGCAAGGCCCGGAGTTGAAAACGGCTTCTCGCTGGAATTTTCTCGACGCGGGCTTCCCGGCTCCCTATCATTTCGAGGCCGAGTGACCCCCCAGGACCAGGCTCTCTACTTCAACGCGGTGCCGCTATTCGTGCTGGCGGGCGCCTACCTGCTCGTTGCGACGGCTCTCGCACCGGCCCTCTGGCGGGAGCGCAGCCGGGTGAGCATGACCGACGTCGCCCTTGCGCTGATCTTTCCCGGAATCGGGATCCCTGCCGCGATCATCGGCACGCTCGTGCTCTACGACCGTTCGCCGATCGGCGGGCATGTCTGGCCGCCGTTCGCCGCGACGTTGATCGCCCTCGTCCCGGCGCTGATCTTCCTGCGCCGCTGGAGCGACCCGGCCGGAGTGGTGCTGAGCGGCCCCCGCGCGCGTGAAGCAGAGAAGCTCGTGTCGGCACGCGACCGCGAGCTCGATTCCGTCGCCAATCTCGCCAACGCGCTCTCTCAGGCCCAGAACCCGGTCGAGGCCGCCCGCGTGCTGCTCGACGAGGTGGCTTCGCTGCTGCACGTCGAGTTCACCGCGCTCGCTCTCGTCAGCGACGACGAGGACGAGGCGATCGGCCTCCTCGCGCGCTCCGCCGGCACGGATGTCGACTGGTTCACCGACGTCCGCGTGCACCTGCACAACGAGCCGTCCGGAATTGCCAGCGCCTACTTCGAGGCGGCTCCGGTCGCGGTCTACGACATCGAGTCTTCTGCGCTTGTCAGCCAGCGGCTCGCCAAGGCCGCGCACGCAAAGAGCGGTGCCTTCGTACCGCTGATTGTCGAGGAGCGCGTCGTCGCAGTGCTGGTCGCGGCGCCCACGAAGGAGCGCCGGGCGTTCACGCCGGAAGAACTGCGGCTGATGCAGGCTCTCGCCGGAGAGGCGGCGATCTCGCTCGACCGCACCCGTTCGGCGCATGCGCTCGACCAGGCGCTGGCCCGTGAGCGGCTCGTGGGAAAGATTTCCCGCCGCGTGCGCTCCGTGCACGACCTCGACGCAGTCACGCGGGTAGCGGTGACCGAGACGGGCCGCGCGATCGGCGCATCGCGCTGCTTCATCAGGATCGGCGAGGAGAGCGAGACGCTCCCGATCCGCGCGGAATGGCGGGCGGAGGGGCTGCCGCCGATCGGCGACGACGCGGGCCGTCTGCCCGTGTCGAACCTCGCCGCGCGCGAGCGGCGCACCGTCGCGGTCGCGGATGTGCTCGACGCGCCGGAGCTTCGGGACGAGTCGCCTGGAACCGTCCGGCTGCTGGTCGAGCTCGGCACGCGCTCGGTGCTGGCGACGCCGATCGTTGTATTCGACCGCATGATCGGCGTGCTCGGCCTCCACCGGGGGGAGCCGGGGCACTGGGCGTCGGGAGACGTCTCGCTGGCGGAGGCCGTCGCGCGCGAGGTCGGGCTCGCGCTGCACACGGCGCGGCTGCTCGAGGAAAACGAGCGGCGGCTGGGCGAGCAGAGCGCGCTCCTCAAGGCCGCCCAGGTCGTGACCAGCGAGCTCGAGCTGAAGGCAGTCCTGCAGCGGCTGGTGGACGAGGTCGCTCAGCTCCTGCGTGCCGAGGCGGTCGATTGCTACCTGCTCGACGACGAGCGCGATGTCCTGCGCTGCGCGGCCGTGAACGGCCTGCCGGCGGGCATCGTCGGCTTCGAGTTCTCGGCGGAGAAGGGGCTTTCCGGCCGCGCCATCGCACGGGGCAGGCCGGTGCTCTCGGACGACTACTCCGAGCTCACCCAGGCCGTGCCCCACCCGGCCTACGAGGGCTTTCGCAGCGCGATCGCGGCCCCGATGCGCTGGTCCGGTGAGGTGAAGGGCATCCTCGGCGTGGGGACGCGCGATACCGGGCGCACATTCACCTCCGGCCAGGCAGATCTGCTCGAGGCCTTCGCGAACCTCGCCGCGCTGGCGTTGCGGAACGCCGAGAGCTTCGAGGAGCGTTCGCGGCAGGCGCGGGTGCAGCGCGGCTTCTACCGGATTGCCTCGGTGCTGGGCGAGCCGATCTCGCTCGAGGAGACCCTCGATGCGCTCGCTCAGGCGGCGAGCGACGCGCTCGGCGGCGCGAGCGCAGCAGTGTTGATGCCGGTGGCCGACGACCTTCGCCTCGCGGGGCTGCACGGCCTGCCCGGGCTGCTCGTCAAGTTCCTCGAGGACGGACTCGGCGATCCCTCCGGGGCCTTACGTTCGTGCGCCCGCGGCAGGCGTGTGCTGGCGGCGCCACACCTCCCGGACGACGATCGCTTCGACGAGGGGTGGCGACGCGTGACGCACGAGTCCGGCTACCGCTCGCTGCTGGCGGTGCCCGTCGAGGCACCGCGCAGCGAGGAGGGGGCTCTCGTGCTCGTCTTCTTCCAGGAACAACGGAGCTTCGCCGACGACGACCTCGAGCTCGCGCGTAACCTCGCCGGTGCGGCGCGGGGCGCCCTCGAGCGAAGCGAGCTCTTCGAGGCGGAACGTCGTTCGCGCGCGCTGGCGCAGCAGCTGGCGCGCACCGGCTCGCTTCTCGCAACGGAGCTCGACCCGGGCGCCGTGCTCGACGAGGTCGTGCGGCAGGCGCCGGCGCTGCTCGGCGCCGATGCTGCGGTGATTCGGCTGCTCGACGGGGACGAGCTCGTCGCCAGCGCGATCTCCGGCGCGGAGATCACAAGCGTCCTCGACTCCCGGGTGCCCTCGACGGCCCGCCTCGCAGGCGACGCCGTCCAGTCCCGCTCACCCGTCACGGTCGCGGACGCGCGCGACGACCAGCGCCTGCTCCAGGCCGACCCCGCCCTCTCGGCCGGTTACGCCGGTTACGTCGGCGTGCCTCTGGTCGGCCCGGAAGGTGCCGTCCACGGCGTGCTCTCGGTGTACGCGAGGCAGCCGAGGCGGTGGCAGGAGGAAGAGGTCGAGGCGCTCGCCGCCTTCGCCGGCAACGCGTCGGCCGCGCTCTCGAGTGCCGAGCTCTATCAGAACGTCGCGCTCGAGAAGGAGCGCAGCGAAGCGATCCTCTCCAACATCGCGGACGGGATCGTGGCGATCGACCGCGACGGCAAGGTCGTGCTCTGGAACGCGGCGGCGGAGCGCATCACGGGCGTCCCCGCGCAGGAGGCGCTCGAGCGGACGCCCAGCGAGGTTCTGCAGCGTGACCTCGAGTCGGACCGCGAGTCGCCGGCGGGAGAGCGGCTCGTCTCGATTCGGCGAGGCGGGGAGGAGATCTGGCTCTCGCTGACCGAGGCGATCATGCTCGACCCGTCGGGAGGCGTCGCCGGCCGCATCTTCGCATTCCGCGACATCTCCGCCGAGCGCGTCGTCGAGCAGATGAAGACGGAGTTCGTCTCCAACGTCTCGCGAGAGCTGCGCTCGCCGCTGACCTCGATCTACGGCTTTGCGGAGACCCTGCTGCGCGACGACGTTCTGTTCGGGGAGGAGGAGCGCGCGACGTTCCTCGGCTACATCGCCTCGGAGGCCGGCCGGCTGACGGCGATCGTCGACCGGTTGCTCGCTGTTGCACGGCTCGACTCCGGCGACCTTCAGGTGCAGCTCGCCTCGATCGACGTCAGCGCCGTCGTCTCGGAGGTCGTGTCCGCGGCGAGGCAGTCGCTCGCCCTGGTGGATCACGAGTTCGTGGTCGACCTGCCGCCCGAGCCGCTCGCCGTCACGGCCGACCGCGAGAAGCTGCGCCAGATCGTCACCGACCTCGTGGACAACGCCGTCAAGTACTCACCGGAAGGCGGAATCGTGCGGGTCGCCGCGCGTCGCCGGGACGACGCCGTGGAGGTAAGCGTCGATGACGAAGGCATCGGGATCCCCGAGGCCGAGCAGAACCGGATCTTCGCGAAGTTCTATCGAGCCGAGAGCGGCGGACGCGACCTCGCGAGCGGCGGGACCGGCCTCGGGCTCTTCATCGCCAAGGAGCTGCTGGCGGCGATGCGGGGACGCATCTGGGTGCGGTCCCGCGAGGGTGAAGGGTCGAGTTTCGTGTTCGCGCTGCCGGTCTCTCCGCAACCCGTTCTGAGTGAGCGGGAATGAACAGCCCCACGAGCGGGTTTAAGTCGGCGTTTCTACTAGGGTGGCGGGACCGATGACGAGGGTGTTGGTAATCGACGACGAGGCGCCGATCCGGCTTCTCTGCCGAGTAAATCTCGAGGCGGAGGGGATGGAGGTGCTCGAGGCGAGCGACGGGCCTACCGGCCTTGAAAAGGCTCGTAACGAGGACCCCGACGTGATCCTCCTCGACGTGATGATGCCGGGCCTCGACGGGTGGCAGGTCGCGGAGGAGCTGCTCGACAGCGAGAGCACGAGCGCGATTCCGATCGTGTTCCTGACGGCCAGAGCGGAGGTGCGCGACCGGGCTCGAGGGCTCGACCTCGGCGGGATCGACTATGTCACCAAGCCGTTCAACCCGATCGAGCTGGCGCCGCTCGTCCTGGAGCTGATCGACCGCGTGGATCGCGGCGAGCGCGACGAGCTGCGGCGCGAGAAGATCGCCGAGCTGCGCGACCTGATCGAGCCTGTCTAGCGCCCGGCGAAGTCGGTGGTGATCATCACGACGCCGCGGCCGCCGAAGTGGCCGCGCAGCGCGCCGACGCCGACGAGTCGGTAACCGCCGTCGAGCAGGTTGCGCCGGTGGCTCGGGCTCGCGAGCCACATCCGGACGATCGCGCGAGCGCGGGCCAGGCGCCCGACGCTGTAGGCGAGGTTCTCGCCGACGCGCGGCGCGCGGATCCCCACCGAGCGGATCCGCGCGTTGAAGGCGCCGTGGAAGAAGACGCCGACGCGCAGCATCTTCGAGGAGTGCGAGCGCGCCGCCCGCTCGAGCCGCGAGTCGGCCCGGAGCGGACTCACCCCGTGCGCCGCCCGCACCCGGTTCATGACCGTCAGCAACGACGACTCTGTCCGAGTCAGCGAGGCCGGCTGTGCTTCACCGGCCAATATAAGTGCCACGACGGCGATCGCCGTCCAGCTCAATACTCGCCTGGCCACGAGTAACGAAATCGTTACACATATCCCGGCCGAATGTGCAGGAAAGTTCCGAAAACCACAGTTTTAAGCGATAAATCGACGGATTCATCCCTTGAAGACCGGGCTGAAGCCAAAGGTAGACTGCGGTTTCGGCGGGACGTAGCGCAGCCTGGTAGCGCGCCTGCTTTGGGAGCAGGAGGCCGGCGGTTCGAATCCGCCCGTCCCGACTATGAATCAGAAAGCGAGCGCGGTGGAGCGCCCCCGCACCATCCTCGTCGTCGACGACGACCTCGGTATTCGCCAACTGTGCCGTGCCAATCTCGAGGGTTCCGGGCTGCGTGTGATCGAGGCCTCCGACGGCACCGAGGCCCTAGAGCAGGTGCAAAGGGATCCGCCGGACGCGATTCTGCTCGACATCATGATGCCCGGGGTCTCGGGGTGGGAGGTCGCAGGCACCCTGCTGGAAGATCGGGGGACGGACGAGATGCCGATCATCTTCATCAGCGCGCTGACCAGTCCGCGCGACCGCCTGCGCGGGCTCGAGCTGGGTGCTGTCGAGTACATCGCCAAGCCGTTCGATCCAAGCGCGCTTGCGTCAACCGTGAACGAGATCCTCGACCAGATCGAGCGCGGGGAGCGGGGCGCCATGATCGCCGAGCGACTGGAGACCTTGCGGGCCGAGCTCTCCACCTCTTCCTGAATCTTTGTAGCATCTGCCACCAAATTTCGATTGACAGAAGCGCGGATCCGCGAGAGAGTTGGTGATGTTCTACGCGGACGCGAGAAATGCGTGCGTGCAGGGGGGCTGGGTCATCACGAGAAGGAGATAATCATGCGGCGTCATAAGCTTCGAGGGTTACTTTTGTGCGGGAGTGCGGTTGCACTCGCGGCGGCGGCCTTGCTCGGGTTCGTCGGTCGGGGGGACGCGGCGGGGACGAACATCTGTCCCGGCTCGGTCGGGTCGGTCTGTCTGACAGCCGTTGTTTCCCCGCACACCACGTCGGCAGTGCCGGACAGCGGATTCGCCGCTTTCGCTGCGGGCCGGTTCAACAACGGCTCGACGAGCACGGCGACGCATGTCGACCTGACGTTCTTGTTCACGGACGCCACGAATGCGGCTGCGACGGTTCAGATCGACGCGACCAAGATCGATACGCTCGTCGACGGTTCGCCTGTCGCGGCGACCTGCGCCACGGTTCCCCTGGCGAGCACGAACGTGAGAAACGTTTCGAGCGTCTCCTGCAGCTTCCCCAATCTTGCCGGGGGCCACTCCGCGAAGTTGCAGTTCCCCTTCACGCCGGTAGCACCGACGCCCCTCGCACCGGGCTCGACCGTCAAGGCGACGCTCCGGGCGAACTACGGCGAGGGCAACGGTGGCACCAACGACACGACGACGGCGGACGACGCGCTGACGATTGCCGGGACAACGGCGGCCGGAAAGTGCACGGTCGCCGGCTCGCAGCTGGCCTCCGTCAGCAACTCGACGTTGACGGCGTCGATCGGCGTCCCGAGCTATCCCGCCGCCACGACCGACCAGCACCTCCCGTGCACCCCGGTCGGGATCTCGGTCAGCGACACGAAGATCACCGTTGGTGGCGTCGCCGGCTACGTGGCTTCGCTCGAGCTGCCGAAGGTTACGGGCTTCGCGGTGGTGCAGCACGACGTGACGCCCTTGCCGGAGAAGACGACGGTGAAGAACCTCGTGATCTGGGAGTCCCTGTTTCCCACCGGCACCAGCAACTTCAACTTG
The DNA here is from genome assembly GCA_035296785.1 of Gaiellaceae bacterium. Lineage (GTDB taxonomy): Bacteria > Actinomycetota > Thermoleophilia > Gaiellales > Gaiellaceae > AC-32. Next base: position 152,964 of record DATHAF010000014.1, read on the forward strand.
AAGGTCCCAGCGTGCGATTCCAATGGCCTTCCGCCAAGCCCGGCGGCCGCGGGATTCTCGGCGGACACCTGCGTGTTCGACCGCAGCGGGCTGCCGAAGGGCGGCGGCCGCTTCATCATGCACGCGCTCGGCACTCTCATCGACCCGCGCTACACGCCGTAGAGCGGGCGATCCGTAAGCGGTAACGAAGAGCGCCGCCCGAAAGGGCGGCGCTCTTGCGTTTGGGTCCGCCTCCTGGTGCCGGCAGCGGATTTTTACCTGCTCTGAGCAGGAAGTACACTGATTTTCGTGCAGGTTTGCCCGGCTTGTGGCGAGGAGAACCCTCCGAAGTTCCGCCTTTGCGGATTCTGTGGGGCGCAGCTTGCCCCGGCACTTCCGCCCCAGGAGGTTCGCAAGACCGTCACGATCGTCTTCTCCGACCTAAAGGGATCGACCGCGCTCGGCGAGCAACTCGATTCGGAGTCGCTCCGCGAGGTGATGACCCGCTACTTCGACGAGATGCGGGCCGTGCTCGAGAGCCACGGCGGCACGATCGAGAAGTTCATCGGCGACGCGGTCATGGCTGTGTTCGGGCTGCCGCGGGTGCACGAGGACGACGCGCTGCGGGCCGTGCGGGCCGCCGCCGAGATGAAGACGGCACTCGCTGGCTTGAACGACGAGCTCGAGAGGAGCTTCGGCGTGCGCCTGGCGAACCGCACGGGCGTGAACACGGGCGAAGTGGTCTCCGGAGACATGACCACCGGGCAGCGGCTCGTCACCGGCGACACGGTGAACGTGGCCGCCCGGCTGGAGCAGGCCGCCCCGGAGCTGGAGGTCTTGATCGGAGAGCCGACCTACCGGCTCGTCCGCAACTCGATCGAGGTCGAGCTGGTCGAGCCTCTGGAGCTGAAGGGGAAAGCCGAGCGCGTACCGGCCTACCGCCTGATCGGTGTGAAGAGTGCCGAAGCTCGCCCCGAGACGGACGGTGCGCTGATCGGACGCGAGGACGAGTTGAGGGCGTTGCGCGCCGCGTTCGCGAGCTCCTCGGCCGAGGACGCGTGCAGCGTGGCGTTGGTCGTTGGTGAGCCCGGCGTGGGCAAGTCGCGCCTGACCGAAGAGCTTCTGCGCGCCGTCACGAGCGAAGCGCGCGTCCTACGCGGGCGCTGTCTCCCGTATGGACGGGGCATTACATTCTGGCCGCTGGTCGAGATCGTTCGAGATGCGGCGGCGCTGCGAGACACCGACGCTCCCGAGCTCGCGCGGGAGAAGCTGGGAGCACTCGTCCCGGGCTCGCCCGACGTGGTAGATCGGGTGGCGTCGGCCGTCGGTCTCTCGGAGTCGGAGTTCTCGCTCGACGAGATCTACTGGGGAACGAGGAAGCTGCTCGAGCGGCTCGCTTCGGAGCAACCACTGGTCGTCTTCGTGGACGACATCCACTGGGCCGAGGATGCATTCCTGGAGCTGATCGAGCATGTGGCGGGCGCGGCGAAGGCACCGCTCTTGATCCTCTGCGCCGCACGTCCTGAGCTATTCGAGCGGCAGCCTTCCTGGCGCGAGGGGCCGGCGAGCATCAAGGTCGAGCTCGAGCCGCTGTCGGAGGCGGAGACCGGGCAGGTGATCGAGGATCGCCTCGGCAAGGGAGGCCTGCCGGAACAGCTGCGGCAGCGCATCGTTGTGGCAGCCGAAGGTAATCCGCTCTTTGTCGAGCAACTGCTCTCGATGCTCATCGACGAGGGCCTGGTCTCACAGGAGGAGGGCGCCTGGCAGGCAACCGCGGAGCTCGAAGAGCTTGCGATCCCGGGCTCGATCCAGGCGCTGCTCGCAGCGCGACTCGAGGTCCTGACCCCAGAAGAGCGCGCCGTTTTGGAGCCTGCGTCGGTGATCGGGGTGGAATTCGAGGAAGGGGCTGTCCAAGAGCTGGCGCCGGATGGTTTGAAGGACCGCATCGATCCGGTTCTGGTTGGGCTCGTGGAAAAGCGGTTGATTCGGGAGATGCCTGCGGAGCTCGAGGGGCAACCCCGGCGCTACCGCTTCCACCACGTTCTCATCCGGGACACCGCCTACCAGGGTCTTCTCAAACGCACTCGGGCCAAGCTGCACGAGCGCTTCGTCGAATGGGCCGATCGCGTCA
>DATHAF010000015.1:0-46402 GCA_035296785.1 Gaiellaceae bacterium
GCCTATAGTCGGGTCGGGCTCTGGGGGATCGCCGGTGTCGTCGGCGTCGGACTGCTCAGCCTCGCGGTCGCCTACTGGCGCGTCCGCGGGTATGCCTGAACAGGTCTACGAGGAGCGCTCGCAATGGGCACGCGGTCGTACGTGTCCTTCCACACCCGGTCGAGCCCGGCGCCGCCGTCGAGCCGATCGGCGAACCCGTCCCAGGAGAGATCGTGTCGTTGCCGTCGCCCCCGAAGACGACATCGCGGCCACTCCTCGAGATTGTCGGAGCCCAGGCCGCCGCGGAGGAATCCACTGCGTCGCCCCCGTTCAGCATGTCCTTGCCCGGCCCACCCACGAGTAGGTCGTTGCCGCCGGCCCCGGCCTCCGAAGCCCTCGCGTGCCGCACCACCGGTTCTCCCAAGGCATCGGCGCGGTGGGGCCGGCCCATCCCTCGGCTCGGGGATTCGCCGGCCCACTGCGCCGCTACTCGGCCGGTCCGGCTAGGCCGGACGGTTGGTGATGTGTACGTAGATCTTGTCGCTCTCCCCGCACTCCTCGCGCAGGGCGACCTGGCCGCTTCGGCCCTCGCCCTCCCATGAGACCTCGGAATCGTGCTCCTCGATCTCGTCGAAGAGGATCTTGTAGCCGGAGGCTTCGAGCTCCTTCTTCCATTCGTCGTAGGCGTCCTGGAGGTCGCCGTTGAAGTGGCCCTCGACGACAGTCGTCGGGCCCTTCTTCTCTTCCTTCGTGTAGACCATCTTGTCCGACTCGATCTGCGGCCAGCTCGGCGGCAGATTTGGTGTCTCGGAGAGCGCCGAGCCGTTACAAGCCGCCACGGCTTCCTTGTTGAGGGCGCCTCCCTCGGACTCGTCCTTCTTGTCTCCGCCGCAACCGGCGGCGAGGAGCATGGCAAGACCGATCGCCGCGAATGCTGCAGCCCGCTTCACGTTGCCTGCCTTTCCGAGATCCCCGGCGCGGGAGTATAGAAGGCGCTACCCGCCCGCGGCGACGGCTTCGACGCCCGACTCCTTCAGCGCCGCCTGAGCCGCGGCGAGGCGCGCCAGCGGAACCCGGTACGGAGAACAGCTCACGTAGTCGAGCCCAAGGCGGTGACAGAACGCGACCGACTCCGGCTCGCCGCCGTGTTCGCCGCAAATCCCGAGCTTGAGGTCCTCCTTCACTCCGCGACCGCGCTCGACGGCGATCCGCATCAGGTCGCCCACCCCGCTCTGGTCGAGCGTCTCGAACGGGTTGCGCTCGAGCACGCCGTCCTCGAGGTAGCGCGTCAGGAACTTCCCTTCGGCGTCGTCACGCGAGAGGCCCATCGTCGTCTGCGTCAAGTCGTTCGTGCCGAAGGAAAAGAAGTCGGCGTACGCGGCTATCTCGTCGGCGCGAATGCAGGCCCGCGGGAGCTCGATCATGGTTCCGACGAGGTACTCGACCGTCTCGCTCTCCTCGTTTGCGGTCGCAACGGTGATCGCACGCAGGCGGTGCAGCTCCTCGGCGAAGCCCACGAGCGGGTGCATGATCTCGACGACCGGGGCCTCGCCGGTACGTTCTTCCACTGCCACCGCCGCGCGGATGATCGCCCGCACCTGCATCTCGTAGATCTCGGGCCAGAGCAAGCCGAGGCGGCACCCGCGGGTTCCGAGCATCGGGTTGGTCTCGTGCAGGGCCTTGATCCGCTCGCGCATGCGCTCGTCCCTGGCCTCCTCGAGCGGCGGCAGGAACTCGTGCAGCGGCGGGTCGAGCAGGCGGATCGTCACCGGCAGACCCGCCATCGCCTCGAAGATCCCCTCGAAGTCGGCCTGCTGGTGGGGCAGCAGCTTGTCGAGCGCGACGCGGCGCTCGTCCTCGCCGCCGGCCAGGATCATCTCGCGCACGACCGGCAGGCGCTCCTCGGCCATGAACATGTGCTCGGTGCGGCAGAGGCCGATCCCCTCGGCGCCGAACTCGCGTGCCTTGGTGGCGTCGTCAGGCGTATCCGCGTTGGCGCGCACCTTGAGGCGACGCAGCGAGTCGGCCCAGCCGAGGATCGTCTCGAAATCCTCGTTGATCTGCGGCGGGACGAGCGGGACCTCGCCGACGATCACCTCGCCCGTACCGCCGTCGATCGTCAGCAGGTCCCCTTCCGCAAGCTGGTGGCCGCCGATGTTCAGCGTGCGCGATTCGAGGTCGATCGTGAGAGCCTCGCAGCCGGCGACGCAGGGCTTGCCCATCCCACGCGCAACGACCGCCGCGTGCGAGGTCATGCCCCCGTGGGCGGTCAGGATCCCGCTCGCCTGGATCAGGCCGTGGATGTCGTCCGGCGTCGTCTCCCAACGGACGAGGATCACGCTCTCGCCCGCGAGCCCGCGCTCCTCGGCCAGGTCGGCGTCGAGCACGATTTTGCCGGAGGCCGCGCCGGGTGAGGCGTTCAGGCCGCGCACGGCGACGTCGAGCTTCGTGGTCGGGTCGATCCTCGGGTGCAGGAGCTGGTCGAGCTGGTCGGGGTCGATCCGCGCGACCGCCTCCTCGCGCGAGATGAGCCCCTCCTCCGACATCGACACCGCCGCCTTGAGCGCCGCGGCCGCTGTGCGCTTGGCCGAGCGGGTCTGGAGCAGGTAGAGCCGTCCGTCCTCCACCGTGAATTCGATGTCCTGCATGTCGCGGTAGTGCTCCTCGAGGCGGCGCATCGTCGCGAGCAGCCGGTCGAAGGCTTCCGGGAGCTGCTTCCGCATCGCCTCGATCGGCTCGGGCGTGCGGATCCCGGCGACCACATCCTCGCCCTGGGCATCCGCAAGGAACTCGCCGAAGAGGCCCGACTCCCCCGTCGAGGGGTCGCGGGTGAAGGCGACGCCCGTGCCCGAGGCGGCACCCTTGTTCCCGAAGACCATCTGGACGACGTTGACCGCCGTGCCGAGGTCGTCGGGGATCCGGTGGGCACGGCGGTAGACCTGCGCGCGTGGCGTGTCCCACGACTCGAACACGGCCTTGACGGCACGGGTGAGTTGCTCGCGCGCGTCCTGCGGGAACGGCGCGCCGGTTTCCTCTTCGTAGATCTGCTTGTAGGAGCCGATGAGGTCGAGAAGGTCGTTGGCGTCGAGCTCGACATCCTGCTGAGCGCCGCGATCGGCCTTCAGGTCCGAGAGCGCCGACTCGAAGCGGTGGGCGTCGATGTCCTCGACCACTTCGCCGTACATCTGGATCAGCCGCCTGTAGGAGTCGCAGGCGAAACGCGGGTTGTCGGTGGAGCGGCCGAGCCCTTCGAGGGCGTCGTCGTTCAACCCCAGGTTGAGGATCGTGTCCATCATCCCGGGCATCGAGACCGCGGCCCCCGAGCGCACCGAGACGAGCAGCGGGTCGGCCGAGTCGCCGAAGCGCTTGCCGGTCTTCTGCTCGAGCGCGTCCAGGTGCTGCTCGATCTCGGGCTCCAGCCCGTCCGGCAGTTGCTTCCCGTTCTGCATGTAAGCGCGGCAGGCGTCGGTGGTGATCGTGAATCCGGCGGGCACCGGCACTCCCAGCTGCGTCATCTCGGCCAGGCCGATGCCCTTGCCGCCGAGGAGCTCGCGCCCGCCCTCGAATGGCTCGTCGAACCCGTAGACGAAGCGCCCGTTCCCTCGCATTGCGCGGAATTCTCCCACAGTGCCCGTCGCCAAGCCCGCGGCGTATGCTCGCAGTGTGAAAGTCGTGCTCGCCGCTGCGGCAGCAATGCTCCTCGCAGGAGCGGGAGGAAACGCGAACGGCGCGCCCGCGCAGAGCCGCATCGCGTTCGGGCTCGAGCACGGCAGCGTCAGCAGTCTCTACACCGTGTGGCCCAACGGGACCGGACTGCGCCGCGTGACGGTCCCGCCGACGCGTCAGGACCTCGGCGGCGACTCAGGGCCGGTCTGGTCACCCGACGGGCGGCGGCTCGTCTTCGAGCGAAACCTGCCCTACTGGGGCAACGACCGCTTCCGCCTCAACGCCGTGCCGGCGACCGGCGGGATCGCGAAGGCGCTCACGCCAGGGCCATTCGACGTGATGCCGAGCGTGTCCCCGGACGGGAGGCGCATCGCCTTCACCCGCCTCGTCGCCTCGGTCGTCACGCCGGCCATCTCGCTCTTCACGGTGAACGCGCGCGGGCAGCGGCCGGCTCAGCTCCTTGCCGGCGGCTTCGACCTCTCGCCGGCCTGGTCGCCCGACGGCAAGGCGATCGTCTTCTCGCGCCTGCTCTCCCAGACGGCGCCGATCGAGGCGGCCGAGCTCTTCGTGGCTGCGGCCGACGGCTCGCACGTGCGGCCGCTAGGACCGGGCCTGAACGGGGTCTCGCCGGCGTGGTCTCCGGACGGGAGCCGCCTCGCGTTCGTCTCCTTCGCCGACCACAACGGGGCCACCTGTCCCGGTTCGAACTGCTCGCCCAACGGCGAGCTCTACGTGGTGAACGCCGACGGCAGCGGCCTACGGCGGCTGACGAGCAGCCGGGCCGACGACGAGCATCCGACGTGGTCGCCCGACGGAACGAGAATCGCCTTCGCAAGCGGCTTCGTCCTCTCGAAGGAGGGCCACCGACCCTGGCTGATGGCGATGCCCGCGGTGGGTGGCCACGCCGTGCGGATCGGCCGCTTCGCCGGAGTTCTCGACCCGGCCTGGAGCCCCGCAGGCACACGCTGACCCCGGCTGGGTAGGCTCCGCGCATGAAGCTCGAAGGCGTCCATCACGTGACCGCCATCACCGGTGACGCGCCCGGCAACGTCGACTTCTACACGAGGGTGCTGGGTTTGCGGCTCGTCAAGAAGAGCGTCAACCAGGACGACCCGACCGTTTACCACCTCTTCTACGGTGACGAGGAAGGCGCCCCGGGCAACGACATCACCTTCTTCGAGTATCCGGGCGCCCGTCCCGGCCGTGCGGGAGCCGGCATGGTGCACCGGGTCGTCTGGCGCATCAGCTCCGAGGCGCTCTCGTTCTGGGAAGAGCGACTCGGCAACGAGGGCGTCCAGACGGAGCGCCGCACCAACGGCGCGCTTCTGTTTTCCGACCCAGAGGGACTAGGGCACGAGCTCGTGGTCTCGCAGGCGAGTGACGAGCGGCTGATCGCACACCATCCGGAGATCCTGGCCGACCAGGCGCTTCAGGGGTTCGAAGGCGTGCGGGCCTACTCTCAGGACCGCGAGGCGAGCCGCGCCTTCCTGGAGGGCGCGCTGGAGTTCGAGCCGCAAGGCGAGGACTCCTGGGAAGCGCGCGGCGCCCGTCGCGGCGGCTCCTACCACTACGACCGCAGCGACGAGCGCGGGCTTCCGGGCGCCGGCACGGTTCACCACGTCGCGTGGGCCTCCCCGATGGAGGAGCACGAGGCCTGGCAGAAGCGCGTCTCCGAGGCCGGCGCCTCCCCGACGCCCGTGATCGACCGGTTCTACTTCAAGTCGATCTACTTCCGCGAGCCGAGCGGCGTGCTCTTCGAGATCGCGACGATCGGCCCCGGCTTCACCGCGGACGAGCCGCTCGAGAGCCTCGGCGAGCACCTCTCGCTGCCGCCCGACTACGAGCAGCTCCGCGACAAGCTCGAGCAGGTGCTGACGCCACTGCCCGACCCGCGCGCATCCCGCGCCGGCAGGTGACGCTCGAGCACCGGGTGCGCCCTGCCGAGGGCGAGCCCGAAGGCCTGCTTGTTCTCTTCCACGGCCGCGGCGCCGACGAGCACGACCTCCTCCCCCTGCTCGACCTCCTCGACCCCGGCCGGCGGCTGCTCGGTGTCACCCCGCGCGGCCCACTCTCGTTGCCACCCGGCGGTGCCCACTGGTACGCCGTGCAGGAGATCGGCTACCCGGACCCGAGCACGTTCGTGGCGACCTACCAGGCCGTCGTCGAGTGGCTGGACGGGATCGCCGAGGAAACCGGCATCGGCCCAGAACGCACGGTGCTCGGCGGCTTCTCGCAGGGCGCCGTGATGACCTACGCCCTCGGCCTGGGCCGGAGCCGTCCACGCCCGGCGGCACTGGTGGCTCTGAGCGGGTTCATCCCCACGGTCGACGCCTTCGAGCTCGACCTCGAGGCCCCGCTGCCTCCGGTCGCGATCGGCCACGGCACGTACGACCTCGTGATCTCGGTCGAATGGAGCCGTCGGGCGAGGGAGCTCCTCGAGGAGGCCGGGGCGCAGGTGCTCTTCCGGGAGTACCCGCTCCCGCATGCGATCGAGCCGGCCTTTCTCGCCGAGCTCGGGCCGTGGATCGCTTCTGCCCTCTACGAACGCGAGACCGGAGAGCGGTAGCTCGGACGCCTGCGCGCCCGGAAATCGGCGAGCCAGGCCAGCCCGCGCAAGCCCAACCACACCGGGGTCAGGAGCACATAGAAGACGACGACGGCGAACGCCAGGATCAGCCACCAAAGCGCCCAGCGCCAAAGAGGAACGCGTTTCTTCGGAGTCAGGCCGGCGTCTTCTCCTTGGTGCCCGCCTCGGCGCGGCGTCGCTCGACGAGCCTGATCACCCGGGCCGCAGTCTCCTCGATCGAGAGGTCGGAGATCTCGATCACCGGGCAGCCGAGCCTTCGGTGGACCGTCTCGGCCTCCTCCAGCTCGCCGTAGATCTCCAAAAGCTCGGCGTAGGCGCGCTGATTGCCGCCGAGCCGGCGGGCGCGCTGCTTGCGAATCTCCTGCAACCGCTCGGCATCGATCGTCAGGCCGACGATCTTCGTCTGGTCGATCGCGAAGAGCGCCTTTGGCAAATCGATTCCTTTCACGAGCGGCACGTTCGCTGTCTTGTAGCCGAGGTAGCCGAGGTACATCGAGAGCGGAGTCTTCGAGGTGCGGGAGACACCGACGAGCACGATGTCGGCCTCGTGCAGTCCGGCCCCGACGCCGTCGTCGTACTTGACCGCGAACTCGATCGCCGCCATGCGTTTGAAGTACGACGAGTCGAGCGGCGCCCGCGCGCCGGGGGTCATTTTCGCGGCGACGCCGGTCACCCGCGCTACCGCCTCGATCGGGTGGCCGAGCAGGTCGCAGTAGTGGAGCTTGTAACGGCGGCAGAGGGCGCGCGCGGCCCCGCGCAGCTCGGGCTCGACGAGCGTGTAGACGATCACCGCGGGCCTGCCCTTCGCGCGGCTGAGCGCGAGGTGGAGGTCGTCGACGGTCTCGACGCGCGGGTGGCGGATCTCCTCGAACTCTTGCTCGGGAAACTGGGCCTCGAGCGCGTGCACGAGCCGAACCGCCGTCTCGCCCGTCGAGTCGGAGATGACGTGGAGCTCGACCGGCTGCGTGGTCATGCGCGGGAGCGTAGCCTCGACCGGAGCGACGAGCACCGATCAGGAGTTCCCCGTTTCGTCACAGCCACGTGACAGACACGTGTGCTGCAGCCGCGTAGGCTCGACGCCATGGCAGGGGGGCGGGTCGGGACCCGCAGGTACACGCGCGACAACAAGACGAGGCCGCTCGAAGGGAAGTCGGCTAGCGCGGGATCTGCGAGAAGTCGCCCAAACGGCCAAGCGTGTCGCGGACGTCGAGCAGGAGCCGGAGGCGGTTGGCCCGCACGGCCGGGTCCTCATCCATCACGAGCACGTCCTCGAAGAAGCGCTCCATCAGTGGCGCCAGGGTTGCGCCGGATTCGAGCGCCTCGCGTACGTCACCGTCAATCGCGACCTCGGCCAGCCCCTCGGCGAGAGCTCGCTCCGCATCCTCCCGCAGCAGCGAGCGGTTCAGTTCCGGTGCGGCGTCGCCCGCGCTCTTGCCCGCGAGCCGGTGCGCGCGGTCGTAGGCCGTGTACACGCCGTCGAAGGCCGGCGACTCGCGCTCGGCGTGGAGCGACTGGGCCAGTCTGGCCACGCTCCCCAGGTCCGGCGCCGCCGAAGCCTGGGCAGCACGTACGTACTCGACCGGCACGTCCAGGAGGCCCTCGAGCCGCTCCTCGACGAACTCCCGCACCTCGTCCTTGAGCAGGGCCCGCGGGATCTCCAGACCGCCTTCGACGGCGAGCCGGTTCAACCCGATCGCCGCGCGGCGTAAGCCGTACGGGTCACGGGAGCCGGATGGCTTGTGGCCGAGCGAGAACGAGGTCTCGAGCGTGTCGAGCTTGTCCGCCGCCGCGAGCACCTTCCCCGCCTCCGTTTGCGGTAGCGGCCCCCGCGCGGCATCCGGAAGATACTGCTCCTCGATCGCTGTGCTGACCGCCTCCGGATAGCCGGCGAGGCGGGCGTACTCGGCCCCGATGTAGCCCTCGAGGTCGGGAAACTCACGCACGAGCTCCGAGGCTTGGTCTGCCTTCGCCAGGCGTGCCGCCTCCAGCGAGGCCTCGCCCCCGCCGAGCTCGCCGGCGAGCCTGCGCAGGCGGTCGGTCTTGTCGGCGAACGTTCCGGCGCCCTTGAAGAAGGTGATCGCCCCGAGCTGCTCGGCGAGCTCGTCGATCCCGCGCCGCACGTCGCGCTCGAAGGTGAAACTCGCATCGTCGAGCCTGCCCTCGAGCACGTTCTCGTTGCCGGCCCGCACGAGCTCCGAGTCGCCGCCGTTTGCGACGAAGGCGAAGCGGTTGCCCCCCAGCGGGAAGTAGCGCTGGTGCGACTGCATCGCGGTCACGACCACGCGCGCCGGGAGCTGCAGGAAACGCTCGTCGAAGCTGCCCTCGAGCACGAGCACCTTCTCGACGAGGTAGACGACCTCTTCGAGCACACCGGCCGGGTCGTTCCAGCCTCCGATCGCGTCGAGGCCGTCGACGATCTGCCGTCGCCGCTCCACAGCGTCAGGCTCGACGTCGGCCTCCCGCAGGCGGTCCGGGTACTCGCCTGCGCTCGGGATCTCGAGGGCACCGTGCGTGAAGCGATGCCCAAAGCTGGTCTCTCCCACGACGGTCTCGTCATCGAGCTTCACGAGCCGCCAGCGCACCGGGCGCGCAAAGCGGATGCCGCTGTCGTCCCAGCGCATCGATTTCGAGAAGGAAAGCCCGCGCACGATCGCGTCGAGCCGGTCCGGCAGCACGTCCCGCAGCGGCTGTCCGGGTCGCTCGATGCCGAGGAAGCCCTCGCGCACCTCGAGGTCGTTCACCTCCACGCCGTGCTTCTTGGCGAAGCCCGCCGCCGCCTTCTCGGCAAGGGCCTCCGGCGGCCCTTTGAGCCACTCGTTGGGAGTCTGCTCGGCCACGTCCTCGAGGAGCAGCCCGAGTCGCCGCGGGCCGACGTAGACCTGGCTCGGCGCGGCGCCCAACTCACGCTCGCTCAGCGCGGGCAGCTGCTCGGCAGCCTCCCTGCACGCGCCGGCCGGAAGCTCCTCGCAGCCGATCTCAAGCAGCAGCGTCGGCATCGGACTCCAGCTCGAGATAGACGTGCGCGACCTCGCGCGCGAGGTTGCGCACGCGGCCGATGTAGGTGGCGCGCTCGGTCGCCGAGATCGCTCCGCGAGCGTCCAGCAGGTTGAAGGAGTGTGAGGCCTTCAGCACCTGGTCGTAGGCGGGCAACGGCAGACGCCGCTCGAGCAGGACCCGGCACTCCTCCTCATGCTCGCCGAAGCGGCGGGTGAGGACCTCCACGGGCGCGAGCTCGAAGTTGTAGACCGACCACTGGCGCTCGCTTTCCCGGTAGACCTCACCCCATGTGATCCCCGGCGCCCACTCGAGGTCGAAGGCGCTCCGCTTCCGTTGCAGGAACATCGCCAGCCGTTCGAGGCCATAGGTGATCTCGGCCGGAACGAGCTCCACATCGAAGCCGCCGAGCTGCTGGAAATACGTCCACTGCGTGACCTCCATCCCGTCGCACCAGACCTCCCACCCGAGGCCCCAGGCACCCAGCGTCGGCTGCTCCCAGTCGTCCTCGACGAGGCGGATGTCGTGGCTGCGCACGTCGATGCCTATCGCCTCCAGCGATCCGAAGTAGAGGTCGAGCACGTTTTCCGGCGCCGGCTTGAGCACGACCTGGTACTGAAAGTAGTGCTGGAAGCGGTACGGGTTCTCGCCGTACCGCCCGTCGAGCGGGCGGATGACGGGCTCGATGTAGCCGGTCTTCCACGTCTTCGACCCGAGGCTGCGCAGGAACGTCGCGGGATTCATCGTGCCTGCCGCGACCTCGGTGTGGTACGGCTGCATGAGCACGCAGCCGTAGTCCGCCCAGTACCCCTCGAGCGCGCGAATCGTGTCCTGGAAGGTTGGAGCGGCCAAGGCGCCCAATCCTAGGGAAGAAGCAGGCCGCCGCTCTCGTCTTGTAGGTGAAGTCCTTTCCGAGGACGCGCCTCCAGAGCGGGCCCCCGGGCCCGCTCTGCGTCTGCTACGCGCTCAGAGTCCGGAGCCTGAAGCCGCCGTGGTACTCGTACGACGCGGTGATCACGCCGAGAGCTTCCCGCGCGCCGCGCGCGGTCACGCCGGCCTTGCCCGCCTCGGCCAGCGGTCGCTGGAGCAGACCCTCGATCCCCAGTAGCCCTTCGTGAGAGAGCGGGAGCGCTCCATTGGCGCAGTTCTTACAGACGGCTCCGCCTGCGCGCGGCGAATAGCCGGCGAGCCCTGAGTCCGCGCCGCAGTCGGCGCAAGAGGTCACATGCGGCAGGTATCCGGAGAGCCACAGCAGCTTCAGCTGGAAGGAGAGGACGAGCGGGTCGGCGGTCGCGCCACCGCCGCTTGGCTCCAGTTCGTCGAGAAGGTCGAGGAAACGCGTCAACGCCCGGAAGGCCCGCTCGTTCGCCTCCTCTTCCGGGAAGAGGCGCAGCATCGCCTCGGCGCCGACGAGGCCGACGTCCAGGCGGTAGGTGTGCTCGCGGGCGGCGTGATGCGAGCCCAAGAGCTGCACGCCGGTGACCGTCTGGAGCTCGCCACCGCCCTGGTGAAGCATCAGCTCGACGTGACTGAGCGGCTCGAGCCGGGCGCCGAAGCGCGACTTCGTCTTGCGCACGCCCTTGGCCACCGCTCCGACCCGTCCGCGGTCGAGCGTGTAGAGGTGAAGCACACGGTCCGCCTCGCCGAGACGGAACGAGCGCAGCACCACCGCCTCGGTCTTGTAGGTGCGGCTGGCCACTGGGCCCAAGTGTAGATCCAGGCCAGGCCGGGAATCGTCAGCTCGCTTCCACGTTTCACCATGGCCCGAATTCAGATGTACACGACTCGCTGGTGCGGCTACTGCGTCCGTGCCAAGACGCTGCTGGACTCTCGCGGGCTCGAGTACGAGGAAATCAACCTCGACGACGACCCGGCCTTCCGCCAGCGCTTGCTCGAGCTGACCGGCGGCTGGACGGTGCCCCAGATCCTCGTCGACGGCAAGCCGATCGGCGGTTACACCGAGCTCTGGCAGCTCGACCGCAGCGGCGAACTCGACAAGCTGGCGGCTTAGGCGCTAGAGCCGCTGACAATTCGGGCAGTACCAGGTGCCGCGACCGGCGGCCCGGATCCTCTCGATCGGCGTGCCGCAGCGGTCGCACGGCTCGCCAGAGCGGCCGTAGACCTTGAATTCGTGCTGCATGCCCCCTAAGCGGCCGTCTGGCGTGCGGTAGTCCCGCAGAGTGGCGCCCTGGCGCTCGATGCCGGCCTTGAGGGCGGTGCGGATGCCGCGATGGAGTGCCTTGAGCTCGGCGGCGTCGAGCTCGCCGGCCGGACGCTGCGGGTGGACTTGAGCCCGCCAGAGCGCTTCGTCGGCATAGATGTTCCCGATTCCGGCCAGCCGGCGCTGGTCGAGGATCGCCGCCTTGACCGGCGCGCGCCGTCCCGCGAGCACTTCAGCCAATCGCTTCGTGGTGAAGCTTCGCTCGAGCGGCTCTCGTCCAACACGGTCGCCGAGGTAGGGCTCGAGCTGGTGCGCTTCGACGAGCAGCCACGTCCCGAATCGCCGCACGTCGCGGTAGACGACGTCCGATCCGTCGTCTAATTTGACAACGGCCCGCCGATGCGGATCAGCCGGCGGCAGCCATGTACCGCTCCCGTGCAGCAGGTTTCCCGTCATGCGGAGGTGAATGAGGAGAACGCGACCCGACTCGAACCGAACAATCAAATACTTGCCACGACGATCGACGGCGACGATCCGCTCGCCTTCCAGCTCGGCGGCCACCCCGGCGGGGTCGAATGGTCGGGTCAGGCGCGGATCGTGGATCTCGACACGCCGGAGGCGCCGGCCCACCAGCACCGGCTCGAGGCGTGCTCTGACCGTCTCTACCTCGGGCAGTTCGGGCACGAGGTCAGCCTAGCCTGGTCTCGCCGGGCCGCGGCCTGGTCGTGGGCGACTCCGCCGGGCTACGCGATCACTTCGAGCACGACCGGCCGGGTAGGCGGTGGCTCGTCGGCGAACGCGTAGGCGCTCCGCAGCTCGCCCACGGCCTCGTCAGCGTCCGCCTTGCTGGCGGCGTGGATCTCCGCGAGCGGCTCGCCCTCGGCGACACGGTCGCCCGGCTTGACGAGGCAGACGATCCCGACGGAGTGATCGATGGTGTCGTCCTTCGTCCGGCGTCCTGCGCCGAGGTGCAGGGCTGCCTGGCCGACGGCGACCGCGCCGAGGTCGCTGACGTAGCCCTCCCGATCCGCGAAGAGCTCTCGGACCACGGGTGCCGTTGGGAGGGCGCTCTCGTCCGGATCTCCACCCTGGGCGCGAATCCAGCGCTCGTAGGCCTCAAGCGCCGAACCGTCGCCGATCGCCTGGACGGCGCGGGCGCGGCCCTCGCGCTCGTCGATGCCGAGATCGGAGACCGCAAGCAGCCGCGAGCAGGCTGCGAGGACGAGCTCGAGGAAGTCCGGCGGCCCTTCGCCTCGCACCGTCGCGATCGCCTCGCGAATCTCGACCGCGTTGCCGACCGCGCGCCCGAGCGGCCGGTTCATGTCGGTCAGCAGGCAGACGACCTCGCGGTCGGCTCGTCGCCCGAGGTCGAGCATCGCCTCGGCGAGTGCCCGTGCGTCCTCGATCGACTTCATGAACGCGCCGTCGCCCACCTTGGCGTCGATCACGATTGCCTCGGCTCCCCCCGCGATCTTCTTCGACATGATGCTCGCCGCGATCAGTGAGTAATTGTCGACGGTCGCGGTCACGTCTCGCAAGGCGTAGAGCTTCTTGTCGGCGGGCACGAGATTTGCGCTCGCGCCGATGATCGCCATACCGGCGTCTCGTACCTGGGTGACGAACTCCTCGGTCGAGAGCTCGACGCGAAAGCCCGGAATCGACTCGAGCTTGTCGAGGGTCCCTCCGGTGTGGCCGAGGCCCCGTCCGCTCATCTTGGCAAACGGCACCCCGCAGGCGGCGATGATAGGGCCGACCGCGATCGAGGTCTTGTCCCCCACGCCACCGGTGGAATGCTTGTCGACGACCTTGCGACCGAGCGCGGAGCGGAGGTCGACGGTGTCCCCGGTTGCGATCATGGCCTGGGTCATCCCGTAGGTTTCGGCGCTGGTCAGCCCTCGGAAGTAGATCGCCATGCACAACGCGGCCATCTGGTAGTCGGGCACCTCGTCACGCGCGTATTCGAGCAAGAGCTCGTTGAGCTCCTCGGGGAATAGCTCCCCCCCGTCCCGCTTCCGCTGGATCAGCTCGGCCGGCCTGATCACACCGCCCTCTCCGCGACGAAGATCGCATTGGCGCAGGTCGCGCTCAACGAGCCCTCGAACGGGGACTTGATCGGCGAGGTGCTTGTGGGCAACGGAGGCGATAGTTTTGGCTCCGAGCTTGTCGCGCACTCGGACGGCAAAGTGCCCGAACCCCAACCGACCTCGAGGACTCGCTCGGGGCTCACCTCGCCGATGGCGCCGCGCACCGTCGCGTCGCCGTAGACGGAGCGGCGCGCCCTGAGACCATCTTCCCTCGCGTACTCGATGCTCACGAGCTCGACGTCGTCCACGTTCATGGATCGACGATCGCCCGCCCGGGAATTCCCCGACCGGATGCCTTCCCGCCGAGCCAGGCGTTGACGGTGGCACCCACGTCCGCGAACTCGCCTCCCTCGTGGATCCTGCCGGCCGCATTGCGACCCTGGACGTAGGCGAGCATGAGCGCGTGCTCCCGAGAATGGTCGGTCGAGGGTGTCGTCGGGTCGCAGCCGTGGTCGGAGGTGATGATCAGCAGGTCCTGCTCGCGGAGCGCGTCGAGCAGATCGGGAAGCCGCCGATCGAAATCCTGCAGGCAGCGGTGGAAGTTGACCGGGTCGTTGCGGTGGCCCCAGAGCATGTCCGTCTCGACCAGGTTGATGAAGATCAGCCCCTTGTCCACTTCTCGGAGCAGCGTCTCCGTCTGCTGAATGCCGTCCACGTTCGACTTCGTCGGATGTGACTCGTCGATGTCGCAGCCCGCGAAGATGTCGCTGATCTTCCCCACGCCGTGCACCGGGTTCCCTGCATCCCGCACGAGCGACAGGTAGTTCGGTCGGCGTGGCTCGAGCGAGAAGTCGTGCCGGTTCGGCGTTCGCTCATAGTTGCCCGGCTCGCCCGTGAACGGCCGCGCGATCACGCGCCCCACGCCGTGTTTGCCGGTCAGGATCTCTCGCGCCGCGCGCGAGGCTTCGTAGAGCTCCTCGAGGGGAATCGTGTCCTCGTGCGCCGCGATCTGGAAGACCGAGTCTCCGGAGGTGTAGACGATCCACTTGCCGGTCTTCTGATGCTGCTCGCCGAGCTCCTGGATGATCTCCGTCCCCGAGGCGGGCTTGTTGCCCAGAACCCCGCGGCCGGTCTTGTGCATGAACGGGTCGATCACATCGTGCGGAAAGCCCTGGGGGTAGAGCGGGAACGGAGTCGCCGTCACGACTCCCATCAGCTCCCAGTGACCGGCTGTGGTGTCTTTGCCCTTCGAGCGCTCGAGCAGGCGGCCGGCGACCGCCGGCGCTCCGGGCTGAGGCGGGCAGCCGACGAGCGGCTCGACGTTCCCCAGGCCGAGCGCCTCCATGTTGGGCAGGTCGAGCCCGTTGACCGCCCGCGCGACGTTGCCGAGCGTGTCCGAGCCCTCGTCGCCGTAGGCGGCGGCATCCGGAAGCGCTCCCGCGCCCACGGCGTCCAACACGATCACGCAAGCGCGCGGCACGCGGCTATTCTAGGGCGGTCATGGATCTCGCCCTCGGATTGCTCGGCCTCATCTTCTACGCCGCCTGCGTGATCGTGTTTGCGGCGGCCTGCACGTGGCTCGTCGTGCGAATCAGCCCCAGCGGCAAGAAGACTTAGACCGGCGAGAGTGGCAAGAGGTCCTCGAGCGGCTGGTACTCGAGACCGTGCGCGTCGGCGACTGCTTCGTAGGTGATCTTCCCGTCGAGGACATTCACGCCCCGGGCGAGCGCCGGATCGCGCCCGACCGCCTGAGCTAGCCCATAGGCGGCGATCTCCTCGACGTAGGGCAGCGTCACGTTCGTGAGCGCCTTGGTCGAGGTGATCGGAACGGCGCCGGGCATGTTCGCGACGCAGTAGTGGATGACACCGTCCACTACGTAAACGGGATCGCTGTGCGTCGTCGGATGAGACGTCTCCGCGGCGCCGCCCTGGTCGATCGCCACGTCGCAGAGCACCGAGCCGTCCTTCATCGTGGCGAGCATCTCGCGAGTGATCAGCTTCGGCGCCACAGCGCCGGGAATCAGCACTGCCCCGATGACCACGTCGGCCTCCGCGATCGACTCCTCGATCTGCAGCGTCGAGGACATGACCAGACTGACACGGCCCGACAGGATCTCGTCCAGATGGCGCATCCGGTCGATGGAGCGCTCGAGGATGGTCACGTTAGCGCCGAGGCCGAGCGCGATCACCGCGGCGTTGTAGCCCACGATGCCCCCGCCGATCACGAGCACGCGGCCGGGAGCCACGCCGGGGACGCCGCCGAGCAACAGCCCCCTGCCGCCGAGCGGCTTCTCGAGGAAGTACGCGCCCGCTTGCGCGGCCAGCCGGCCTGCGATCTCGCTCATCGGCGCGAGCAGCGGGAGCGCTCGGTTATCGGTCTCGACGGTCTCATATGCGACGCAGGTGGCTCCGCTCTCGGCGAGCGCCAGGGTCAGGTCCTGGCTCGCGGCGAGGTGGAGGTAGGTGAACAGCGCGAGCCCTTCCCGCAGAAATGGATATTCGGATGGCAGCGGCTCCTTGACCTTGAGCAGGAGCTCGGCGGCGCCCCAGACGTCTTCGACGGAACCGACCGTGGCGCCCACGGCGCGGTACGCCTCGTCGGAGAACGAGCTGCCCTCCCCGGCGCCTGCCTCGACGAGCACGTCGTGACCGTGTTGCACGAGCTCGCGGGCACCGGCCGGCGTGAGCGCGACCCGGTACTCGTCGGGCTTGATCTCGTTGACGACTCCGACCTTCATCAGGGCGAGGAACCCTAGCTTCTCGACCGATTTCGGCGTGCCTGATCCGGCCGGCGCGACCCGATACACCTTCGGCACATTCCGTCTGAGACACGTGCGCCGCCGCCCGATACACTCGCCTTGGAGAGGAGGCCGGACGAACCGGGCTAAGGGATCCTTGTCGGCATCAGGCGCCGACGATCCTCTCGACGAGACGGCGCTCGTCGGGCCCAAACCAGGGCGGCTCGCCGGCGTCGGAGTTCTCACGCGCGTGCTCTGGGTCGCGCGTCGCCGGGATCGCCACGTCCACCCGCTCATCCGAGAGCGCCCACTTGATCAGCGCCTGGGCCCAGGTCGTTACGCCGAAATCCCGCAGCGGTGCCAGCGCCTCCGGTCGTGGCTGCCGGCGCAGGAGCAGGCCCTCGCAGAGGGGGCGCATGACGAGCACGGCGACCCCCTGCTCCTCCGCGAGCGGCAGGATGCGCTGCTCGCAGTCGCGCTCGAGAGGGTTCAGCGGCACCTGCACGGTTTCGAAACGCTCCGTCCGCAGAGCCCGCTCGAGCTCGTCGAACGCTCCCGGGTCGTAATGCGTGACACCGATTCGGTCGATCCGGCCTGCCTCTCGCTCCGCCTCGAGCCACGGCAGGTGCTCCTCCCACGATACGAGGTTGTGCACCTGCTCGACCTCGACGCGGCCGAACCACTCGAGTTGCCGGGCGACCTGCGCCCGCCCCTCCTCGACGGAGCGCGACCAGATCTTGGTCGCGACGATCGCGTGCTCGCGCCGATCCTCGAGCGCCGCGGCCAGCGAGCTCTCGGCCTCCCCGTACATCGGCGAGGAATCCACGACCCGAGTGCCGGCCTCGAACGCAGCCTCGAGCACACGCCGAGCCAGGTCTGCGTGGCCTCCGAAGGTGTTCCAGGTTCCGAGCCCGACGACCGGCCCCAGCCGCCGTTCCTCCATCAGGGCACGAGCCCTCGCGCCACCCTGCCCGCCGCAAAGGCCGCCGCGAAGAACCACGGCTCCACATCCGGACCGCGGCCCATGTGGGAGAGCGGCAGCCCGGCACACGCTTCGTCCCAGCCCCCGACGTCCACCTCTACCCGCGGCTCGAGCCACTCAGGCGCTTCGAAGCCCTTCGGCCACGCGATCCGCACGTCACCGAGGCAGAGCTCGATTACAGCCCGGGTGTGGTGCGAGACGCCCCGGTGTCGCTCCCGCTCGTCGGCGCCCGACACCCGCACGGCGAGCACCGGCGAGCCGCCGAGCGCGCTCGCGAAGTTCGCTGCCGCCGCCGCGGCCACCCCGCCGTGGCCGAGCCTGGAGCCGGTGCCCACGATCCCAGGCCCGACGGCGCAGGCGACCGCCTCGTGGCCAGCCGCGGCGGCCCACGCGAGCGCCGAAGCAACGTTGACGCATTCGACCTCGCCGCCGAAGCACGCCCCCTGGGAGATCGTGCTCGCAAGCACGCCACGCCCCTGCAGGGCGCGGATCGTGTCCGAGAGCCCGAGCGAAAGCGCGCCGCCCTCCAGCTGGACGTACGCGACCCGCACGCCCTCGCCGAGGCCCGCGCATGCAGCGGCGAGCTGGCTGTGGAGGGAGCAGCACACGACGGGCATCCCACCTAGCTCGGCCGCGAGGTCGGCGCCTTCCTCCGCGTGCAGCGCCGCGAACTGCCCCGGCGTATACGGCAGCTTGACCACGTGCGCGCCCTCTTCGGCAGGCAGCTCGAGCCCCCGCGTCAGGTTCGCGTAGAGCACGTCGAAGCCGCCGGAGCCGAGCTCGAGCTCCCGCGCCTGGTTGTTCACGAGCACCTCGTCATCAAGAGCGACCGGTCCGGTCAGCCCGGGGTACGCCACACACGGCACGCCGTCCACTTCGAGGCGGAGGAGGCCCTCGTGTTGCTCCTGGATTCCGCTGACGCGCCCTCGCCTGAGGCTAAGCGGCATCCTCGACCTCGCGCGCGGCTTCGACGAGAGCGAGCGTCACCTCGACCATCTCCTCAAGGTCGGCGACCGCGATCCGTTCCTCGGGCGTGTGGATGTCCGTCATCCCGTTCGCGAGGTTGACGCACTCGAGGCCGCGCTCGTTGAAGACGTTCGCGTCGGCACCTCCACCCGAGAGAATGAAGCTGGGCTCGCGGCCGGTTCGCCGAAGGGCGCTTGCCGCAAGCCGCACCGGAAGGTCATCTTGCTTGAAGCGATACCCGCGGGAGGCGTCGCCCACCTGGATCTCGACCTCGCATTCGCCGAGTCCGGCGGCGAAGGTGATCGTGTCGACCATCTCCTGGACGACGTCGGCGAGCTTCCGCTGGTCGTGGCTCCTGGCTTCCGCCGCGAACGAGCAGTGCTCCGGAACGACGTTGCGAGCCGTCCCGCCCTCGATCCGACCCACGTTCGCCGAAGTCTCGTCGTCCAGCCGGCCCAGGCGCAGGTCGGCAATTGCCCGCGCGGCCGCAGCGATCGCGGAGCGACCTTCCTCCGGATACATCCCGGCGTGGGCGGCTCGCCCATGGAAGCGGACGTCGAGCTTCCGCTGGTACGGCGCGCCGAGAACCACCTCGCCGACTGGGCCCGCATGGTCGTACACATAGCCGAGCCGCGCGGCCAGCCGTGACTCGTCGAAGGCCCCCGCACCCACGAGACCTACCTCCTCCTTGGGCGTGAAGAGGAGCTCGATGCCTGCGTGTGACCCTTCCTCCTCGCTCAGACGCGCGACGGCTTCGAGCATGGTGGCCACCGCGGACTTGTCGTCGGCCCCGAGGATCGTCCCGGCCGCGTTGCGCACGATCCCGTCGTCTCCGACCACCGGCTCGATCGCCGCCTCGGGCGGCACGGTGTCGAGATGGGCACAGAAGAAGAGGGGCTCACCCCCGCCCTTACCAACCGGCTCGAGGCGACAGAGGATGTTCCCCATCGTCGAGCCGATCCGGCCTCCAGCGTCGTCCTCGTCGAACTCGAGCCCGAGCGCTCTCAGGTACTCGAGCACGCAGTCGGCGACCGCCCGCTCCTCACCCGACGGGCTCGGTAGCGCGGCCAATTCGAGGAAGAGCGAGAGCACATCGGGCGCCCAACGGGGACGAGGCATTAGGCGATCGTAGTCGCGCGCGATAAGTTGACCAGGATGAGTGTTTCCGAGCCCCTTGTTCAGAGCATCCTCCTGGGTGACGCCATCGAGCATGGCCCCGTCGCGATCTTCGTCGCCGACGACGAGATGCGCTACGTCGCAGTCAACACATTCGCCTGCGAACTGCTCGGCTACACACGAGAGGAGCTACTGGGCATGCGTGTCACCGATATCGCGCGCTATCCCGAGGCGCACGCCGAGTTCGAGGACATGGTCGTGACCGGCAAGCTCGAAGGCTCGGCCACGCTCGTCCGCAAGAATGGAAGCGAGCTGAAAATTCGCTACCGCGCCAGCCAGACGCAGATCGCAGGCCTCGAGTACTTTGTCTCGATCGCCTGGCCCGAGCTCTAGCCCGAGGCGGTGACCGCGGCGCCCGCACGCTCGCGGGAGCGCACGAAGGCGGCCCCGACGAAGTCGCGGAAGAGCGGCGCCGGTCGCGTAGGACGCGACTTGAACTCGGGATGGAACTGGCTCGCCACGAACCAGGGATGGTCACGGAGCTCCACGATCTCGACGAGCCGCCCTTCCTGGAAGGTCCCCGAGATCACCAGCCCGGCCTCCACGAGCTGCCGACGGTACTGGTTGTTGACCTCGTAGCGGTGCCGGTGGCGCTCGTGGATGACGAGCTCGTTGTACGCGCCTAGGGCGCGTGTTCCCTCTGCAAGCTCGACCGCCTGCGCTCCCAACCGCATCGTGCCGCCGAGATCCTCGATCTCCTTCTGCTCTGGGAGCAGGTCGATCACGGGATACGGCGTCTCCGGGTCCATCTCCGTCGAGTTCGCCCCGTCGAGCCCGACCGCGTAGCGCGCGAACTCGGAGACGGCGACGTGCATCCCGAGGC
The DNA here is from genome assembly GCA_035296785.1 of Gaiellaceae bacterium. GTDB lineage: Bacteria > Actinomycetota > Thermoleophilia > Gaiellales > Gaiellaceae > AC-32. Next base: position 20,097 of record DATHAF010000015.1, read on the forward strand.
AGATTCCGAGATACGGAATCTCGCGCTCGCGGGCTACGCGGCAGGCGAGGATCTTGCCCTCCCAGCCGCGGGAGCCGAAGCCGCCCGGGATCAGCACGCCGTCCACGGTCTCGAGCTCGGCCTGCGCTTCCTCGAGCGACATCCCCTCGGCGTCGAACCAGCGCACGCGCACGGAGCAGCCATGGTGGACACCCGAATGCTTGAGCGCCTCGTGCACCGAGAGGTAGGCGTCGTGGAGCTTTACGTACTTGCCCACGAGGGCGATCTCGACGTCGCCGGACCGTGGAGCCCGGATGCGCTCGGTCAGCTCGAGCCATTCCCCGAGCTGCACCTCACCTGCGGGCAATTCGAGCTTCTCGCAGACGAGCCTGTCGAACCCCTCGGCCTGGAGGGCGGAGGGAACCAGGTACAGGTCCAAGACGTCGTGGTTCGCGATCACGGCGCTGGGATCGAGGTCGGCGAAGAGGGCGATCTTCTCCCTGATCTCGGCAGAGATCGGGTCGCGGGAGCGCGCCACGATGATGTCCGGGTGGACGCCGATGCGGCGCAGCTCGTTGACGGAATGCTGGGTCGGCTTGGTCTTCAGCTCGCCGGCAGTCTCGATGAACGGAACGAGCGTGACGTGGACGTAGCAGACGTTCTCGGGGCCGGCCTCGCGGCGGAACTGGCGAATCGCCTCCATGAATGGCAGCGACTCGATGTCGCCGACGGTGCCGCCGATCTCGGTCACGACGACGTCGCAGTCGCTCGCGTCGGTCGCGCTGCGGATCCGCTCCTTGATCTCATTCGTGATGTGCGGGATCACCTGCACGGTGGAGCCGAGGTACTCGCCCTTTCGCTCCTTGCGGATCACCCGGTCCCAGATCGCCCCCGCGGTGTGGTTCGACGTGCGGGAGAGGTTCTCGTCGATGAAGCGCTCGTAGTGCCCGATGTCGAGGTCGGTCTCGGCTCCGTCCTCCGTGACGTACACCTCACCGTGCTGGAAGGGGCTCATCGTGCCCGGATCGACGTTGATGTACGGGTCGAACTTCTGCACCTGCACCTTCAACCCGCGCGCCTTCAGGAGTCGCCCGAGCGAGGCGGCGGTGATGCCCTTGCCGAGCGAGGAGACGACGCCGCCCGTGACGAAGACGTACTTCGGCGGTCGCCGTGCCACTACCGCCGCCCCAGGCGGTCGAGCCGCGAGAGGCCGGGCGTGCGCTCGATCAGGTCACCAAGGGAGCGAGCCTCGCCGAGGACGGTGAAGGCTGCGAGCGCTGCAATCGCAAGACGTTGACCCCGGGGCGTGAACGTCGCCACGGAGCAATAACCTAGCACGGCTCCAAGGGCGTTCGACCCGGCGTCTCCGAGCATCGTCATTTCGCGGAGATCGTATGGGGCGAGCAGGACGGCAATCGGCGCATAGGCGCGGGCAGGGCCACGCATTGGGAGGGCGGCTAGGAGGAAGGCCTTCAGCGCTCTACCCGGCTTCGTGTCGAGTTGGTTGAGCGCGTTGGCAGAGAGCGAGACCAGCGACGCGCCCCGAAGCGAGCGGGTGGAAACCAGCGCGAGCGCCGGGATGCCGACGGCCTTGAGCACGCCGGTCGTCCCGCCGGCGCGGAAGTGGGCGCGGAAGCCGCGCTCCGGGCCGCTCCAGAGATCGTCGGTGAGCCCGAGCGCCGCCACGCCGGCGACGCCAAGACGGACGCGCGCCGATGCCCGCGCTCCGCCGAGCGCGACCACGGCGCCGACAAGGGGGAGCCGTAGGCCGCGGTGGTTGAGCGCCGTTGGGCCGCAGGCGAGCGCGGCGTCCAGCAGCTGACGCCCGCGGTGGAGAAAGCCTCGGGCGTCGCGGCCGGTAGCACGATGCCGTAGCGACAGCTCGTGTTCACGCACGCTGAGCCCGGCGCGCACGGCGTCGATCGTCATCCGCACCTCGCAGCCGAACCCCGGCGCGAGCGGGAAGCAGACCTCACGCGCAGCCGAGGAGAGCGCGCGCTGCCCCGAGAGCGGCTCGCGTGCGCGGAAGCCGCTGCGGGCGCGGATGAGCCCCCGCGCTGCCCGCTTCGCGAGGCCGAACCCGCCGCCCTCCCGCTCGGAGAAGACCGCGACCACAAGATCGGCATCGGTCTCCAGCAGCGGCGCGAGATCGCCCTCGAGGTCGGCATCCACGAGGAGCAGGCGCCCCGGCGGCGCCTCCCGCTCGCCGAGCGTGAGCGCCTGCCCCTTGCCGAGCCGGGGCAACCTGACGACCCGAGCGCCTCTCTCCCTCGCCGCCGGGGCGGTGGCATCGCGGGAGCCGTCGTCGGCAACGACGATCTCGGCCGCGGGAAAGGCCGCGCGCAAAGCCTCCACCGTTTGCCCGATCCTCGACCCTTCGTCGCGCGCCGCGACGAGGATCGTGAGCGGCTCAGCCACCCGTCTGCAATGACGGGAGCGCTTCGTCAGCCGTCTTCTTGACGCCGTATTGGCCCGACGGCGCCCCCTGAAGCAAGAGCACGAGCGCGAGCCTTCCCGCAGGCGTGTCGATGTCATCCACGGAGGAGAGCCCGGCTTGTCGGTACACGGAGACCGCCGACCTACGAGCGTCGCTCGTCTCCACGCCGATGGCGGGGACGCCGGCTGAGCCCAGGCCCGAATAAAGGCCCAGCAGGAAGCGGCTCGTCGCACCCTTCTGCGGCTTGGCGCTACGCACGAGGATCAGGCCGTCGGCCGAGTCCTTGCTTCCGCCCTCGCGCTGCTCGACGAGCGCGTCGGTGAGCGCGTTCCAGAGCGGCGTCTCGCCGCCGAGCATCAGCTCCTGGCCGAGCGCGCGGCCGAGCGCCTCGAAGCGGCCCTGACCGCCGAAGCTGCCGGAACTTCGACTCGAAGCGAGCTGGGCATCGATCTGCGGCGCGTCTATCGGCACCTTGAGGGCCCGCAACCGGAGCTGCTCGCCCCCGGCGTCGGTCAACGCTCGTGTCACCGCAGAGCGGACGCCACCATCCACGGAGCCTACGAAAACGAGTGCCACACGCTTGCCGCGAAGCCTGTTGCGGACGAGCACGGGATAAGTCTGGTTGATGTACGTCCGGGCGGCTTCCTGCTCCCGGCCGAGGTTTCCGGCCTGCTGTGAGGTCTGGTCGAGCCGCTTCTTCAGATCCGCGACCTGCCGTTCGAGGAGGCCTCGCGTCCCCTTGTCGAGATAGCCACGGTCGGCGATCCCGACCCCGACGAGGATGCCGATGATCAGGGCGAGAAAGACGGCCGCGAGCGACGCGACGTGGTACCGGAGATCGAACATCTCAGAGCTCCGCGGCAGTCTGGCACAGCGCGTGCAAGCGACTGAGCGCATTGCGAGGCAGCGAGCGCCGGAGACCGACGAGAAACGGCCCACTGACGGTGAGCTCGGCGGTCGTGCGCCGTTCGCCTGCGGGTGCGAGCGTGAGCTCCACATCGAGCCGCTCGCCGGTCATGTGCCAGGCCAGCCGACGGGGGCGCTCGACCGCCACGACGAGGAGCGTTCCGGTCATCTCAGGCTTGCGAATCAGACTCGGGCGCATTCGGCCGTGAAGCGTCCAGCGCGCACCTGGAGCGAGCCCGCGGCGATCGGGATGGACTCCTCCGATGCCGGGCCACCAGTCCGAGAGGTGGTGCGGCTCGGCCAGAAACCGCCAGACGTCCTCGCGCGGCGCGAGCAGCTCCTGGGAGACCGTGTAGCGAGGCATTGCGGTCAAAGTGTCGCTGTTCCCGCAGGCTCACGCGCGCCAGGTACGTGCTGGTTCGCCCGAGGATGCACTCGTAGAGAGTGGGACTACCGGGAAGGGGATATGGCCGAAAGGCTTCGTTCCGAGGCTCAGCCCAAACCAAGCAAGTCTCGGATGCGCTGGCTCAGCAGCCCAATGAAGTCGCGCAACCCGGGTGAGGCGAGGACGGCCACGACCACGGCCCCGAGCCCGGCAAGCGCAAAGGCCACCAGCGGCCAGAGGCCGACCTGCCGGCTCACCAGCCGGGAAACGCCCTTGGCATCGATCAGGATCTCCCCCACCTTCAGGCGCGTCACGAACGTCGACGACATTCCGGCCCGGTCACGCTCGAGGAATTCGGTCAGGTTGAAATGCGTTCCCACGGCGACGATCAGCTCGGCGCCCTTCTCGAAGGCGAGCAGGAGCGCGATGTCCTCGCTGATCCCGGGTGCCGAGACGGTCGCGTACCTGACACCCAGTCGCTCGAGTCGCGCGGCCCCCGGCGCGTCCCCGTCGCGGTACGCATGCACGACCAGCTCTGCGCCCCCGCGAAGCGCGGAATCGGAGACCGAGTCCATGTCGCCGACGATCACGTCGGGCTTCATCCCTGCGGAGAGGAGCGCGTCGGCACCACCGTCAACACCGACCACGACCGGCTTGAAGGCGCGCACGTACGAGCGCACGATCGCCAGATCCCGCTTGTAGCCGGGCCCACGCGCAACGACGAGCGCATGACGCTCGCGGAACCGCGTCTCGAGGGGTGGGAAATCGACACCCTCCGCGAGCAGGCGACCCTCCTCCCGCAGGTAACGCATCGTGTTCTCCGCAAATCCCTCCAGCGCCTCCGTGACCCGGCCCCGCTGTTCGGCGAGAGCACGCGCGAGCTCCTCGGCCGTGAGCGTGTGGCCGTTGGCGAGACATGTGCCGTTCCGGAAGAGGCTCGCGCCCCGGACTGTGACGTTCTCCCCGTCACTCACGTCGTCGAACAGGGGCGCGCCGGTTGCGTCGATCAGCCGGACACCGCCCCGCACGAGGAGCAGTGGGCCTGGATTCGGATAGCGGCCGCTCTGGGAGCGCGAGACGTTGACGACGACTCGTACGCCCGACTCGAGGAGCTCCTCCGCAGTAACGCGGTCGAGGTCCTGATGGTCGATGATCGCGACGTCGTCGGGCCCGAGGCGGCTCACGAGGTTCTTCGTCCGCCGGCCGAGTCGTGCTCGGCCGGTGAACTCGACGAAGCTCATTGCTCTTGCACCGCGGAGATGAACTGGTCGCCGCCCAGCATCCGGCGGATCTCCTCGCGGCGCTCCTCGTCCTCCAGCGGCTCGATCGCAGTGTGCGTGGGGTCGCCGGCGACCTTCTCGACCCGGAAGTGCCGGTCGGCCAGAGTGGCGATCTGCGGCAGGTGCGTGATCGTGACGACCTGGGCGCGCTCGGCCAGGCGACGCAGAGTCTCGCCGACAGCGTGGGCGGTCTGACCGCCGATGCCGGCATCGATCTCGTCGAAGACGATCGTCTCGCCGCCGCCCACGGCTGCGATCGCCAGGGCAATCCGAGACAACTCGCCACCAGAGGCGGTCTCGGCGGCGGGAGCGAACGGCAGGCCTGCATTCGGGCGAATCAGGAACGCGACCTCGTCTCCTCCCGAGGCGGCCGGCTCGCGCTCGCGAACGTCGACCTGGAACTCGCCGTCGCCCAGGCCGATCCCGCGCAGCTCTCCGACGACGGCCGAGGCGAACGGCTCGGAAGCCGCTCGTCGCGCAGCGCGTAGGTCCGAGGCCAACGCAGCGACTCGATCTTCCCCTTCGGCCAGGGCGCGGGCGGCAGCCGCAAGCGGGTCGGTACCCCCGTCGAGCGCGGCGAGCTCTGAGCGCGCCTCTGCTGCGCGCCCCAGCAGCTCCTCGTAGCTCGCGCAACGGAAACGCCGCTTCGCTTCCGCGATTCGCTCGAGCTCGGACTCGACCTGCTCGAGCCGGTCGGGCTCGGCCTCCAGCGAGGCGAGAAATCCCCGCATCTCCGAGGCGGTCTCGCGGAGCCGCAGCTCGACGTCCCGGAGTTCGCTGCCGGCCCGCTCGAGCTCCGGGGCCAGCCGCTCGAGGGGTGCGAGCGCCCGCTCTGCGACGGCGACGAGGCCGGAGGCGCCGTCGCCGTCGTCAGGGGCGAGGGCCTCGCTCGCAGCGGCGACTCCCTCGACGAGCTCGGTGACGTGGCGCAGACGCTCACGCTCAGTGCGCAGCGACTCCTCGGCGTCCGGCGCGAGGCCGTCCGTGTCTTCGACCATCGCTCTCAGCTCGGCGAGTCGCGACTCCGCTGCTGCGGCGCCGTGCTCGAGCTCGTCATGCCTGCGGCGGGCCGCGCCCAGCTCACGCCAGGCCAGCCGCAACTCAGCACGACGCCGTTGCTGGTCCTCGCCCGCAAAGGCGTCGAGCAGATCGAGCTGGTAGGAGGGACGGGCGAGTCGCCGCTGCTCGAACTGTCCCGACATCGCGATCAGGCGCTCGGCGGCGAGTGCAAGATCTTCTCTTGCTGCGCTGCGCCCCCAGGCGTAGGCGCGGGTGCGACCGTCGCCGAAGACGCGGCGCGCGAGGACAAGCCCTTCCTCGTTCTCCGGCCGCAGCTCGGCCAGGCCGGCCAGCTCCTCCTCATCGAAGAAACCGGGGGGCGGATCGAGCTCGGCTTCGACGTAGGCCTCCGTTCCGTCGGGGCCGACGTAGGCCGCGTCGCCACGCGCCCCGAGAAGCAGGCCGATGGCCTGGGCGAGGATCGTCTTGCCTGCGCCCGTCTCGCCGGTGATGGCGTTCAAGCCCCGAGCAAAGGTAAGGTCCGCCTCCCGGATCAAGACGAGGTTCTCGATGCGCAGGCTCCGAAGCACGGCTGGATGGTACGTCTGCTGCGCGTTTGGGGCGACCCGCTGAAACGGACGACGCCGCGCCGGCCCTATCTGCTCACGCGCGCCCCCGGGTGGGTGGGGGATTGGGACGGTACCTGCCCGGCAAGCACGAGTGTGTCTCGGATAGGCGCCAAAACGGTGTCGACTCAGGAAGCGAAGACGCGACGGTAACGGCTGAAGAATGTGCTCTCGGGCAGGGTCGCCAACAGGCTTCGCTGCTCGGAGAGGCGCGCGCCGACCTGCTCACCCGGTGCCAGTTCGTGCACGGGGTGCCCATCTGCTAGCACCGTCGCCGAGACGGCGTCGGTCCGGTTCTCGACGGCCAGGTCGAGCCCGCGCGGAACCACCAACGGGCGCGCGTGCAGCGAGTGCGGGGCGACGAAGTTGATCGCCATCGCATCGAGCCCCCAGACGAGCACAGGCCCGCCATTCGAGAGGTTGTACGCGGTCGACCCGGACGGGGTGCTGCAGATCAGCCCGTCGCAGGGAAGCTCCCCGAGATCCTCGCCGCCGATCGCCCAGGCGAGTTCGATCATGCGACCGATGGTCGAGCTCGTCACGACGACGTCGTTGACGGCGGTCCAGCGCTCTCGCCCTGCCTCTGCTTCCAGGGCCGGCAGCTCGACGACGTCGTACTCACCCCCGAACGCCCGAACCAGCCCCTCCTCGAGGGCATCCGGATCGATCGATGCGAGGAAGCCCACCCGCCCGAGATTGACACCGATCACGGGAACCGGGGTACCGAGGAAGCGCTTGAGCGCGCGCAGCATCGTCCCGTCGCCGCCCAGCACCACGGCCAGATCCGCCTGCGACGACTCCCCGTCCTCGCTCCCGACCCCATGCTTCTCGAGCTCGTCGTCGGCAAGTAGCAACTCGATGCCCCTCTCCTCCGCGAGGGCACGCAGCCGCGCGAGCACGTCGCCGCTCGTCTCCGGCCTGCCGTGCGTGACGACCGCCACCCGTTTCACTTCAGCGCGTTGCGTTGTCGATCCAGCTTTCGAGCTCATCGGAAATCTCCGGGTGTTCGCGATGGACGAGGTGAAGAAAGAACTCGCGGTTTCCCTTCGGGCCGGGCAAGCCGGAGTCTACGGCGCCGACGACCTGCGCCCGCCAGGCTGCCGCCGCCTCGGCCACCTCCCGCAAGACACGTTGGTGCACCTCGCGGTCGCGAACGACGCCGCGCCGCGCCTCGCCCCGCTCCGCCTCGAACTGCGGCTTCACGAGCACCAGCGCCTCCCACCCAGGCGCGGCCAGCGCGAGCGCAGCCGGGAGAACCTTGCGCACGCTGACGAAGGAGACGTCGCACACCACGAGCTCCGGCGCGAAGGGCAGCTCCCGCAGCCCGCGCGCGTTCACGCGCTCGAGCACCGTCACCCGTGGGTCGTCCCGGATGCGCGGATGCAGCTGCCCGTAGCCGACGTCGAGCGCAATCACGCGTGCGGCGCCCCGCTGGAGGAGCACGTCCGTGAACCCCCCCGTGGAAGCGCCCACGTCGAGGGCGTCTCGGCCGGCGGTGTCGGTGCCGAAGGCCTCCAGCGCATGGGCCAGCTTCTCGCCGCCGCGCGAGACGAAGCGGGCCGACGGGCTGACTTCGAGCTCAGCCGACTCATCGACCTGCTGGCCCGCCTTGTCGTAGCCCGGCACCTGGCCCGCCAAGACGAGCGCCTGGGCCTGCGCCCGGCTCTCCGCGAGCCCTCGCTCCACCAGCAGCACGTCCAGCCGTTTCTTCATCACACGCCTACGACGTGCGAGCCGCGAGACCCGAGACGATCTCCGCGAGCACCGCGGTGTCGCCCGGGATTTCCCCCAGCCGTGCCTGCGCACGCTCGGCCGTCTCGTCAGCGAGAGCACGCGCGCCGTCCGCCCCATGCTCGAGCAGGTAGCCGTCCTCGTCGAGGATGTCGTCCACGATCTGAAAGAGCAGCCCTACCTCGTCCGCGAAGGCTCGCCAGGGAGCCTGCTTGCGCTCCGGCACCTCCGCGACCCACAGCGCGCAGGCGACCGAGGCCGAGAAGAGGCAGCCCGTCTTGAGCCGGTGCAGCGAGGCAAGGTCGGTCTGGGCTCCGGTCACGTCGAGATACTGGCCGCCGATCATCCCGAGCGTCGCCTGCACGAGCTCGCGCGCGACCGCGGGCGACGCGTAGGTGAGCGCGAGCCGGAGCGCCTCCGCGAGGAGCGCGTCGCCGGCCAGGATCGCGACCGCCTCGCCGAAGCCGGCCCATGTGCTCGGCCGGCCTCGCCGCAGCTCGTCGTTGTCGAGTGCCGGCAGGTCGTCATGGACGAGCGAGAAGTTGTGCACGAGCTCGAGGGCCGCAGCGGCGGGCAACGCAGCCTCGGCCTCCGCACCCGCCGCTTCTGCAGTAGCGAGACAGAGCACCGGACGCACGCGCTTCCCGCCGCCCGCAAGCGCGTTTCGCATCGACTCCTCGAGCCCGTCCAGCTCCGGCGTCACTGCGAGGTCGGCGAGGTACCACTCGACGAGCTCCCGCAGCTCGTCGGGCGTGCTCACGACTCGGCCTCTCGCTTTGCCTGCTGCAGCTGCGCTTCGACCTGCTTGGCGATCTCGGCGAGCTCGGAGAGGATCTCGATCGCCTCGTCCGGATCCTTGGTGCCCTCGAGCCGGCCGCGGGTGCGCTCGAGCCGGTCGAGCAGCTCCTCTGCGCTCTTCAGGCGCTCTTCGGCGCCGCTCACGCGTGTGTCTCCTTCTCGATGCGCCCGAGTATGCCGTTCACGAGCTTGCCCGCGTCTTCGGATGAGTAGCGTTTCGCCAGGGCGACCGCCTCGTTGATCGCCACCTCGACCGGCGTTTCGCCCTCGTCCAGCTCGCGGATCGCCATCCGGAGGATGTTGCGCTCGAGCGCGCCCAGCCGGTCGGCCGTCCACTCGTCTGAGGCATCCGTGATGCGCCGGTCGAGCTCCTCGTGATCCTCGATCACGCCCTCGGCGACCGTACGAGCGTACGGATCGATCTCGCCTTCGAAGAGCGAGGCCAGCTCCCGGCCGGTCACGTCCCACTGATACAAGAGGACGAGCGCAGTTCGACGCGCCGCGCGGCGCCCGCTCACGCGATCTCCTCGATCGATACGTCAACGCTCTCGTCCTCGAGCCGGGAGGTCGCAGCCACAGCCTCGGCCACGCGCTCCTGCACGGCCCGCGCGAGCTCCGGAACCGGAACGCCCTCCTCCACCGCGAGCTCGAACGACACCGTCGCGCTGCCGCCGCCGTGCGAGACCTCGACCGAGCGCTTCGGCCGCCGGACCCGGGCGCCCTCCACGCTCTGCGCCGCCAGTACGACCAGGCGCTCGAGCGCTGTCGACGCAAGCGTGACCGCTCCTTCGGATCCACTCAGGACGAGCGGCTCGGTCACGGGCCCGCGAGCGCCGGCAGCCGCCCGCCTGCCTCTGCGAGGAACTCCGTCGAGTAGCGTCCGCTGGCGAACTCCTCGCTGCGAAGGATGTCGATCGCCAGCTCTCGCGTCGTCGGGAGACCCTCGAGCTGGAGCTCGCCGAGCGCCCGGAGCGTCCGGGCGATCGCCTCCGACCGCGTCTCGTCCCAGACGATCAGCTTGCCGAGCAGCGAGTCGTAGTGCGGGGGCACGTCTATTCCGTCTTCGATGAACGTGTCCAGGCGGACGCCCGGCCCGAGCGGCGGACGAAAGCGCGTGATGCGCCCCGGCGCCGGCGCGAAGTGGCGAGTCGGATCCTCCGCGTTGATCCGGACCTCAACCGCGTGGCCGCGGCGGGCGACCCGGCCGGTGCGCTCGAGCGCCGCTCCGGCGGCGATGCGCAGCTGCTCACGCACGAGATCGACCCCGGTCACCATCTCCGTCACGGGGTGCTCGACCTGAAGCCTCGCATTCAGCTCGATGAAGTAGAACGACCGGTCCTGGCCGAGCAGGAACTCGAAAGTGCCGGCGTTGCGATAGTCGATCGCGTGGCAGGCACGCTCGGCGGCCGCCTCCATCGCCTCCCGCGTCTCATCGTCGAGCGCCGGCGAGGGCGATTCCTCGATCAGCTTCTGGTGGCGCCGCTGGATTGAGCATTCGCGCTCGCCGAGCGTCAACACACCGCCCTGACCGTCGGCGAGCACCTGAACCTCGACGTGCCGCGCCGGCGAAACCGCTTTCTCGAGGTAGAGGCTGCCGTCGCCAAATGCCGCCTCGGCTTCGAGGGCGGCGGTGTTGTAGGCAGAGTCGAGCTCCTCCGGGCCCAGCACGAGCCGCATGCCCTTGCCGCCGCCCCCCGCGGTCGCCTTCAGCAACACCGGGTAGCCGACCTCCTCCGCGGCCTCCCGCGACTCGTCCAGGTCGGTCGCGCCCTCCGTGCCCGGAACCAGCGGGACGTCAGCGGCTTTCAGCTCCGCCTTGGCGCGCACCTTGTCGCCCATGCGGGCCATGACTTCGGCGCTCGGGCCGATGAAGACGAGGTCGTTATCGGCGCACGCCTCCACGAACGCCGGGTTCTCGGCCACGAAGCCCCAGCCCGGGTGCACCGCCTCGCAGCCCGTCGTGGTCGCGGCGGCGATCAGCGAGGGAATCCGCAGGTAGCTCTGGGTCGCCTGCGGCGGGCCGATGCAGATCGCCCGATCGGCAAGCCGCACGTGGAGCGAGTCGCGGTCGGCGGTCGAGTACACGGCGACGGCTTCGACGTCGCTCTCGTGCAGCGCGCGGATCACGCGAACGGCGACCTCTCCGCGGTTGGCGACGAGCACGCGATTGAACATCGTCAGACGGCGTCGAGCGGCTGCGGGGCCAGAGGCTCCAGTTCGAACAGGAGCTGCCCGAACTCCACGGGCTCGGCGTTGCCGACGTGGATCCCGCGGATGACGCCCGGCGTATCGGCCTTGATCTCGTTCATCAGCTTCATCGCCTCGAGAATGCAGAGCGTCTGCCCGGCGGCCACCGTCTCACCCTCCTGGACGAACGGCGGCGCCCCAGGTTGGGGAGCGCGGTAGAAGACGCCCACCATCGGCGCCTCGACGCGCACCACGCCGTCGGTCTCCGGGAGCGGCGCGGGCGCGCCCTCGTCCCCGGCCGCCTGCGGCGCTGCGGCAGCGAGCTGCGGCTCGAGCGGCTCCGGCGTCCGCCGAACTGAGACCCGCATCCCGGACTCCTCGATCGTCACCTCTCCGATCCCGGACTCCTGGACGATGCGCACGATCTCGCGAATTCGCTCGGCCCGCGCCTGATCGACACCGCCCGCGGCGAGGCTCTCATCGCGATCGGCCCGGCCTCGGATCGACTGCAGCAGCGGCTCGGCCTCCTCGCCGAAGAGCGCGAGCAGGAGGAGCTCCTCCTCGCTCGACGCCAGACCCTCGGCCTCGGCCTTGAGCGAGTCCAGCTCGGGCGGCGGCTCCTCCTCGGAGGCGCCGTCGGAGACGAGCCCGACAGCGCGCGTCACAGCGGGGTCGATCGGTCCGGGCGGGCTGCCGTAGCGCCCCTCGAGCAGCGCCCTGAGCTCGTCCACCACGGTCTGGTAGCGGGCGGACGAGAGCACGTGCAGAAGCGCCTGCGAGCCGAGAATCTGGCCGATCGGCGCGGCGAGCGGCGGCCAGCCAACCTCCTCCCGGATGCGCGCGAGCTCTTCCAGCGCCTCGTCGAGCCGGTCACCGGAGGCGAGCGCGCGCAGCTGCGTGTCGAGCGCCGCTACGAGCCCCGTCGGCAGCTGATGCTCGGCCGCGCGCACGGCGATCCGCGGCGCAAGGGGCGTCACCGGCTCGTCACCGAGATGCTCGTCGACGAGGTCGGAGGCGCGCCAGAGCGCCTCGACGTCCACCTCCGGATCGAGGCCGAGCCCGGCGAGTGCCGTGGCCATCGCCTCTCCCGAGACGCGGTGGACGGTGAGCGCGACCGGGTAGACGGCGCAGGCGATCAGGTCGGCACCGGCGCGAACGGCCTCGAGCGCGGCGGCCATCGCATTGCCCGCGGCGCCCTGGCAGTAGAGCCCCACGGGCAGCCCACTCGTCTCGGCGAGCGCCGCCGCGAGCTCCTGCGCGCGCTGCGGGTGGAGCGAGCTCGACGGGTCGTGCAGCAACACGCGCGCGGCGCCCAGGTCCGGCAGCCTGCGCGCCTGCTCGACGAGCGCATCGGTCTCGCCGGTGTAGCCCGAGCCGTAGACGAGCCCGGCGTCGAACTCCTTGCCCGCATCGGTGATCGCCTCGCCGGCCTCGCGCAGGTTCTCGACGTCGTTGAGCGGGTCGTGCAGGCGGAAGACCTCGATCCCACTCTCGGCGGCAGAGGCGACGAAGCGTCTGACGAAGTCGCCCCCGACCGGCCGTGAGCCGACGAGGAAGCGGCCGCGCAGGGCCATCGCGAGCGGCGTCTTCGTGCGCTCGTTGAGCGCCCGGATTCGCTCCCACGGGCTCTCGACGCCACGGCGAACCGCGGTGTCGAAAACGCCGCCGCCCGAAACCTCGAGGTACGCAAATCCAGCGCCATCGAGGATCTCGGCGAGCCGGAGCAGCTCGGCCGTCGGCATTCGACCGGCGAGCGGCTCCTGGCCGAGCAGCCGAATGGTGGTGTCCACGAGGACAGGCATCGCGGGGAGCCTAGCGCCGCCGTGAGAGAGCCGCAGTGGCCGCTTTGGCCATGTCCACGCGCTTCTGCCGGGCCGGTAGTCCCAACCTCCTCCCCGAGGCGATCGTAGCGTGGTCAAACGCACGCATGGGTGCCTGGAGCGTCACCAAACCGAGTCGATGCCGAGCAGCTAGGCGCGGGAGATGTAACGGCCTTCGCGGGGATCGACCTTGATGCGGTCGCCGATGTTCACGAAGAGCGGCACCTGCACGACGGCGCCCGTCTCCAGCGTCGCCGGCTTGGTCACATTCGAGACGGTGTCTCCGCGGACGCCCGGCTCCGTCTGGGCGACGGCGACCTCCACCGAGCTCGGCAGCTGCACCCCGGCGGGGCGACCGTCCAGCCAGAGCATCTGTACCGAGCTCGACGGCTCGAGGTAGGGCAGTGCGTCGGAGACCGAATCGCGCGAGAGCGAGAACTGCTCGTAGTTCCCGGTATCCATGAACACGACCTCGTCGCCAGAGTCGTAGAGGTACTGCACCTCCTTCACCTCGGTATGGATGCGGGCGAACTTCTCGCCGGCTCGGAACGTGCGGTCGACGACGGCGCCGGAATCGATGTTCTTCACGCGCGTCCGCACGAAGGCACCACCCTTGCCGGGCTTGACGTGCTGGAAATCCATGATCCGCCAGACGGAGTCGTCCAGCTGAATGTGCATGCCGTTCCTGAACTGGTTGGTGGTGACCGTCTCCGCCACGGCGGCGGAGTCTAGTCGACGCTCAGAAGGTCCTTCGTGAATTCTGTGAGCACCTCGGGCCCGCCCCCGCCGACGATCACGAGGTCCTCGATCCGGATCCCGCCGAGGCCCTCGAGGTAGATCCCCGGCTCGACCGTGACCACGTTGCCGGCGACCAGCGTGTCGGACGACTCGCGCGCGAGCCTCGGCGCCTCGTGGACATTCACACCGACCCCGTGCCCGAGGCCGTGCCCGAATGCCTCGCCGAAGCCGGCGTCTTCGATCACGCGCCGCGCGGCCGCATCGGCCTCGACCCCCGTCGCACCCGCCCGGACGGCCTCAAGTCCTGCGAGCTGCGCCGCGAGACAGACTGCGTAGGCCTCCTGCAGCTGCTCCGGCAGCGGCCCAGTGGCGAAGGTGCGCGTGCAGTCGGAGCAGTAGCCGTCGAGCTTGGCGCCCGAGTCGACTACGACGGTCTCGCCGGCGCCGACCTCCCGGTCGCTCGGCCGGGAGTGTGGGCGCGCGCCGTTGGGGCCCGCCGCGACGATTGTCTCGAATGCCGGCGCCTCAGCCCCGAGCTCGTGGAAGAGCTCGTCCATGCGCCAGGCCAGGTCGCGCTCGGTCCGGCCGACGAACGTCTCCTCGGCGAAGCGGGCATACGCCTCGCTCGTCAGCGCAGCGGCCCGGCGAACCGCTTCGAGCTCGCCCTCGTCCTTGACCACGCGCAGCTCCTCGACCAAGCCTCGCCGCGGGACGAGCTCGAGGCCGCTGGCCGCAAGGGTTTCCCACTTTCCGTACGTGAGGTCGTCTGCCTCGAACCCGAGCCGTCCCTCGAGCAGCTCCGCGAGGGCGGCGTAAAGCGAGCGCTTGGTCTCGACGAAGTCGACGCCCTCGACCGAGCGGCCGAGCTCGGCGTAGCGGAAGTCGCTGAAGAGCCGCACGCGCTCCGGCTCGACCACGAGCGCCGCGTTCGAGCTGTCGAAGCCGGCGAGATAGCGGACGTTGACGAGGTTCGAGACGAGCAGCGGCTCTTCGATGGCTTCTTGCAGCCGTTCGAGCCGGGTCACTTCGGCCCCTCCGCCAGGAACGTCAGCGCCTCGTGGTAGCCCTCTGGCCCTTTGCCCACGATGCGCCGCGCGGCGATGTCGGCGATCACCGAGTGCCGGCGCCACTCCTCGCGCTCGTCCACGTTCGAGAGGTGCACCTCCACGACCGGAGCCGCGAAGAGCTCGAGCGCGTCGCGGATCGCGTAGCTGTAGTGCGTCCAGGCGCCAGGGTTGACGACGACGCCGCTTGCCCAGCCGTAGGCGTCGTGGCACCAGCCGACGTATTCGGCCTCGCTGTTCGTCTGACGGCAGTCCGCAAGCAGCTCGAGCTCGCGCGCCCAGGAGTAGATCTGGCCCTCGAGCTGGTTCAGGCTGATGCCCCCGTACAACGCCGGATCGCGACGGTGGAGGACGTCGAGGTTGACGCCGTTGAGAACGGCAACGCGCACGAGGTGACTCTAATCAGCAATGAGCTCGTCGAGCGCGGCGCGCACTCGCTCCTCCGGAAGCTCGACTTCGGTCACCGGCGCGCCGGGCCTCTCCAGCAGAACGAGCCGCGGCCTGCCGTTGCGCGCCTTCTTATCCCGCGCCAGGGCGGCCCAGGCGGCTTCCCTGTTCACGTGTGCCGGTCTCGGCCCGAGCACCTCCTCGACCGCCGAGGTCTCGAGGCCGGACAGGCGCAGCGCAGCGAGCAGCCCGAGCGCGACCGCCTCGCCGTGGGCGAGGCCCTCGTACCCGGCGGCCGATTCAAGCGCATGGGCGAAGGTGTGGCCGAGATTGAGGGTCGCCCGCTCTCCGTGCTCGTGCGGATCGCGAAGGCAGACGGCTGCCTTATAGGAGGCGCAACGCCGGACGATTGCCGGGAGCGACAGCTCCCACAGCGACTCGCCGGCGAGCAGCCCGGTCTTGACGACCTCGGCCATGCCCGCCCTCCGCTCGCGCTCCGGCAAGGTCTCCAGCAGTGCCGGGTCGATCACCGTCTGGATCGGCCAGTGGAAGGCGCCGACGAGGTTTTTGCCCTCGGGCAGATTGACCGCGGTCTTGCCGCCGATGGCCGCATCCACCTGGCCGACCAGGGTCGTCGGCACGGCCACCCACGGAACCCCGCGCAGGTACGTAGCGGCCGCGAACCCGGCCGCGTCGGTCGTGCATCCTCCCCCGAAGGCGACGACCGTGCCCTCGCGCCCGAGCCGCAGCTGCCGCCAGATCCGCTCGACGGCGCGAATGCTCTTCGCCTCCTCACCGCACGGGAGTTCGTGCACGGGAGCTTCGAGAGGAAGGCCGTGGAGGCCGACCACCGCTTCGTCCGCCACCAGCTCGCGCTCACCCGGCGGCACGAGGTCGTCGAGCCGCGCGAGCGATCCTTCTTCCAGCTGGATCCCGCTCGCGGCGAGCACGATCCCATCCACGTCCCGGGCGACCGCGTCGGCGCATTCGCTGTAGAGGGGCCGGCGCTCGGCGTAGAGCGCGCGGAAGCTCGCCTCTTCACCCGCGAGCGGCCTGGCACTGTCGCGGGCCCGGGCCCAGGCGGTCTCGGCGTCGACGTCGATCAGCACGGTCAAGGCGCGGTCGCGCAATGCTGGGCCAACCTCGGGGTTTGTGATCGCCCCACCGCCGAGCGCCAGCACGGACGGCGGGTCGCCGCTCAGGGCACCGAGCGTCTTCTCCGTCTCGAGCACGCGGAACTGCCCTTCACCGAGCTCCTCGAACACCGAGGAGACCGAGCGCCCGAGCGACTGCTCGAGCTCGCGATCGAGGTCGAGGAACGGACGCCCGAGCCGCTCCGCCACCTCTGCGCCGAGCGTCGTCTTGCCGGCGCCCATGAAGCCGATCAGCGCGAGGTGCCGGTCTAGCGCGTGCGCCACGGGATCCGCTCCACGTAGGCGCGGTGGGCCTGGATGAAGTCGCCCAGCGCGTCGCCGCCGAACTTCTCGCGGGCGGCGCGTGCGAGCTCGAATGCGACCGCGGTCTCCGCGACGACCGCGAGGGCCTCGACCGCGGCGACATCGCTGCGCTCGACCAGCGCCTCGCCCGCCTCGCCGGTGTCGAGGTCGACCGAGCGCAGCGGGCGCATCAGGGTCGGCAACGGCTTCATCGCTGCCCGCACGACCAGGTCCTCGCCGTTCGAGACGCCGCCCTCGATCCCGCCGGCGAAGTTCGTCTCCCGGTAGAGGTCGCTCTGCCCGTCGGCGAGAATCTCATCGTGTACCTCTGAGCCACGCCGTTCGGCAAGCTCGAAGCCGGCGCCGACCTCGACGCCCTTCACCGCCTGGATCCCCATCAGCGCAGCGGCCAGCCTCCCGTCGAGACGCTCCTCCTTGCTCGCGTAGGAGCCGAGGCCCGGCGGCACTCCGCGCGCGACCACTTCGACGACGCCGCCCACCGTGTCGCGCTGGGAGCGCGCGTCGTCGATTCGACGCTCCAGGCCCTCGGTCACCACCCGTCCCTCGACCTCGATCCCGATCTGGGCGAGCAGCGCCTTCGTGGCCGAGCCTGCGGCGACTGCGACCGCGGTCTGCCGCGCGCTCGCTCGCTCCAGCGCGTCCCGCGCATCCGCGAGCCCGAACTTGAGCGAGCCGGCCAGGTCGGCGTGACCCGGGCGAGGAAGCGTCACCGGCTTCGAGCCCTTCCCGGTGGCCTCGCCTTCGGGCGGCCACGGGCTCATCCCCCACTCCCAGTTCGCGTGGTCGCGGTTGCGCACCACGAGCGCGAGCGGAGTGCCAAGAGTTCGGCCGTGGCGCAGGCCCGCCAGCACCTCGACCGCGTCCTGCTCGAGCTGCTGGCGCGGGCTGCGCCCGTACCCCTGCTGGCGGCGCGCGAGGTCAGCGTCGATCTCGGCGCGGTCGAGCATCAGCCCGGCCGGCAACCCGCTCACTATCGCGACCAGGCCCGGCCCGTGCGACTCACCGGCGGTGGTCAGACGCAACGTCATCGCTCTAAGCCTAGGGCGGCGCGCATCGCTGCGATGGGTGGCTCGACCGCCGTCCACAGCCGAAACGAGGCCGCACCCTGCCGCACGAGCGCCTCGTGCCCGTCGACGACGAGCCGGGAGCCGACATCGCGTGCGGCGGCGACGAGCGCGGTCGGCCGACCGTCTGCGTAGTACGCGAGATCGACCACGGCCTGTTCGGGCCGCGGTTCCACGAGCAGCTGGTCTCGTACGGGTGTGGCGTTGACGATCAGGTCGCAACCCGAGGCGTCTGGTGGCCAGTCGCCCGAGCGCGAGAACACTTGGACGTGCCCCTGAAGCGCAGGAAGGAGTGCGGTCGCGGCGCCACCCGCGCCGATCAGGCAGGCTCTGCCCGTGTCGATCCCGGCCACGATCGCCTTGTCCGTGTTGAAGCCCAGGACGCGTCCGTCGCGGAAGAGCAGCGTGTTGACCGACTCGCCCTCCACCTCCTGGCAGAGCTCGACCACGTCCTGCTTGTGGGGGATCGTCACGTTGGCTCCGGCGTAGCCGCCCGCCACGAGCCCGGCGACCGCCTCGCGCAACTCCTCGGGTCCGACTTCGAGCGGCACGTACGCCCAATCGAGGGCGAGAACGGCGAAGGCGGCATTCTGCATGCGCGGCGAGAGAGACTCGGCAACCGGCTGGCCGAGCAGCGCGACGAGCTTCGTGGCGCCACCGATCACGGGTAGCCGTGCTCGGCCTTGTACCGCTCGAACTCGGCGAAGCTCGCGGTGAAGAAGTGGTGCCTCTTGTCCGGCTTGCGCACGAAGTAGAGGTAGTTCACGCGGGCGGGATGCGCAGCCGCCTGCATCGACGCCAGACCGGGGTTGGCGATCGGGGTCGGCGGGAGCCCGAGGAGCTTGCGGGTGTTGTAGGGGTTATCGCTCTCCAGCTGCGACTGCAAGATCGACTCGGTCGGCGGAATGTGCAGCCCGTAGCGCACGGTCGCGTCGATCTGGAGTGGCATGCGCTCGTGCAGGCGGTTGTAGATGACTGCGGCCACGAGCTGTCGCTCATCCGGCGAGAGCGTCTCCTTCTCGACCATCGACGCGATGATCAGCACGTCGTAGGGCGTCAGATTTTTCGAATCCGCGTAACCGAGATTGACCTTCGACCAGCTGCGCCGGAAGGCCACGAGCTGCTTCGCCGTGAGCTGGGCCGCGCTAGTGCGGGCCGTGAACTCATACGTCGCCGGAAAGAGGAAGCCTTCGAGCGGCCGGCGGCCGAAGCCGAGCGCCGGGCGCGGCCGACGCGTCGCGGCCAGGTACGCGCTCGACGAGAGCTTTACCTTCTTCCCGCGCTTCCGTTTGGCGATGCCTGCCACGGCGGCGACTCGCTCCGCCATCTGCTCGCGGGTGAAGCCTTCGGGGAAGACGACCCGGAACGGGCGCGGCGCCACGGCGATGGTCGTCCTGGGGTCGGGCTTGCGCGCGCCCCCGTTCCCGCCCACCCTCTCCACCGCGAACCACGCGAGCAGGAAGCCTAGGACCAGCACGCCGAGCGCGACGAGGCGTCGTCTCCAGAGAACCGCCTTCGGAGTGCGCCGTGGCGGCCGAGGCCGCGGCGGCATCACTCCGGGCCGGCGCTCGACCATGCGAGGTAGCTCGACAACAGGTGGGCGGCGGCGCGTGCGTCCTCGGGTGCGTCGTCGGAGCCGACGCTCGCGGCCAAGCCGGTGGTGAAGCGCTCGTCGTAGCTTTCGACCGGAACCTCGACGGCTTCCTTCAGCGCCTCGACGAACGCCTCGGTCTCCTGCGCCTGGCCGCCTCGCTCGCCACGAAGGGTAAGCGGCAGGCCGACCACGACCCGCTCTGCCCCTTCCTCGCGCACGAGCTCCGCCAGCCGCGCGAGCCCCACCTCGGATGCGGCCCGCTCGACCACCCCGAGAGGCCTGGCGATCGTCCCGGTCGGGTCGGAGACCGCCACACCGGTTCGTGCCGAGCCGTAGTCCAGTGCCACGACCTTCACGCCAGCGCCTTGCGCAGCGCCTCCTCGGCCTTCGCGAGCGCGTCGTCGAGCTTCTCCGGGTTCTTGCCGCCGGCCCGCGCCATTGTCGGCCGCCCGCCCCCGCCGCCGCCGACCTCGGCTGCGGCGGCCTTGATCACCTCGACCGCGTCGAGCCGGCCTTCGAGCGAGCGGTCGAAGTTCGCGACCAGGTGCACGCGCCCATCCTCGGCCGAGCCGAGGACGACCGCCGCCGGCGCCCGCTCGTTCTTGATCCGATCGGACTCGGCCAGCAGCACCTCCATGTCCACGTCGCTCACCCGCCCAACGAAGAGGTTGACGCCACCGAGCTCCTCCTCGCTTCGCGGCTCGACCTGGACGTCGGCCGGCTTGGCCTCGGAAGGGCCTTCCTTGCGAGCCCGCGCGAGCTCGGCGCGGAGCTCGGCGGCTTCCTCGGCACGACCATGCAGCAGGGCGTAGGCCTCCCCGGAGGTGACGGCCTCGATCCGGCGAGTCCCGGAGCCGATCGAGCTCTCGGAGGTGATCACGAAGGGGCCGATCTCGGCGCTCGCGCGTACGTGGGTGCCGCCGCAGAGCTCGCGCGAGTAGCCTGCGATCTCGACCACGCGCACCTCGTCGCCGTACTTCTCCCCGAAGAGCATCATCGCCCCTAGTTTTCGCGCTTCCTCGATGGGGACGATGTACGCCCGCACGGGAAGGTTCTGGAACACCGCCTCGTTCACACGGCGCTCGACCTCCACGCGCTCCTCCTCGGTCAGCCCCTGCGGGTGGGCGAAGTCGAAGCGCAGCTTGTCCGGCCGCACTGCGGAGCCGGCCTGGCGGGCGTGCTCGCCGAGCACTTCCTGCAGCGCTTTGTGCAAGAGGTGGGTGGCCGTGTGGTTCGCCATCGTCGGGAACCGCACGGCCCAGGGCACGACGGCGCGCACGCGCATCCCCTCGGCGAAGCCCGCGCCCTCGAAGGTCAGCACCTGGTCGTCGCCGGGCAGCCGCGTAGCGGCCACGAGCTCCGCCCGGGCCCCGGTCTGCTCGTTCTCCATGAAACCGGCGTCGGAGACCTGGCCGCCGCCCTCCGGGTAGAAGGGCGACTGCTCGATCTTCGCCTGGAAGCGCCCTTCGCCGAGCTCCTCGCAGGCGATGATCGCGGTCAGCACCTCGGTTTTTTCGTAGCCGACGAACTCGCTGCGCGCCTGCGCCTTCAGTCGTACGTCAAGCTCCGTTGGCGCGCCCTTGCGCGAGCGGGTGCGCTGCTGCTCCATCAGCTCGCGGAAACCGTCCTCGTCCACGGGCAGACCTCGCTCGCGCGCCAGCTCCTGCGTCAGCTCGAGCGGAAAGCCGTAGGTGTCGTGCAGCCGAAAGGCCTCCTCGCCCGTGATCTCGCCGTCTGCTGCCACCTCCTGGAACAGCTTGAGGCCGCGGGCGAGCGTGATCGAGAAGCGCTCCTCCTCGTCGGCGAGAACCCGGGCGATCTCCTCGCGGTGCTCGACAAGCTCCGGGTAAGCCTCACCCATTTGTCCGATCACCACCTCGGTCAGCCGCGAGAGGAAGGGCGACTCGAGCCCGATCCGGCCCGCCTGGAGGACGGCGCGGCGGACGACCCTGCGCATGACGTAACCGCGGCCCTCGTTCGACGGCGCAACCCCGTCGGCGGCGAGAAACGTCATCCCGCGCCCGTGATCGGCCAGGATCCGGTGCGCCTTGGTCGCTTCGTCGCTCTCGCCATAGGCCACGCCCGACTGCTCCGCGATCCAGCCCATGATCTCCTGATAGCCGTCCGTGTCGTAGACCGAGTCGACGCCTTGGAGGACGCGCGCGGCGCGCTCGAGGCCCATGCCCGTGTCGATGTTCTGCTTCGGCAGAGGTGTCACCGAGCCGTCCGCGTGCAGCTCGAACTCCATGAAGACGAGGTTCCAGATCTCGAGGAAGCGCTCGCACTCGCAGCCGGGCGCACACTCGGGGCGCAGACAGCCGACGTCCTCACCCCAGTCGAAGAAGATCTCCGTGTCGGGCCCGCACGGCCCCGGTCCCCCGACCGACCAGAAGTTGTGAGCGCGGGGCAGCCGGACGATCCGTTCCGCGGGCATGCCCATCTTCTCCCACCCGCGGACGGCGACCTCGTCTTCCTCGAGCTTGAGCTCGGGATCGCCGGCGAAGACGGTGACCCAGATCCGATCCAGATCGAGCTTCATGTGGTCGAACATGAACTCCCAGGCGAGCTCGATCGCGCCGTCCTTGAAGTACCGGCCGAATGAGAAGTTCCCGAGCATCTCGAAGAACGTGAGGTGGTAGCCGTCGAGCCCGACCTCGTCGATGTCCGGAGTGCGGAAGACCTTCTGCACCGTCGTCAGCAGAGGCGCGGGCGGCTCCTCGAGGCCGAGGAAATACGGCATCAGCGGCTGCATTCCCGCCGATACGAGCAGCGTCGAGCGGTCGTCCGCACGCGGGATCAGCGCAGCCGAGGGCCGAAACGTGTGGCCCTTGGACTCGAAGAAATCGCGGTAACCCGCGCGGAGCTCGGCGGTGGTGCGCACGGAGGTGATTCTAGGGGCGGGTCAGCGGCTGGCGGCTTCGCTCCGCCTCGGGCAGCTCGTCGACGGCGATCTCCTCGCGGATCTTCTCCAGCGAGCGCCGGATCAGGCGCGAGACGTGCATCTGAGAGATGCCGACCTGCTGTGCGATCTGCGACTGCGTCAGGCCCTCGAAGAAGCGCAGGTGGAGGATCTTGCGCTCGCGCTCGTCGAGCACGCGGAACCCGGGCTCGAGCACCGCCCGGTCCTCGGAGACCTCGTACTGGTGCTCCTCGGTGCCCAGCGACTCGAGCGGGTCGAGCTCGCCGTCCTCGTCGGAGCCTGAGCCGGCCGAGAGCGACAGCGACGTGTAGGCGCGGCCGCTCTCGAGCGCCTCGAGCACCTCTTCATCGGTGACACCGGCGGCCTTGGCGAGCTCGGGGATCGTCGGCGACCGGCCGTGCTGCACCGTCAGCTGCTCCAGCAGCTTCGAGAGCTGGATGTTCAGCTCCTGCAGCCCGCGGGGGACGCGCACCGACCAGCCACGGTCACGAAAGTGGCGCTTGATCTCGCCGATGATGTTGGGCGTCGCGTAGGTCGTGAGCTCGACGCCGCGGTTCACGTCGAAGCGGTCGATCGCTTTGATCAGGCCGATGGCGCCGATCTGGACGAGGTCGTCGAGCTGCTCGCCGCGGTACGAGTACCGGCGGGCGAGCGAGCGGACGAGGGACATGTACCGCTCGATCAGCTGTTCGCGTGCGCCGAGGTCGCCCTCCTCGTGGTAACGCCGCAGCAGCACCTTGTCGCTCTCGTGGCTCACGTCGCCGCCTCCTGCCGCTCGATGCTCTTCGTCAGCTCGAGCCAGCCATCGCGGTCGAGCCGATAGCTGTCGACGACGGTGTCGAGCACCCGGCGCAGGCTCATGCCCTCGTCCGGGCTTCTCTCCAACTCGGCGCGCAGGCTCTCGGAGGCGAAGGGGCCGACGTGGGCGACGATCGCCCCCTCGGCGATTCGCAGCTTGACGGTCACGTCCCCAGTCTCCGCGCCGTGCTCCAGGGCAGCGTCCAATGCCGTCTCGAGATCGTCGAGGCTCTCGAAGCTGATGTTCAGACGCGCCGCGACGCCACCGAGGACGAGATGCGCCACCTCCTGGAAGGAGGCATCACGCGGAATCGTGAGTGTTATCTCGTCGCCGGTCATTCGCCCGTTGGTTCTAACGCGCGAGAGCCGCCTAAGGTTTCGACAGGATCCTGCATGATCGTGCCAGCGCCGACGACGGCGTCTCCTTCGTACAGAACCGCGGCTTGCCCGGCGGCCACCCCGTAGGCCGGGGTGTCGAGCGAGAGCCGGAAACCGCCGTTCGCGACGACCACGTCTGCGCCGACGGCAGGTGAGCGGTAGCGCAGCTTCACCTCGGCGCGGTCGACCTCGACGTGGAGCCTTCCGCGGGCTTTGACCTCCTGGGTGGCGAGCGCCGACCGGGACCCGACCACGACCGTGTTCGTCCGCGGCTCGCTGCGGAGCGCGTAGACGGGCCCCGTCGCGACCCGGAGGCCGCGGCGCTGGCCGGGCGTGAAGCGCCAGAAGCCGGAATGACGGCCGACCTCGACACCGTCTTCGTCGACGATCGTTCCGTCCGTGGCCTGGAGGCCGTGGCGTTCGAGAAATTCTCGGTAGTCGCCGCCGGCCAGGAAGCAGGCCTCCTGGCTCTCCGCGCGGGAGGCAGCCTCGAGACCGGCGCGCGCAGCCTCGGCGCGCGTCTCGTCCTTGCTCTGGTCGCCGAGCGGGAACCACAGCTTGTCCAGGAAACGCGGGTCGAGCCGCGCGAGCATGTACGACTGGTCCTTGGTCGGGTCAGCCGCGCGGGCCAGCAGCAGGCGGCCACGGTGCTCGACGATGCGGGCGTAATGGCCCGTCGCCAGGCGCTCGGCACCCGCGCGAGCGGCGAACGCGAGCAACTCCGCGAAGCGAAAGCTTCCGTTGCAGCGGATGCAAGGGTTCGGCGTCTCGCCTGCGGCGTATCCGCGCACGAACGGCTCGACGACGGCGCGCCGGAACTCCTCGCGCAGGTCGAGCGTCACGTGGGGCAGGCCGAGCCGGTGGCAGGTCGCACGTGCCGCGAGCACGGCCTCGGGCGAGCAGCAGGCGCGCTCGGCGTCCGGACCCTGCGGGTCGAGCCATAGCCGAAGGGTGACGCCGATCGCGCCGGAGCCCGCACGCAGCAGCGCGACCGCGCTGTCCACGCCGCCGCTCATCGCAACCGCAACGCGCCCCGCCTTCGGGGTGGCCCGAAATGCCGGAGCGAGCGCATTCGCGAGCGCGTCGACTGCCAACTCGTCGCCGCCGACCGCCGCGGCCTCGAGGAGGGTCAGGCCCTCGAGCGGGCGCTCCAGCCCCTCGGCCTCGGCGCTGACGATCCGCTCGCCCTCGACCTCTAGGCGAACGAGCGACCAGCGTCCGTCGCGCGTCGAATCGCCGATCAGCTCCGTCATGTGTCCAGGCTAGCGATGAACGCGGGGGAACCCTGAGGTTCCCCCGCGAAATTCCAACCTGCCGGTATCTCCGGGCCCGATGTGAACCTGGACAAGCCAGGTGGGTGCCACGTCTCCTCCGGCGCCAGGCGCCTCGGGTGGAACGAGGGCTCCCTCTGTATTGGTGTTGGTTCTACAGAGAAACCCGGAGCACGCACAGGTTCGAACGGTCTCACTCTAGCGGAGCGATCAACGCGCGAAGACCCAGCGGATCCGCTGGACGCCGTCCACGCCGAGCTCCTCCGCGAGCTTCGGCGTGAGGTCGAACTTCCGCCCCGGGACGACCGGCCGCCGGTCGATCACGTGGGTCAGGATGCGCGGGCTGTCCTTGTAGGAGACGTAGACGAGGATCCCGCACGGCAAGACGGAGTCCGTGATCCCAACCGTGCCGGGCTTCAGGAGCACGTTGCAACGAGTACGGTGGCCGTAGCGCGCCTCTCCGACCCCGGCCAGCGCCGAGTACCAGACACCGCCGGCAACTGGCACCGGCTGGGGCAGGCCCCGAATCCTGGGACCGTTGGATTGTGAGGTGAGCGCCAGGGATACGATCGCCGCGAGAAGCGCGATCCCGGCGAGGGCGACCTGCCGCTGCAGCGAGGCAGCCGTCACGTGACGAGCTTTGCGAGGTCGGCGCCGAAAGCCTCCCGCACGAGCAGATCGAAGTCGGTCGGGAGCTCGCCCGCGGCGCTCGCGAACTGACGCAGGTGCAGCAGCAGGAGCTCACGCTCCTCGACCCGGGCTCGCTCGCCATCCTTGCTCGCCGCGAGCCCCTCGAGCTGCCAGAGGTTCCAGGATCGCGGAGTCGGGTCGCGCAAGACAAGATGGACGACCCTCGGGCCGGGCTCCGGTTCCGGCTCCGGTTCCGGGTCGGTCGGAAGAGGTACGACCGCCAGCATCGGCACCACCGCCGGCTCCTTTTCGGCCTCGGACTCGGGCTCGTTCGCAGCGACGTCAGCCGGCGGCGCATCGGCGTGTGGTTCTTCCGCAGGCTCCGCGGCGGGTTGCCGTCGTGCTGCGGCGGCCTCGAGCAACCGGATGAGGGACATGCGGATCCTCACGTTCCGCTCTCCTCACGCTTCGACGGATCCCCGTCCTCGCCGGAGCCGAACAGCTCCGCCACCTCCTGTGCGGCGCGGCTCGGTTCCGGCGACGAGCGCCTCGGCAGCAGCTTCACGTGCCTGGGCGGCGGAGGCGGGATCGGCTCGGGCGCACGCTCACGACGCCGGAAGAGCCCGCGTCGGGGAGCTGGTGCCGGCGGCTCGATAGATTCCGGCTCTGGCTCCGCTGGCTGCTCCGGCAGCTCTTCTTCGAGCTCGGGCTCACTGCGCCGCAAGAGCCTGCGCCGGGGAGCTGGTGCAGGGGGCTCGAGCGATTCCGGCTCTGGCTCCGCTTCCTGCTCCGGCAGCTCTTCTTCGGGCTCGGGCTCATGACGCCGCAAGAGCCCGCGCCGGCGAGCTGGCGCCGGC
>DATHAF010000016.1:0-36399 GCA_035296785.1 Gaiellaceae bacterium
TGCTAGCACGAGGTCGGCGGTGATAGCAACTTTGTGCTATCACTACGCCCATGGCGGGTGACCGCAGCGACGTGCTCGTCCGGATGCCGGCCGAGCTGAAGCGCCGTCTCGCCGGCGAGGTGAAGGCGCGCGGGTCGAACCTGAACGACGTCGCGGTCGAGATCCTCGCGGCGCGCTACGGCATTCCCTTCGAGCCCACGGGCCGGAAGGGGAGCCCCCGGCCCGGCGGACGCGACGTGCTCCTGCGTATGCCGCGGGCGCTCAAGGAACGGCTTCGAGACCGCGCCGCCGACCGGCGGCGCACGACGAACGAGCTCATCGTCGAGACGCTCTCCGAGCGGCTCGGAGGGCGAAAGGAGAAGAGGACGAGGATGGCTTCGACCAACGGCAGCACGAACGGCAAGGCGCGCTCGAAGGACAAGGTGCGCGTCGCGATCATCGGCGTCGGCAACTGCGCGAGCTCGCTCGTGCAGGGCGTCGAGTACTACAAGGACGCGAACCCCGACGACTTCGTCCCGGGCCTGATGCACGTCGACCTCGGCGGCTACGGGATCCGCGACATCGAGTTCACGGCCGCGTTCGACGTCACCACCGACAAGGTCGGCAAGGACCTCTCGGAGGCGATCTGGGCTCACCCGAACAACACGATCAAGTTCTCGGACGTGCCCAAGACCGGGATTACCGTCTCACGTGGCATGACGCACGACGGCCTCGGCAAGTACCTCTCCGAGGTCGTGACCAAGGCCCCCGGCGAGACGGAGGACGTGGTCGGGATCCTCAAGGACACCGGAACCGACGTCGTCGTCAACTACCTGCCCGTCGGCTCCGAGGAAGCGACGAAGTGGTACACGGAGCAGGTCCTTGCGGCCGGCTGCGCCATGGTCAACTGCATGCCCGTCTTCATCGCCCGAGAGAGCTACTGGAACAAGCGGTTCAAGCAGGCGGGCGTCCCGATCATCGGTGACGACATCAAGTCGCAGGTCGGTGCGACGATCACCCACCGCGTCCTGACGAGCATCTTCCGCGACCGCGGCGTACGGGTCGACCGGACGTTCCAGCTCAACTTCGGCGGCAACGCCGACTTCATGAACATGCTGGAGCGCGACCGGCTCGAGTCGAAGAAGATCTCGAAGACGAACTCGATCAAGTCCGTCCTGCCGTACGAGTTGCCGGAGAAGGACATCCACGTCGGCCCCTCGGACTACGTGCCGTGGCTCGAGGACCGGAAGTGGGCCTACATCCGGCTCGAAGGAACCGCCTTCGGCGACGTGCCGCTGAACGCCGAGCTGAAGATCGAGGTCTGGGACTCGCCCAACTCCGCCGGGGTCGTGATCGACGCCGTACGGCTCGCCAAGCTGGCCTTGAACAACGGCGTCTCCGGCAGCCTCGAGGCGCCCAGCGCATACCTGATGAAGTCGCCGCCGGTGCAGCACCCAGACGACGAGGCGCGCGACCGGACCGAGGACTTCATCCACAAGCACGCGCGCAAGGCCGCCAAGGCACCCGCAAAGACGAAGGCCTGAGGCGCTCGCAGGGCTAGACTCGGGGCCGATGGGCCTGCGCGTCTGCCTGGTCACGCCGTTCGCCTGGTCGCGCCCCCACGACGTCAACGAGCACGTGGCGGGGATCGCGGACGGGCTGCGCGCCCTCGGGCACTCCGTGAGGGTGCTCGCTCCCTCGACGCGCGCGGCCGACCTGATCGCCGGCCGGCGAGCGCTCCTGGACGGGGGCAGCGACGACGTGATCGCTCTCGGGTCGGCGGTTCCCGTCTCCCGCCGCAGCCGCATCGGGGTGCCGGTCGGCGCGCGCGCGAACCTCACACTCGCTCTCGCCAAGGGCGGCTACGACGTCGTCCACGGCTTCGAGCCCGGCTTGCCGAGCCTCTCGTACCTGGCCTTGCGCGACTCGCACGCGTTCGCCGTCGCCACCTTCCTCTCGCCGGAGCGCCTCGGTTACCCGCCCGGCCGGGCGCAGCGCGAGCGGCTGCTCGGGCGGATCGATGCGCTCGTGGCGACCTCTGAGGCGACGGCCGAAGCCGCGAACCAACGCCTCCCCGGCGACTACCGCGTGCTCAGCAGCGGCGTCGACACGGAGCTCTTCAGGCCGGACGAGAAACGCCGCCTCGTCGTGCTCGAGTGGAGGCCCGGCGAACGGCCGCTGCATCGTGCGGTGTCGAGGGCCCTACGGCAACTGCCCGACTGGGAGCTCGTCTTCCTGCGGACGAAGCCGCTCGCGGGCCGGCCCACGGTCTCGCGGGCGCTACGCGGACGGGCGCGCGTGCGCACGCTCCGCGACGGGCCTGCGCGGGCGGCGCTCCTGAACGACGCGGCGATCTTCGTCCCCGCGTTCGACGGCCTCGACCGCGTGACGCTGGAAGCAGCCGCGGCCGGAGCTGCGCTCGCCTCGCCGACCGGCGTTCACGAGCAGCCTGAGCTGGCGGCGGCCGAGCTGATGCGGCTGGCCGAGGACGAGACGTACCGCGAGCGTCGCGGCGCCGAGTCCCGAACCGAGGCGGAGGGTCAGAGCTTCGCAGCGGTGGCTAGGGAGCTGGACGAGATCTACCGCGGCCTCACTGGCCGCCGCCGGCCCGAGCGGGTGGCCGACCCGCTCGCCGGCCGCGACTGGGTGATCGCCGACCTGCATCTGCATACCTCGTGGTCTCACGACTGCCAGATCCCGGTGGCCGACCTGCTCGACCAGGCCGAGGAGCAAGGCCTCGGCGCGATCGCAGTGACCGACCACAACGTCTTCGGCGGGGCCCTCGAGGCGGCCGAGTTCGCCCGCAACCGCAAGCTCGTCGTGATCCCCGGCGAGGAGGTGAAGACCGAGGACCAAGGCGAGGTGATCGGGCTCTTCCTCGACGAGGAGATCCCGCGCGGGCTCTCGTTCGGCGAAACCGTCGCAGCGATCCGGGCCCAGGGTGGGATCGTCTACCTCCCCCACCCCTTCGACCGGCTGCACGCCATCCCGGAGCCGGCGACCCTGCACCGGCACCTGGCCGAGGTGGACGTGCTTGAGGTGTACAACGCCCGACTGCTCTTCGAGGCCTACAACGACGAAGCCCTCCGGTTCGCGCGCAAGTACGACCTCCTCATGGGTGCGGGGTCCGATGCCCACGTCCTGCAGGGAGTGGGCACTGGAGCGGTTCGGATGCGCCGGTTCGACGGCCCAGAGGACTTCCTCGTCAGCCTGCGCACGGCCCAGGTGCTGCGCCGGCCGCGCTCGCTGCTCTACCTCCAGTCGCTCAAGTGGGCGGCCCAGGCCAAGGAAAGAGTGCGCTAGGCGAGAACAGGGTCCTTCCCCCGATGCCAGCCGTGACCGACGAAATCTTCGAGAAGTACCTGCAAAAAGCCATCGCCGAGATCAACGAGCTCGGCGACGAGATCGGGCGGGCCGCGGGCGAAGGCCGCGTGCCGGTGCTGGGGTCGGGCCACCCGCTCGCAGATGTCCTCCTCCTGAAGCACGAACCGCAGCCCGCGGAGGTGCAGGAAGGCGTTGCGTTCTACGGCCGCGCGGGCCAGGCGGTGCTGAAGTCGCTGCAGCGGCTGAACGTGGATCCGATGGCGATCTACGGGACGAATGCCCTCAAGTTCGCCGGGGGCGACGCCGAGGAGGCGCAGCCGTGGCTCGCGCGCGAGCTGCACATCGTCCAGCCGAAGCTCGTGGTGGTGATGGGCGAGCCTGCGCTTGCGTTCCTGAACGAGCTCGAGTTCCCGCTGGCCGACCCGCTCGAACCGACGCTCGGTGAGCTGCAGCGGTTCACGCCTACGATTCAGGCGCTCCACGTGCCCGACATCGACCAGTCGCTGGACGAGCAACCCGCCAAGACGAAATTTTGGAACGCGTTCAAAGCGTTGGGCCCCTGGTGGGCGGAGCTTCCGCCCTATTAGTTCCTCGCGTTTTTGGGGCGACGCTGGCGGTGCGATGCTGGAGGACAGTGTGAGTGACACGGACTCGGAGAGCAGCGTCCCGCCAGCGTCGTCAGGAAGCCGCGGAGCCGGGCTTCGCCCGGCGGGAGCGGCCGCCGGCCAGGGGCGCGATCGCCCCCTGCGGGGCCGAGCGTCCGCCGTACTGACATTACGCGCGGCGGCGTTCGTCTCGCTCGCCGCCGCAGTCGGCATCTACTACGGAGCCCACCAGTGGCTCTTCGACCTGTCGCTCTGGGGGACGATCGCCTGGCTCTCCTTCGTGGTGATCCCGGCGGTGTTCGGGCTCGTCTACCTGGTGCTGCCACTGTGGCGCGCACCGACGATGTGGTTATTGCTCGCAGGGGTCGGTTTCGGGGCTCTTGCCGTCGTGCTCCAGCTGGCCGGGGCCGGGCCGGTCTCCACATTCGCAAAGCTCGCTGCGATGACGGCGATCGGCTGGTGCTTCCTGCGCTTCTTCGAGGAGCTGAGCTGGGTCGTCCTCGTCGCGGTGATCGTGCCGTGGGTCGACTCGTACTCGGTCTGGCGGGGGCCGACCAAGGAGATCACCACGAACCAGCCGGACGTCTTCTCGGCGCTCTCGATCACCTTCCCGGTTCCCGGCTATGAAGGAGGCGCCAAGCTCGGCCTGCCGGACCTGCTCTTCTTCGCGCTCTTCCTCGGCGCGTGCGCTCGCTTTCGGCTGCGCACGCCGTGGACGTGGCTGTGCCTGACCGCGTCCCTCGGGGGCACGATCGCCCTCGCGACCGCATTCGACGTCAACGGTCTGCCCGCGCTGCCGCTGCTCTGCCTCGGCTTCCTGGTGCCGAACGCGGATCTCCTCTGGCGGGAGGTCCGCCCGAAGCTCAGTCGCTCGGGCTGAACCGCCAGAGGTCGCCGTCCTCTTCGGACGAGACCCAGACGGCGCCGGCGGCCTCGGCGACCGCGATCGGACTCTTCCCGACCTCGATCGTCCGCCGCACCGAGTTCGTGGCCGGATCGATCACGGAAACGGTGTTCGCATCGATGTTCGGCACCCAGAGCTCACCCGCGACCGCGGCGCTCGCAAGGGGGTTGGCTCCGACCCTGACCGTCGCCTCACGGCCAGCGTGGCCGGATCGAGCGTGTTTCGCTCGAGACCCAGAGTGAGTCGCTGAGTCGCGTGACCCAGTCGGCGGTGGGCACGGCGACGCTGCCGGCGACCCGGTTCCGCGCGGGATCGATGCGGATCACGCGGCCTCGGCCGAAGTCGGCGACCCAGACCGAGCCGAACGCGACCGCGACGCCGTTCGGGCGGCCGCCGACGCCGATCGTCTTGATCACCTTGTTCCGCTTTGGCCCGATCCTGCTGACCGTGCCCACGTTCTCGTTGGTCACCCAGACGGCCCGGCCCCGTAGGCGAGGGCATAGGGTCCGCTGCCGACCCGGATTCGAGCCTGCCGCTTGTTCGTCCTCGCGCTGAAGCGCGTCACCTGGTCGGCGAACCGGCTCCCTACCCACACGCTGCCGGAGCCGAACGTGAGGCCGAGCGGGTAGCCGGGGGCGGCGAGCTTCGCCTTCACGCGAACAACGCCGGGGTCGACGACGCGATTCAGCACCGGGTCCGTCGCCCACACCGATCCGCCGCCGGACAGGACGAACGCCGCGTGGACGCCGATGTGCAGCTTGGCCGGCGCGTCGGCGCTGGATGCGCTCCCGCAGGCGACCACGACTACTACCACGGTGACGACGAGCGAACGAGGGAGTAGACTTACCACAACGTTGCTGCACATTACCACAACATTGCGCTAATGCCGGCATCAGGGGCCGAGACAATCTTGCTCGACCTGTTCCGGACGAACCAGGTCCGCGAGCGCCTGATTGCCTCCGCGCTCGAAGACCTCGAGCTTCCGCCGGAGGACTACCCGATGTACGTGATGATCGGCGCCGAGGGGCCCTGGACGCCGACCGCGTTCGCCGCCAGGGTTGAGATGCCCCTCTCGACGGTGCTCTTCCGCATCGGCCGGCTCGAGAGGCGGAGCCACGCCGAACGGATCCCGAACCCGGACGACCGGCGCTCGTACCTCGTCCGCCTCACCGAGGACGGCCAGCGCCTCCTCGGCCAGGCCCGCCCGCGCTTCCGCGCCTACGCCGAGGCGGTCGAGGCGCGGTTGGGCGAAGAGCGGATCGGACAGCTACGCGACGGACTCACAGACCTCCGCGAGTCGATCGAGCAGGAGCTCGGCCGCGAGTGAGCAGCGCTACGGCCTCGACGTGCGGCGTGTGCGGGAACATGTCCACCGGCCGCACCCGCTCTAGCGCGTAGCCCCACTCCGCGCAGAGCTCCTTGACGTTGCCGGCCAGCGTCGTGGGGTTGCACGAGACGTAGACGATCTTCGCTGCCTCGAGCCGCCCGAGCCTTCGCAGTGCCTTGTTCGAGAGCCCCGCCCGCGGCGGGTCGACCACGACCACGTCGGGCAGACCCGCCCGGTCGCGCAGCTCCTCCAGCGATGCTCCGACCTCGCCCGCGAAGAATGCCGCGTTCGAGATCCCGTTCAGATCGGCGTTCTCGAGCGCGCAGGCGACCGACTCCTCGGAGACCTCCACTCCCCACACCGTCAGGGCCTGCGACGCCAGCGTGAGCCCGATCGTCCCGATCCCGCAGTAGAGGTCGTAGACGGTCTCGTTGCCGGTCAGCGCCGCGTATTCGCCGGCGAGCGCATAGAGCTGCTCGGCCATCCCGGTGTTCGTCTGCAGGAAGGCGTTCGGGCGGACGCGGAAGCGAAGGCCGCTGAGCTCCTCCTCGATCGCCTCGTCGCCCCAGAGGAGCGTCGTCGGCAGGTTCGTCACTTCGGCTGGGGTGTCGTTCACAGCCCAGTGGATCGAGCGAACCTCCGGAAAGCGGCGCAGCACCTCGACGAGCTCGTCCCGATCGAACTTCTCGCCCGCCGCGGTCACGAGCTGCACGAGCGCCTGGCCGGTATTGCGCCCCTCCCGGATCACGAGATGCCGCAGGTAGCCGGTGTGCTCGGCCTGGTCGTAGGCCTCGAGCCCCTCCGCGCGCGCCCAGACGCGCACGGCGTCTCGCAGCTCGTTGCCGAAGTCGGTGGTCAGCCAGCAGCGCCGGATGTCGAGCACCTCGTCCCAGCGGCCGGCCCTGTGGAAGCCGAGCGCCGGTCCCTCCGGAGTAGCGGTGAACGAGTACTCGAGCTTGTTTCGGTAGTGGAAGACTTCGACCGCGGGCACGATCGGCTCGAGCGGCGGTTCTGGGATCCCGCCGATCCGCCGTAGCGCGTCGGCCACCTGCTCCTCCTTGGCGGCGACCTGCGACTCGTAGGCGAAATCCTGGAAGCGGCAGCCGCCGCAGGCCGGATAGTGCCGGCACGGCGCCTCGACTCTCAGCGGGCTGGGGGTCACCACATCGACCGCGAGCGCCTCGGCGTGGTTGCGCTTCACCTTCGTGACACGCGCACGCACGACATCGCCGGGCAGCCCGCGCCGGACGAAGACGACGAACCCGTTCAGCCGCGCGACGCCGTTCCCGCCGTAGGCGAGCGAGTCGATCTGGAGCTCGAGCTCCTGGTCCTTCGTCACCGGGGCGGCCATGCGTCTACCGCAACGCGGTGACGTAGACCTTGCGTTCGCGCGGCCCGTCGAACTCGCAGAAGAAGATGCCCTGGTAGCGGCCCAGTGCGAGCTTGCCTTCCTGGAGCGGAACGAGCACCTCCGGGCTCATCAGCGAGGCGCGCATGTGCGAGGGCGCGTTCGGCCCGTCGGCGTCGTCGTGCTTCCAGGCCCAACCGTCCTCGACGATCCTCTCCATCGCGGACTCGAGGTCGTTGGAGAGCACGGGATCGACGTCCTCGTTGATGGTCACGCCGGCCGTCGTATGCGGCACGTAGACGAGCGCTGCTGCGGCCCCGTCGACCCCGTTGAGCGCCTCCTCTACCCGCGTCGTGATGTCGAGCAGCTGCGTGCGCCGCTCGGTCGAAATGCTGATCTCTCGCACCGGGGTATCCTACGGGCTGTGCCGAGCGAGACGCCGACATCGCCCGTCGAGCTCGACGCGTACCGAGCCGAAGCCGACCGCTTCATCGCCGAGCTCGACGAGGAGTACTACCTCCACTACGCGGGCCTGAAGGACCGGCTCGAGCTCGAGTCGATCTACGAGCGCCACGCGATGCTGACCGAGCTCGAGAACGTGCAGGCGCTCGGCGCTTCGGTGAACGGCGACCGGCGGGCACGAGAGCTCTGGCACTTCGGCTGCGACGGCTACATCGGGAAGCTGACACGCGAGCACGCCGAACGGGAGGCCGCGCTCGAGGCCGAGCTCGAGGTGACCGTCGACGGCGAGACGATCCCTTTCCGGATGCTGCGTCCAACGATGGCGAACGAGCCCGACCGCGCGCGCCGCCAGAAGCTCGACCGTGCGATGTGGGAGGCGACCGAGGAGCACCTGAACCCGATCTACCTCGAGAGCATCGAGGTCGTGCGCGGCGCCTTGCCGGAGCTCGGCGCCTCCACCTACGTCGAGTTGTACGAGCGTTTCGGCCTCGAGCTGCGCAACCTCGCGCGCCAGTGCGAGTCCTTCCTCGACGCAACGGAGCAGCTCTACGAGGAGACGGTCGGCCGCGCCACCCGCGAGCTGCTCGGGCTCTCGCTCGACGAGGTGCAGCGCTGGGACCTCCAACGCATGATCCGCTCGCCACAGTGGGACGAGGGCTTCCCCGGCGACGAGATGGTGCCGGCGCTGAAGGCAACCCTCGCCGACCTCGGGATCGACCTCGAAGGGCAGGCCAACGTGCACCTCGACATCGAGCAGCGCCCGCAGAAGTCGCCGCGCGCGTTCTGCGCGCCGATCGAGGTGCCGGACAAGGTGATGCTCGTGATCCAGCCGATCGGCGGCGCCGACGACTGGCGCGCCTTCTTCCACGAGGCCGGGCACACCGAGCACTACGCGAACACCTCGCGCGACCTCACGATGGAGGAGAAGCGCCTCGGTGACGTCGCGGTCACCGAGGGCTGGGCGATGCTGCTGCAGCACTTGACCGACGAGCCCCGCTGGCTCTCGCGCAAGCTCGACTTCCCTCGGCCGGACGAGTACGCCTCCGAGGGGATGATGTGGCTGCTCTTCTTCGTGCGCCGCTACTGCGCCAAGCTTCTGTACGAGCTCGAGTTCCACTCGAGCGACGACCTCTCCGAGATGCCGAAGCGCTATGTCGAGCTGCTCGGCAACGCCACGAAGATCGAGCCGAGCCCGGCGAACTACCTCGCGGATATCGACGCCGGCTTCTACGTCTATTCCTACCTGCGCTCGTGGGCATTCGAGACGCAGCTGCGCGAGTACCTGCGCGAGCGGTTCGGAAGCGAGTGGTTCACCCAGCGCGAGGCGGGCTCCCTCCTACGGGAGCTCTGGGCAGAGGGTCAGAAGCCCACCGCGGACGAGCTGCTGAGGGAGGTCACCGGCTCGGACCTGGAGCTGGCCTCGGTCGACGGCCGCATCCGCGAGATGCTGCGCTAGGCAGCGCGGACCGAAGCCACCGCCAGGCGGATGGCCGCGGAGAGCTTCTCGGGGCGGACGCGCCCGACGCGGTCGCAGGCGGTGTGCCAACACGGGTCCCAGCGCCACTCGACCCAGGCGGCCGGAATCCCGCCGCGGGTGAACTCCTCGTGGTCGGACTGGCCCCGGTCTTGCAGGTACGACGCGGTCAGCCCTAGCCTGCGGGCCGCTGCGAGCGCGATCAGGGCCGAGCGGTTCGGCCGGCTCTCGAGACCGCGGATGTTCAGCGTCGGGCCGTAGCCGACCATGTCGAGCGAGAGCACGAGCCGCGTGCTGCGGCGGTCGGCTCCGCCGAGGCTGCGCAACAGGCGCGCCGAGCCGAGGTGGAGCCTGGAGCCGGTCATCACGCGCTCCTCGGCGCCGAGGGCGGCGTAGAGCATGCCCGGCCGGTTGCGCAGGAGCCGCGCCACTTCGAGCAGCGCCCCCACGCCCGAGCCGTTGTCGTTCGCGGCCGGACCGGCCGAGACACCGTCGAGGTGAGCGACCACGATCGCCCGCAGCGGTCCGCCGCCCGTCCGGAAGACGAGATTCCGCGAGGCTCCGCCGCGCGGCACTGGGACGGTTTGGACGACCGGGGTCAAGCCGAGCTTGCCGAAACGGGCGCTGACGACGGCGGCCGCCCTGCGCTCCGTCGCCGTTCCGGCCACGCGCGGCCCGAGCACCGCGAGCGCCCGCACCGTGGACTGCGCGTTCAGGCCGGCCGAGTCGACCTGGGCCGCCGGCGCGGCGGTCAGCAGCGCGGCGACGCAGATGCAGCCTGCCAGGCGCGCGATCACGCTTGACACCCTAATCCGCACTCCGTCCTGGGTACGTGCATAAGCTCTATTCATGACCAGAACCCGAGTGCTGATCGCAGGCGCGGCCGGCCGCGACTTTCACAACTTCAACCTCGTCTACCGGGGCCGTGAGGACTCCGAGGTGGTTGCCTTCACGGCCACGCAGATCCCGGATATCGCCGGGCGCGTCTACCCCGCCGAGCTGGCTGGCTCGCGGTATCCGGAAGGGATCCCGATCTGCCCCGAGAGCGAGCTCGAAGAGCTGATCGCGCGGCACGAGGTGGATGAGGTCGTCTTCGCCTACTCCGACGTCACGCACGAGCACGTGATGCACGTCGGCTCACGTGTGCTCGCGGCAGGCGCGTCATACCGCCTGATCTCGCCTGCTGAGACGATGCTCACCTCGACCAAGCCGTCCGTTGCCGTGTGCGCCGTGCGCACCGGCTCGGGCAAGAGCCAAACCACCCGCCACATCGCGGCGCTGCTGCGCGAGTCCGGCAAGCGAGTCGCCGTCCTGCGCCACCCGATGCCCTACGGCGACCTGACGAAGCAGGCCGTCCAGCGCTTCGAGCGCTACGAGGACCTCGACGCTGCGGACGCCACCATCGAGGAGCGCGAGGAGTACGAGCCGCACATCGCCGAGGGCAACCTCGTCTTCGCCGGAATCGACTACGCGGCGATCCTCGACCGCGCTGAGCAGGAGGCGGACGTGATCCTTTGGGACGGTGGCAACAACGACACGCCATTCGTGAAGCCGAACGTCCATGTGGTCGTCGTCGACCCGCACCGGGCCGGTCACGAGCTGCGCTACCACCCGGGCGAGACGAACCTGCGCATGGCCGACGTCTGTGTTGTGAACAAGCTGGACAGCGCGCCCCAAGAAGGGATCGACGCGGTGCTCGACTCCATCCGAACGCACAACCCCGGGGCGCGGATCGTGCTTGCCGCCTCGCCGTTCCATGTCGAGGGCGATCCCGAGGGGATCGCGGGAAAGCGCGTACTCGCGATCGAAGACGGGCCGACGCTGACCCATGGCGAGATGACCTACGGCGCCGCAGTGCTCGCGGCGAAGGCCAACGGCGCCGCCGAGCTGATCGACCCGCGCGAGTGCGCGGTCGGCTCCATCGCCCAGACCTTCGTGGACTACCCGGACGTCGGCGCGCTCCTGCCCGCGATGGGCTACGGGCGCAAGCAGATGGACGATCTCAAGGCGACGATCGAGGCCTGTAACGCCGATCTGGTGCTGATCGGGACCCCGATCGACCTGCGCAAGCTGATCGACTTCGACGTGCCCGCGTTGCGGATCACGTACCGGCTCCAGGAGGTCGGCGCGCCGACGCTGGCCGATGTCCTTCGCGAGCACGGGCTGATCGGCGACACCGCGCTGGTGTGAGCGCGAGCGTCGACGCAGGCGCATCGGGTCGGCGGCGCAGGCGACCGAACAAGCAAAGCCGGTTC
This sequence comes from Gaiellaceae bacterium, assembly GCA_035296785.1. GTDB lineage: Bacteria > Actinomycetota > Thermoleophilia > Gaiellales > Gaiellaceae > AC-32. The sequence goes on from DATHAF010000016.1 coordinate 11,679, forward strand.
GGCCTGACAGCGACATCACAAGCGACGCTGTGACCGCAGTCGTCGCCCTCGGCGGGAACGCGCTCATGCGGCCCGGCGAGCGGGGCACCGCGGCCGAGCAGCGCGCCAATCTGCGCGAGGCCTGTGCCGCGCTGCGGCCACTTCTCCACGAGCGCGAGCTCGTGCTCACCCACGGCAACGGCCCGCAGGTCGGCAACGAGCTCCTGCGCCACGAGCGCGCGGCCGAGGAGGCGCCGGCGCTGCCGCTGTACCTCGCTGTCGCCCAAACGCAGGCCGAGATCGGCGCGCTGATCGAGAGCGAGCTCGAGCCGGTCGCCGGGCGGCCCGTGGTCTGCCTGCTCACCCACGTGCTCGTGGCCGAGGACGACCCCGCCTTTGAGGAGCCGACGAAGCCCGTCGGACCCTTCTACGCCGAGGACCGGGCACGCGAGCTCGAGCGCGACCGCGGCTGGAAGGTCGTCGAGGACGCCGGCCGGGGCTGGCGCCGCGTCGTGCCCTCGCCGGTGCCGCTCGAGGTCGTCGAGCTGGCCGCGATCCGCGCGCTGCTCGGCTCGGGGGCAATCGTGGTCGCCTGCGGCGGAGGCGGGATCCCGGCTGCCAGGCGCGTTGCCCACCTCACCGGCGTGGACGCCGTGATCGACAAGGACCGCGCTTCGGCATTGCTCGCGCGCGAGGTGAGCGCAGACCGGTTGGTGATCCTCACCGAGGTTCGCGCGGTCTATCGCGCCTTCGGCACCGAGCACCAGCAGGAGCTGCGTGAGCTGAGCGCGGACGAGGCCGAGGCCCTGTTGCCCGAGCTTGAGGCGGGCTCGATGCGCCCCAAGCTCGAGGCGAGCGTGGAGTTCGTGCGAGCGACCGGGCGCGAAGCGCTGATCACCTCGCCGGCCTTGCTGGGCGAGGCACTCGCAGGGCGCTCCGGCACGCGCATCCGGGCCTAGCGAACCGAACCGCCTCCCTGCGCGAATCAGGGGCGTCAAACGATCCCCGAGAGGGACGAAAGGAGGCAGCCATGACGGCTGTCCTACGGAGGCGAAGGGTCGCGGTGACCGCGCTCGCGTTGTTCGGCGCGGCACTCGCCCTACTCATGCTCCGCTTCGGGCCGACCCCGTCGGTCGCACAGGCTTCGAGCCACCGGGAGGCGCCGCTGATCGCGAACGACCCGACGGCGGACATCACGGACTTCTACATGTTCCGGAGCATCCAGCCGGGCCAGGCCGACAAGGTCGACCTGATCATGAACGTGATCCCGTTCCAGGAACCGAGCGGCGGCCCGAACTACTACAACTTCGACCCAAGCGTCGTCTACACGTTCCACGTCGACAACAACAAGAACGGAACGGCCGGCGACGTCGAGTTCGAGTTCCGCTTCTCGAACGAGACCCGCGGGATCGTGAACGATGCGGGCCTGCCGCTTGCCTACGTGGCGCTCCCGCCGATCACGTCGCTCTCCGGCCCCGGTAGCGAGGGCCTGGGTGTGCGACAGAGGTACTCGCTCACGATGATCAAGGACGGGCATCGCATCCCGATCTCCCCGATGACGGACAAGATTGCGGTGCCGTCGAACGTGGGCCCCCGCACGATGCCCGACTACGACGGGCTCGCCGGGCAGGGGACGTACGACCTGGGCGGCGGGATCAAGGTCTTCGCCGGCCAGCGCGACGACCCGTTCTTCATCGACCTGGGCGCCGCCTTCGACACACTGAACCTGCGCTCGCCGGGAACGGACATGCTCTCCGGCTTCAACGTCAACTCAATCGTGCTCGAGGTGCCCGCGGCCTTGCTGACCAGGGATCACAGGAGCCCGTCAACGACCACGCAGCCGAAGCTCGGCGCCTACGCGTCCACGAGCCGGCCACGCGTGACCGTGCGCGGCGGCGGCGACGGTCACAGCCACGGACACGGGCACGGTGGCTTCGTGCAGGTCCAGCGGCTCGCCAATCCGCTCATCAACGAGCTGATCATCGGCACCAAAGACAAGGACCGCTGGAACTCGCTCGAGCCGCAGCAGGAGTCGGCGTTCCTCGACTACTACGAGAATCCGCGGCTCGCACTCGCACTCTCGCTCGTGTTCGGCGCGCCGGTGCCTGCGACTCCGCGATCCGACCTGGAGAACGCTCTGCTGAAGTACGCGCCGGGTGACATGCGCCTCTCCGAGTTGCTGCGGCTGGACGTGAGCTCGGCTCCGGGCGCCTCCTGGCCCAACGGCCGCAAGCCGGCGGACGACGTGACCGACACCGCGATCCAGGTCGTGGGCGGCGTCGCTTTCGCCGGCGCGGGTGACAACGTCAGCGCCAACGACAAGGTGCTGCCGAACGTCTTCCCGTACCTTGCCTCACCCTGGGACGGTCGCAACCGGGTGCATCTGAACCCGTGAAGCGACCGCGGTCGATCGTGCTCGCAACGGTGGCGGCGCTCGCCGCCACCGTTGCCCTGGGCGGCGGCGCGCTCCGGGACTCGCACTCCGCGGGCGCGCTCGCCGCGGTCCCGGCCGACGCTCGCGCCTACACCGCGCTCGGCTTCCGCCTGCAGGCGCTGGAGCGTGAGACCGGCGACCCGGTCTACCTGACGAGGTCGGAGCATGCGCTGCGCCGGGCGCTCGCCCTCGCGTCGGACGACCGCGCCGCGACCAGCGGGCTCGCCACGCTGGCGCTTTCCAGCCATCACTTCCGCGAGGCGCTCGCCCTCGGCAGGAAGATGCTGCGGCTCTCCCCCGAGTCCGCGCAAGCGTACGGCGTGATCGGCGACGCCGAGCTCGAGCTCGGCCGCTACCGCCTGGCTTTCGCAGCCTTCGACACGATGGCGCGTCTCAGGCCCGGTCTCTCCTCGTATGCCCGCGTCTCCTACGCCCGCGAGCTGCTCGGCGACCGGGGCGGCGCGATCGCGGCGATGCGCCTTGCCCTCGAGCCCGCGGCCGCAAGCCGGGAGGACACCGCCTGGACCCGCGTCCAGCTCGGCAAGCTCTTCTGGTCCGAGGGAAGGGTCGGCGAAGCTGCGGCCGAATACCGCGCTGCCCTGGCAGTCCTTCCGGGCCACGCCCCGGCTCTCGACGCGCTCGCGCAGGTCGAAGCAGCACGCGGGCGTGCCGAAGAGGCGATCACCCTGGAACGGCGCGCGCTCGAGGCCATGCCCATGCCCCAGTTCGCCGCCGCGCTCGGCGACCTTTACAGCTCGGCTGGAAAGCCGAGGCTCGCCCGGGCTCAGTATGCGCGGGTCCGCGCGCTCGACCGGCGGCTCGCTGCGAACGACACGAAGATCGATCTCGACGTCGCGCTCTTCGACGTCGATCACGGAATTCGGCTGTCGCAGGCGCTCGTGCTCGCCCGGCGCGGTCGCGCGCAGCGCCCAAGCATCGACGGGGACGACGTGCTCGCCTGGGCGCTCGCCCGCAACGGCCGCTGCGCCGAGGCGCGGGCTTATTCGCAACACGCGCTGCGGCTTGGGACGCGCGACGCCGTCAAGCTCTTCCACCGGGGAATGATCGAGCGCTGCCTTGGCAACCGGGGGGCCGCGCGTCACCACCTCGGGCGGGCGCTCGCGCTCAACCCGCATTTCTCACTTCTCTGGGGCCCTGTCGCCCGGAAGGTGCTCCGCTGAGCGCCATACTTCCTTCGATGTCCGACGAGATCCACACGCTCGCGGCGCCGTACGCGCTCGACGCCCTTCCGGAGGCCGAGGAGCGGCGCTTCGAGGAGCACCTGGCTAGCTGCACCCGCTGCCGCGAGGAGCTCGGGAGCCTGAAGGAGGCTGCAGCCAGCCTCGCCTACGCCGCGGCAGGCCCGGCGCCGCCACCCGAGCTCAAGGAGCGGATCCTCACCCAGGCGCGCGGTGAGCGCGACAACGTCGCCTCTCTGCCCGCGCGCCGCCGCAACTGGACGAGGCCGCTTTCGGCCGCCGCGGCGATCGCCGCCTCCGTCGCGATCGGGCTCGGCGTCTGGACGGCGACCCGGCCGAGCGAGGGAAACGCGTTCACCCGCGTGCTCGCCCAGCCCGGAGCCAGGCTCATGGAAATGGGCGCGCAGGGTGCGGTGGCCGTCGCGCCGAACGGCGAGGCCGCACTCATCCTGCGCGTCCCACCCGCACCCGCCGGCAAAACGTACGAGGCGTGGGTGATGCGGCCCGACACGATCGAGCCTGCCGGCGTTTTCCGCGGCAACGACGGCACGACCGTCCTCACGATTCCCCGCCACGTGCCTCGTGGCTCCGTGATCGGCGTCACGGTCGAGCGCGCCGGCGGCGTCGACCAGCCCACCCAGAAGCCCTTCGTCGCGACCGAGGCCACGACGTGACGGCGCTCCTGACCACTCCTCCTCCCACAATTACGTCACGACAGCTCGCGCACGTCTCGGACGAGGCGCTGCTCTCGCTCATCGCGAGCTCTGATGACCAAGCGCTAGCCGAGCTCTACGACCGCTTCGGCCGCGTCGCCTACGGCCTTGCCGTGCGGATCCTGCGCGATGAGGCGCTCGCCCAGGACGCGGTCCAGGAGGCGTTTCTCGGCATCTGGCGCTCCGCCGACCGCTTCCTCGCCGAACGCGCGAAGGCAAGCACCTGGATCCTGACTCTCGTCCACCGTCGCGCCGTCGACCTCGTCCGGCGCGAGGATCGCCGCCGCGGCGAGCCGCTCGAGCAAGCGCCCGAGCCCGCAGCCCCCGCAACCGTCGAGGAAGAGGCGACGCTCGGCTTCCAGCGCCGCGTCGTCCAAGAGGCCCTGCGGCGGCTTCCGCCCGAGCAGCGCGAGGCGCTCGAGCTCGGCTACTACGGCGGCCTCACCCAGAGCGAGCTCGCCGAGTGCCTTGACCAGCCGCTCGGCACGATCAAGAGCCGGATGTTCATGGGCCTCGCCCGACTGCGCGACCTGCTCGCTCAGGCGGGACTCGAAGAATCCCTCCGTTAGCATCAGCAGCGGCATGGCCGCGGTCACCGAGAGCCTCAAGGGGCGCCACTTCACGCGCGTAGCCGACTGGAGTGGCGAGGAGCTGCTGCAGGCGCTCGACCTGGCCGACGATCTCAAGGAACGGCAGGCCCGGCGCGAGGAGCACCACCTTCTCCCCGGCCGCACTCTGGGGATGATCTTCCAGAAGCCGTCCACACGGACGCGCGTCTCGTTCGAGGTCGGCATCTTCCAGCTCGGCGGGATCGGCCTCCACCTGGCCGCTTCAGACCTCCAGCTCGGCCGCGGCGAGACGCTGAAGGACACCGCAACCGTGCTCTCTCGCTATCTCGACGGGCTCATGATCCGCACCTTCGCGCAGGAGGACGTCGAGGAGCTCGCCCGCCACGCGGCGATTCCGGTGATCAACGGCCTCACCGACAGCTCGCACCCGTGCCAGGCGCTGGCCGACGTGATGACGATCCGCGAGCGGCTCGGCCGGCTCGCAGGGGTGCGTGTGGCCTACCTCGGCGACGGCAACAATGTTTGCGCCTCGCTGATGGTCGCAGCCGCGAAGCTAGGGATGGAGTTCGTCGCGGCCACCCCCGAGGGCTACGAGCCGGAGGAGCGCGTGGTCGAGATCGCGCGAGAGGTCGGCGGCACCGTCGAGCTCACGCACGACCAACGCGAGGCGGCGCGCGGCGCCGACGCCCTCTACACCGACGTCTGGACGAGCATGGGGCAGGAGGAAGAGAGGGCGCGTCGGCTCGCCGACCTCGCGGGCTTCGGCATCGACGAGAGCCTCGTCCAGCTCGCCGACGATGGCGCGATCGTCCTTCACTGCCTGCCCGCGCACTACGGCGAAGAGATCACCGAGGACGTGCTCTACGGTGCGCAGTCCGCGGTCTGGGATCAGGCCGAGAACCGCCTGCACGCCCAGAAGGCGCTGATGGCGCTCGTGATCTCCTAGTGATCCCGCTCAAGGACAACGTCCCGACCCGAGCGTTCCCGATCGTCACCGTCGGCCTGATCGCGTTCAACATCCTCGTTTGGGTCTGGGAGTTCACCGGTACCTCGGTGGAGCACGACGTCTTGCGCTACGGCTACTACCCTTGTTCGCTCGAGGGGCCTTGCGTCGCGCCTGCCGCGCTTGTGCACCACGTGCCCTGGTACGAGGGAGTCTTCAGCTCGATGTTCATGCACGGGAGCTGGCTGCACATCGGCGGCAACATCCTCTTCCTCTGGATCTTCGGCAACAACATCGAGGACGCCTTCGGGCGGATCCGCTTCCTCGTCTGGTACCTCGTCGCCGGCATCGCCGCGGCCGGGCTGCAGACGTTTGTGACGCTCCTCTTCACCGACGCGGCGGGCGCGAGCATCCCCAACGTCGGCGCCTCGGGAGCGATCGCCGGTGTGCTCGGCGCCTACTTCGTGCTCCTGCCGATGGCCAGCGTCCTGACAATCTTCATCATCGTCTTCTTCGTGTTCCTACGGGAGATCCCGGCAATGTTCTTCCTCGGCCTCTGGTTCATCTTCCAGCTCTGGGAGGGCGGCTTCTCGATCCTGCAGCCGCAGGCAGGCGGCGGGGTTGCCTTCTTCGCGCACATCGGCGGCTTCGCCTTCGGGCTCGCGACGGCGTACCTGATGAGGAGGCGGCGGCCGTTAGTGCCGAGATGGTGACCTTCGAAGAGCACGTCCAGCACGCTCTCGACGCGCTCCCGGAGGAGCTCGCCAGGCGGCTGCGCAACGTCGCCGTCGTGGTCGAAGACGAGAACCCGGAGGAGCCGGATCTCTACGGACTCTTCGACCTGCCCGAGTTCCTGCCGGCAAAGGTGACGATCTACCGGCTGCCGCTGGAAGCCGATTTCCCGGAGCCCGAGCGCCTGGAGCACGAGATCCGCGTCACCGTGCTACACGAGCTCGCGCACTACTTCGGGATCGACGAGGATCGGCTGGCCGAGCTCGGCTACGCGTGAGCTCGGCGGTACTCACTGGCATCGCGGTTGCAGCCGCCGTTGTCGGCGCAATCGTTGTGGTGCTCTACCTTTGCGGGCCGCGGGACTAGGAATGTTGGCGCGGGGTAGTTCGTTTTCACAGGCATGAACACACTCGAGTCAATTCACGCCGAGATCGATCGCGCCACCGAGCGGCGCGCCGAGCTCTGGCACTCACTCTCACAAGGTCACGACGCCGCGCTCTCGGACGAGCTGCACGAGCTCGAGGAGCGCATCGCGGCGCTCTGGGACGAGCACCGCACGCTCAAGGCGCACCAGCGCTTCGGCGATCGCGACGAAATCATCAAGCGGGCCCGCCACGAAGAGAGGCTGGCCCGAGCCGCGTAAGTTCGAGGGCCGGCGGCGCTGCGCCGCCGGCCCTCTCGTTCGCTAAACCCTACGGCGTTGGCAGCGTGAGCGCGTAGGCGCCTCGCCCGTGGGTTGCCGCGTAGAGCACGTGGGCCGACTGCGACAGCGTGAGCCCGTAGACCGCCACCGACGGCAGGCTCGTGCCCGCGTTCTCCCAGTGCGTGGCGCCGCTCGGGAGGCGTAGCACGCCGAAGTCGGTCGCAGCGTAGACATCACCTGTCGGCCCGAACTCCGCAATCCCGGTCACCGGCTGGTCGCCCAGGTCGTAGGAGCGGTCCACGAAGGTCGCCGCGCCGGTGGCGGGGTCGTATCTCGCCTCGAGCACGTGCCCGGGCGTGGTCGGTGTGTACGCGTTGTAGCCCGAGTACGAGATCCAGGCGTGGTTCGGATCGGCCGGGTCGATCGCGATTCCGGACACGAACCGGCCCGGCGTCGAGGGCGTGTCGAGCCGCACCCACCGCACGTTGCGCGGCTGCGGGTCGTTCGCGTTGCTCGTGATGAAGAGCCGGCCGATCCGTGTGCCCGCCCAGAGGGTGCCGGCGTCGCTTGGAGCCCTCGTCGTAGCGACGACGTAATGGCCGACGCGGAAGTTCCCGAAGTCGGATCCCGTCAGATTGAGGCCCATCGGCTTCCAGTCGCCGCACGGCCTGTTGCGGTACGGATCGAGGTGCAGCGAGTTGCAGTGCGCCTCGAGGTATGCCGGGTCACCGCCGTTCGCATCGGTCCGCCAGACGTGCTCGAGACCGACGAAGGCGCGGCCCGCGACCGTCGGATCCGCGATGAAGGGAACGTAGAACGAGCGCAGCTCGCCCGTGGCCTGAAGCGGGTCGTAGATGTCGAGCCACTCAGTCGGGTCGTTCCCGTGGAAGTTCACCTCGGGCGTGGCGTCGTAGTAGTTGTGATACCGAATAGTCGGGTTCCCAACGTCGAAGCCGGACTGGCCGCCGTCGCCTCCGACTGACTCGAACCAGGTCGGCGTTCCGGTGTAGGAGAACGTGCCGTTGTCCTGCGTCCCGCCCAGCAGCTCGCCGGTCGGGTTGCTCGGATTGTACGAGAGCGACTGGAACTGGATCGTGTTCAGACCGTCATTGATCGGAGTGATCGTCTGAGGAATGCCACTCAGCAGTCGCTGACAGTCCCTCAGGTCGGCCGGCGCCAGCGGGACGGCCCGCTGACCGGGGATGTAGACGAACTGCCGGATCGCACACGCGTCGGACTTGTTCTGGGGGTTCCGGACGTCGATGCGGAGGACGCCGCCGTCCGACCCGACAAACGCGATGCCGGGATCGACGGGGTTGAACACGACCGCGTGTTGATCCGGGTGGATGCCCTTCGTGAACGAGTACGACGAAGCTGGGCCCATCGTCGCCGACATGTCCTGCCAGGTCACGTCCGGAGCCAGGGCTCCGCCGTTCGTCGACCTGATGACCCCCCGGCCGTTCGAGCGTTGCGGAAGACCGGCGTAGGCCGGCAACTCGTCGTAGTTCATCGCGCCGCCCAGCCACAGGGTGTTGGCATGGCCGGAGCCGACGCCGAGCTGGGCCGCGGGGCTCGTGACGAAGTCGTCGTAGCCGCACTGGCCCTGGCAGTAGTTGTACGCCAGGAAGCCATTCGTCCCGTTCGTCGAGCTCGACAGCTCCGTCCAGCCCGCGTTCGAGTAGGCACCGGTCGGATCTCCGACGATCGCGGCGGCATCGTCGGTGCGCCAGACGCGAGACCGAACGAGGTCGTCCGACGAGTCGCCGAGGTAGATGCGAGTCTTGCCGGCGCCGAGGTTCACCGCATCGAACTCGACGCGGTCGCCGAAGGTATCGCCGGGGGCCTTCGTGCCGAACGAGTTCTGGTTCATCGTCCGGAAGACCTGCGTCCAGGCCGACCCACCGTCGGTCGAGCGCCAGAGGCCGTAGCCGACCACTGCCGCGTAGACGGTGCTCGAGTTGTTGGGGTCGAGCTCGAGCTTCGTGATTCCGCCCTGGAACCAGTCGACGCCCGTCCCGGCGCCCGGGGGCGACGGGTTCGCGGGCGTCCTCGCCTGGAGAGCAGCCGCCAGCGTGAAGCTAGCGCCGCCGTTCGTCGAGGTGTAGACGCCGAGAGTCGGAGCATTCGGAGGCGTGCGCCGCCCGCCGTTGACCGACGACGAGCCGTGGCGTGCGACGTCGGTGCCGATGTAGATCGTGCTCGGATTACCGGGCTTGACGGCGATCGCGCCGATCGAGCGATTGATCGCCACTGGCTGCGAGCCGGCGACCAGCTGCCAGCTCGTTCCTCCGTCGGTCGACTTGAACAGGCCGAGGCCTGCCTCGGAGTCGCCGGAGCCGTTCGGCTCACCGGAGCCTGCGTAGAGCGTGTTCCCGGACGCATCGTTCGGATCGATGATCAGCGAGCCGAAGGCGTTCGTCGGCAGGTTGTCCGGAGGCGCGATCCAGTTCGGGTGGGCCGCGAGCGCGTCGTTCGTGCGCCAGATCCCTCCGCCCGCGGCGGCCACCCAAAGGCGACAGGGAGCACCGGCGGGAGCCGTGGCCTTGGCACAGTTCGGGTCGATGGCAAGCGCGGTGACGCGCCCGGACTCTTGCGTGGTCGGTCCCTTGAGCGTGACCGGGTCGAGGAACTGCGAAGCCTCCCCGGAGACGTTCGGCGTCACCGGCCCAAGGGCGGACCAGGCGCCCGGGCTCGCAGCCAGCGCGGCCGTGAACGACGTCCGCGTGTCGAATGCGGCGCTGTCCAGCTGCTCGGGCTTACGCTCGAACGCGTAGTGGGACTTGAGCGCGAGCCGGTCGTCCACGTAGGCGCGCGGAAACGCGCGGTTTTCGACCTGCTCGGCCGCCGGGTTCGCAGGCCCCTTGCGCTGTGCCTCGCGCCCTTTCCCTTCAAAGGCCGCCTCCTTGCGCGGATCGAACCGCGCGGACGAGCTCCCATTCCCTTGCCTGCCCGCGGCCACGACGGCGACGGCAACAGCTACAGCGACCGCAGCCGCCACGACGAACAACGAGCGCGAACGCCCAATCCCGGTCATCGAATCCTCCCCAGTAGTAATGCGCCGCCTCGGCGCACGCCGATAGTAGACAGATCTACATCAAACGTCTAGCCATGGTACGTCGCCTACACTTCGGTGGCCTCGGGGCGTTAGCTCAGTTGGGAGAGCGTCGGCTTTGCAAGCCGAAGGTCGCCGGTTCGATCCCGGCACGCTCCACTAGACCGAAACCGCGTGGTTGGGCAGCTTCCACCGTCACGGCGCAGGCGGTAGCGCTCGGCCCCTGTTACGAGCGAGGAGGATCGTTTTCATGGCCGGACGAGTCGTACGCACCACGGCGGGGGAGACCGGACGCTCCTGGTGGGGACCCGGCGACATGTACACGTTCCTCGTCACAGGCGAGGAGTCGGGCGGATCGATGTTCGCGCTCGACTGTCTGGTCGGCGCGGGCGGCGGGCCGCCGCCGCACCGTCACCTCGCCGAGGACGAGCTCTTCACGATCACCGAGGGAAGCATCACCTTCACCGCCGGTGAGGAGACGCGCCCAGTCTCGGCCGGCCAGTCCGTCTTCATCCCGCGCGGGACACGGCACCTCTACCGGAACGAGGGAACGAAGCCTGCGAGGATGATCGCCGTCTACACCCCTGCCGGGATGGAGGGATGGTTCCGCGAGATCTGCTCACCGGTGGACGATCCGTCCCTCCCGCTGCCGCCTCTCACCGATGAGCTGATCGAACGGATGCTCGAGGCTGGGCCACGCTACAACGTCGAATGGGTCGACTGATGGTGCCTGATCTCACCTGTCCTTTCGCGCGCGGAACCGCTCCCAGAGCTTCTTGAGAACGAAAATCTGAACCAGACGCTTCAGCACGGCGCTTGAGCGAGTTCCCGCATCCGGGTATCGCAAAACCGGAACGAGGCCGGGCGCCGCAGATCCGACAGGGGCAAACAGGCGTAGTAAGGGCTGTCATCGATCAGGAAGGAATCCCATGATCCGCACGATCGTTTGCATGACGGCAGCTGGTGTTACCGCTGTTCTGCTGAGCGTCAGCGCCTCGGCGCGGCCGGAAGCTACGCCGGTTCTGAAAGGCATCGTCGGCCCCGGCTTCACGATCAGCCTGAAGATGAACGGCAGGCGGGTGAGGACGCTCAAAGCCGGCCGGTACAACTTCGTCATCGCCGATAGGGCTTCGTCCCATAACTTTGCGCTCGAGCAGAAGTCTGGCGGCCGTTTCGAGAAGAACCTGACCGGTGTCGCCTTCGTCGGCCGGAAGACCGTGGCGGTGAGGCTGAAGCGGGGTAAATGGAAGTTCTACTGCGCGCCGCACGAGGCAACCATGTTTGGCGCTTTCACCGTCAAGTAGCTCCTACGTCGTAATCGCGAAGGCGAGAACACGCAGCATCCTGCGTCCCAGCTGGGATCGTGTCTCCTGCACGCCAGAATGCCGCTGGCGGCTTACGGCCGTGAAGCTCGCTCCTTCCGACTACAGTCCAGTGGTGAGAGATGTGGGCGCGAATTACGACCTTTCAGTTCCCGGTCGATGCCGTGGACCTCGCCATCCAGGAGGTACATAAGGCGATAGACGCCTTTCACGGGAGACCCGGCCTCGTCCGAATCGACCTGTATGCGAACCGTAAAAGCGGTGCCGCCATCACCATCAGCCTCTGGGAAACCGCAGAGGCGATGCGAGCGAGCGACGATGCTGCCGATGATTGGCGTCACGAGATCGCTCTCGAGGTCACCGGATGGATTCAGCAACTAGCCGAATACGAGCTGATTCGAAGCGATGCGCCTTGACGACCGCTCCCGGCTCGTCCTCTGCTACCTGAATGCTTCCGCCAGCGGCCGCAGGACATCCTGCATCACCTGCGCCGAGCTGTTCTCGTGACGGAAGTTGAACTCGCCGAAGCCGGCCAGCCCAGCCGCAGCCCGAGCCGAGATGTAGTGCTCGCGCCACCGGTTGACTCCTGCTCGGGGAAGGCCTCGCGTGTTGCCGCCGAGACCCGGGGCAAGCCGGTAGCCGGGCGTGAGGCCGGCGACGTACTTTCGCGCCAAGGCCCGACGCACGGGCCCCCCGCGCTGGAGGGCACGATGACCGGCCGCCTCGTTGCCCGCCGCCACGGTTGGGTCGCCGGCGAAGTCGGGATACTCCTCGCCGACCAAGCCGAGAGAGGCCCGATTGAGGATGCGCCAGAAGGCGTTCAGCTCCGGCGTGATCGGTCGGCCGGCGAGAACGAAGGCAGTGTGCGCCCACCACACGATGCCCTGCTGCGGCTTGTCGCCGAGAGCTGAGCGGCCGTAGACCAGTCCGCGCAGCGTGCCGCGTGCCAGCTCCCGGTGTCCCCGGCCCTGGGGGCCGACGGTCTCGGCGAGGACCTCGTCGAGCTGCCAGCCGGCCGTCTTCGTGCCGGCACGGGCCGCGGCTCGAAGCTCGTCGCGAAAGCGCGCACCGAGCTCGATGCCCCAGTTGACGCGGGCCGTCGAGGAGAGCCGCAGCAGCTGGGGAAGCCCCGGCAGCTGGCCGCCGAACTTGCGGGAGCGGCTCGAGCGGGCGAACAACGTCTTCCTCTCGTCGCCGGGAAGGCGCCGCCGTTCCCAGTACCAGTCAGGCCGCAACTGGAACATCGGCGCGTAGCGGTGGCCCTCCTCCTCGATCCGAGCGCCGATCTCAGCGCCCACGCCGTAGCTGCCGAGGTAGACGCGGATCCCGGCCGGGAGACCTGAGCGGCGCACAGCCGACAGGAGCCTCGGCAGGTGGCGGGGCTCGAAATAGGAGAGGACAAGGGTTCTGGGCACCGAGCCGACGGTACCCGAGCGCCGGTCTTGCTACGTGCCGTATCGACTCTTGCCGCCGCCGCGCGCGGCGGCACAGTCCGCCTACCGGTGGCGGTAGACGATCCGGCCGCGGCTGAGGTCGTACGGCGACAACTCGATGTTGATCTTGTCGCCCGGCAGGATCTTGATCCGGTACCGGCGCATCTTGCCCGCCGTGTAGCCCAGAGTCTCCTGCCCGTTCTCGAGGAGCACTTTGTACATCCCGCTCCGGAAGGCCTCGACGACCTCGCCTTCCATCTCGATCTTTTCTTCCTTGGCCATGAGTCCCTCCCTTCGAGGTACCTGTGCTGCGGCCCCGATCTTACGAGGCCGCAGCACAAAGGTAGCGCGGGAGCCCTAGCCCCCGACGACGGTCACGTTCGTCGCCTCGGGGCCCTTCTCGCCCTCGCGCGGCTCGAACTCGACCTTGTCGTTCTCGGCAAGGCTCTTGAAGCCTTCGCCGGCGATGTTGCTGTGATGCACGAAGAGGTCTTTCCCACCGTCTTCCGGCGTGATGAAGCCATAACCCTTCGCATCGTTAAACCACTTAACGGTTCCGGATGCCACTATTTCCACCTCCTCTTACCACTTACGAACGGTAGGGAGGCGCAAAGACCACCGGTACTCGTTCTAGTTGTTGGGGACATTGTAGATGCCCTAAGACGCTGATGACGTCGAGGGGGCACAAAACGTTACAAATGGCGTTAGATGGTCGCCCGGACTGCACCTAACCTGTCAAACGGGCCGCTGAAGACGAGCCTCCGCGCTTCCTCGTCTGAGTTCGAACGTCACCTGACGGCGCGGCCCGGGCACCACCATCGGGGTGGAGCGCCGATAGATCATTCCTCGGTTGAGTGGATTTTCCCCTCGCGGCCGAGGAGCCCGCGGACGCCGCCCTGCCTCGGGGGGGCGGCCGCCGCTTCGCGCTTCTCCGCCTCGCGCAGGGCCTGCTCGAGCACGGCAACCCGCTCGGTGAGCTGCTCGTTGCGCTCGCGCGCCTCCGCGAGCTCCCGCTCGAGCTTCCGAACCCGGGTTCCCGCCCCGTGCGCCTCGGCCGCCGCCGCATCCGCTCGGCGGGCCGTGGCCGCTTCGATGCGCACGAGCCGGGCGAGCTCGCGCAACGGCGCGTCCACCGGGTCGCGGCGCGAGGCGAGCGCGTCGAAGATCCGCACCAGCTCCTGGGCATGGTCGCGCGCGCTGTGGGCGAGGGCCAGCTCGCGGTTGGAGAAGCCCATCGCCGGGTCGTAAGCCTCGAGGTCCCGACGGAGGCGTTCGAAGTCGGTCGCGCTCGCCTCCGCTCGGCCCGAGAACCCGTCGGCTTCGAGCAGCTCGTACCGCGCAGGCGTGACCCAGCCGTCGCCGCCCTCCTCGCCGTAGACATACGCGGCCCGACCCGACGCCATCGCCTCGAGAATCCGCAGGCCGCGGCCGAGCACGAAGTCGCCGTCGGGCCCGGTCTCGATCCCGGCGTCGGCGCACGCTCGCTCCGCGACCCCGCGCCGGTAATCGGAGAGGTGCTCGAGGTGCAGCGCCACTGCGCGCGGCCGGTCGCGCAGCTGGCCCAGAGGCGTGAGCCGGTCGGTGTCCACGGGCCGCCGCAGGCGCACGATCTCGTGCACCAGCGACGCGGCGCGGGCTCGGTCGCCGCCGCGCTCGTCGAAGGCCACGACGCGGGCGATCACGGCCGGCAGCTGCGGGGGGAGCCAGAGCTCGTCGCGGTCGTCATGGAGCGCGAAGACCTGCGGCGTGAGCGGGTAGATCTCTGCCAGCAGCAGCGCGGCGTAGGCGTCCTGGGCATAGATCACGTCGGGGGCGAGCGGTAGCCCGCGCTGCGTGCTGGCCACGCGGAGCCCCTCGGGTGCAGCAGCCTCCTCCGCCGTGAAAACGAGCACCTCGTGGCCGAGGCGCTCGAGGTGCTCGAAGACGGTGGTCAGGTAGGGGAGCGGGGCCGACAGCCCTTCCGTGCCGAGAAGGATCTCCATCGGCATCGATTATCGCGTGCCGACCGACATGCGCAGGAGGCGCGGTATGGCAGCGCCGGCCCTGGCGGCGAGCGACGGGCGTCGGCCTTCCTCCTCGGCCTCTTCGCAGGCCATGATCGAGGCGCGGACGAGACCGCCACCGAGACGGCGCAGCGGCTCAGGCGGGAGCTTCGGCACGCGCCGCGTGACGAGCGGCAGACGGGTGAGCTCGTCGTCCACACTTTGGACGAGGCGCGCCAGGATCTGCCCGCCGAGCCAGCTCGGGCCTACCCCGTGGCCCGAGTAGCCGGCCCCGTAGTGGATCCGCGTCCCGGGAACGGTGCCGAAGAACGGCAGGTGGTCCGAGGAGACGTCGATCGGCCCGCCCCACGAATGCGTGACCCGGGCATCCGCGAGATCCGGTAGGAGCCGCCGTAGGCCCTGTTCCGCCCGCGCACCGGTGGCCGCGTCCTGGGTGAAGCGCGCGTCGATCCGTCCCCCGTAGCCGATTGGCCCGGAGCCGCTGCCCATCAACACGCGGCCGTCGTTCGTCGTCCGGAAGTAGTGGAGGAACATCCGGCCGTCGAAAACCGCCTCGCCCCCGGTCCAGCCGATCCGCTCCAGCAGCTCCGGCACCGGCTCGGTTAGGACGACGTAGCTGCCGAACACAGTCAGGCGCCGGCTCAACGGCTTCCAGCCCGCCGCCGCCGCATTGGTGGCGACGACGACCTCCCTGGCACGCACGCGACCGCGCGCCGTCTCGACCCGGCCGTCGTCGATCGTGGTCACCCGCGAGTACTCGTGCACCGGCGCGCAAGCGAGGACGGCCCGGCGCAGCGCTCGCACGAGCCGGGCCGGTTGCACCGTGGCGCCGTCACGCATGAAGACCCCCTTGCGGAAGCGAGGCGACCGGATTCGCTCGGCCAGGGCTTCTCGTTCGAGCAGCACGGCCTCCTCGGGCACACCGAACGCGCGGGCGGCTTCGACCTCGCCCTCGACCGCCCCGTCCTGCGCGGGCGCGGCCGACACCCGCACAATGCCGCCCTCGCGCAGCCAAGCATCCGTCTGGTAGCGCTCGCAGAAATCGCGAATCCCCGGGACGATCCGATCCCCGGCGCGCGTGACCGCGAGCGCGCCCTCGTCGCCGAAGCGCTCGCGGAGACGTGGCAGGTGACTCCAATAGCCGTGGACGAAGCCGCCGTTTCGCCCGCTAGGTCCCAGGCCGCACTCCTCCGCCTCGAGCACGACCAAGGCCAGGTCCGGGTCGCGCTCCTTGAGGGCCAGCGCGGTCCAGAGACCGGTGTAGCCGCCGCCGACGATCGCAACGTCGGCTTCGACGTCGCCCTCGAGCGGAGGGGCCGGCTCGAACGCGCCCTCCGCGGCACGTGCCTCTTCGATCCACCACGGCGTCGCCGCGCCGGGAGCGACGCTGGGTCTCAGATTCGGTCCCAGGCCTCCGCCAGCACCTCCCCGAGGATCCCGACGATCTTGTCGAACTCGGCCCGGCCGGCGACGAGCGGCGGCGAGATCTGGATCACGGGATCGCCCCGGTCGTCCGCTCGGCAGATGAGGCCGGCGTCGAACATCCGCGGCGTGAGGAAGCCTCGCAGCAGACGCTCGCACTCCTCATCCGAAAACGTCGTCCGGGTCTCCTTGTCCTTCACGAGCTCGAGCGCATAGAAAAACCCGGTGCCGCGCAGGTCGCCGACGATCGGCAGCTCGAGCAGCTGTGCGAGCGTGTTGCGGACGTCGCTCTGATCGGCCGCCACGCGCTCGACGATCCGCTCGCGTTTCATGATCTCGATGTTCTTCAGCGCGATCGCGGCCTGAACCGGGTGCCCGCCGAAGGTGATGCCGTGCGTGAACATCCGCGAACTGTCGAGAAACGGCTCCATTACGCGGTCCGTCGCGAGGACCGCGCCGATGGAGGCGTACGCCGATGAGAGGCCTTTCGCGCACGTGATCAGGTCGGGGCGGATGTCGTAGCGCTCGGAGGCGAACCACGCGCCGACGCGGCCGAAGCCCGTGATCACCTCGTCCGCGCAGAGCAGGATCTCGTAGCGATCGCAGATCTCGCGTACGCCGCGCCAATAGCCCTCCGGCGGCGTGAAGGCGCCGCCGGCGTTCTGAACCGGCTCCATAATCACCATCGCGACGGTCTCCGGGCCCGTTGCCTCGATCGTCTGCTCGAGATCGTCCAGCAGGAAGCGTGTGAACTGCTCCTCGGTCTCCTCCGCCGGGCGGTGGTACCGGTTGGTGTTCCGCACGTGGAGCACGTCGGGAACGAGCGGCTCGAACGGGTTCCGGAGCGCGGGGATCCCGTTGATCGAGAGCGCGCCCATCGTCGTCCCGTGGTAGGCGACGTGGCGTGAAATCGCCTTCCAGCGGCGCTGGCCGCCTGCCCGAGCCGCCTGCTCGGCGTCGAAGTCGACGCGCAGGTGCGGCGCCCCCGGATCTGCCGGGATCCTCGCCAGCGCGGTGCGGTCCTCGCCCCGGGCCGAGTAGTACTGCCGCGAGAGCTTCCAGGCGGCCTCGACCGCTTCCGAACCGCCGGAGACGAAGAACACGCGGTTCAGGTCGCGGGGCGCGAGTGAGGCCACCTCGGCCGCTAGCTCAATCGCGCGCGGGTGTGCGTAGGACCAGTTGGTGTAGAACGGCAGCTCCCGCATCTGGGCCGCCGCGGCCTCACCCACCTCGTCGCCGTACGAGTAGCCGATCTGGACGGCGAAGAGCCCCGCGAGCGCGTCGAGGTAGCGCTTGCCGTTCGCGTCCTCCAGGTAGCAGCCCTCGCCGCGGACGATGATCGGCACCTCCGAGTCGAGGTAACCGCCCATGCGGGTAAAGTGGAGCCAGAGGTGCTCGCGGGCGGCTTTCTGGAGCTCGGCGGGCGAGAGTCCGGGCGAGACGGTGGTCATTCGGCTCCTTTCGAACGACGGGTCTGGAGGAGGATGTTTATGAGCATCGCGCCGAGCGCGACCACGAAGATCGCCGTCCCGATCACGTTCACCTGTGGCGGCGCGCCGACCCGGGCCGAGCCCCAGACGAAGAGCGGGAACGTCACCTCGTTGCCCGAGTTGAAGTAGGTAACGACGAAGTCGTCGACGGAGATCGAGAAGCAGAGCAGCAGGGAGGCGAAAATCGCCGGCGCGATCAGCGGCAGCGTCACCTTGCGGAACGTCGCCCATTCGTTCGCGCCGAGGTCCATCGCCGCCTCCTCGAGGTGGCGGTCGAAGCCGATGAGCCGCGCCTTGATCGTCACGACCGCGAAGCTGATGCAGAACATGATGTGCGCAATCAGGATCGTCCAGAAGCCGAAGACGACGTTGAAGTTCAGGAAGAGCGTGACGAGCGACGCGCCGAGCACGATCTCGGGCGTCGAGAGCGGCAAGAAGATGAGCAGGTTCGTCGTGCCGCGGCCGCGGAAGCCGTAGCGCACGAGCGCGAGTGCGATCAGCATGCCGAGCACGGTCGCGACAACGCTCGCCAGCAGGGCGATCTCGAGCGAAAGGACGATTGCGCTGCGGATCCCGGGGACGTCGTCCCAGTGGATCCAGTTGTCCCAGGTGAAGCGCTCCCAGGTGTAGTTGGTACGTCCGGAAGGGTTATTGAACGAGAAGACCATCACGACGGCGATCGGTAGCAGCAGGTAGAGGAAGAAGAGCGCGGAGTAGACGGTAAGGGCGTGGTGCCGCGTGAAGGCCCAGGCCCGCGCACCGACACGGGGCCGTTGTCGAGCCGCCGTCGCGACGGCGCTCATCCGGTCAACTGCTCCGTGCCCACTGCGCGCGCGTACGCGAGCACCAGGATCAGGATCACGGCCATCAGCACGAACGACATCGCCGCCGCGGCCGGGTAGTCGATCAGCTCGAGGTACTTCGCCTGGATCACGTTGCCGATCATGTGCTGCTTCGTCCCGCCGAGCAGCTGCGCATTGACGAAGTCCCCGGCCGCCGGGATGAAGGTGAGGAGAGTCCCGGCGACCACGCCCGGCAGCGAGAGCGGCAGCGTCACGCGGAGAAATGCTTGCAACTTGCTCGCGTACAGGTCCTCGGCGGCCTCGATCAGCCGGCTGTCGATTTGCTCGAGCGAGACATACAGGGGCAGCGCCATGAAGGGCAGGAAGTTGTAGGTGATGCCGGCGACGACGGCGGTCGACGTGGCGAGCAGCCGGCCGTCGGAGCCGAGCAGGTGCAGGTCGTGGAGCGTGCGGACGACGAAGCCGTTGTCCGAGAGGATCGTGCCCCAGGCGAGCGTTCGGATCAGGTACGTGACGAAGAACGGCGCGACGATGCACAGCAGCAGCAGGTTCTTCCAGCGCCCGCCGCGGAACGCGATGAAGTACGCGACGGGGTAGCTGATCACGAGCGCGAGCACGGTGGCGATGCCGGCGTACTCGAAGGAGCGGATGAACTGTCTCCGGTAGTTGTGGATGGCGTCCCAGTAGTTCCCCCAGGCCCAGTTGAACGCGTAGCCGAAGTCGATCGACCCGGACTCCAGCGACTGGTAGGCGAGAAAGCCCAGCGGCACGAGGAAGAACAGGGCCAGCCAGGCGATCCCGGGCGCCAGCAGCAGATACGGGGTCAGCCCGCGATGCCGGTGGAGGAAACCCAAGGCTCGCCTACGCCGAGATCAGGTTGTTCCAGGTGGTCAGGTACTTCTCGTTGTTGAACGCCTTGGCGTCGAGCGAAGTGACGTTGTCCAGCATCTGCTTCGTCGGGAAGATCAACCGGTTCTTCGAGAGGCTCGGGTCGAGCTTCAGCATCGCCGCCTTCGCGCCATCGACAGGGCAGATGTACTGGATGTACGCCTCGATCTGCGCCGCGACCTTCGGGTCGTAGACGAAGTTCATGAAGGTCGACGCCGTGTAGACGTTGCCGCCCTTCGGGATGAACATGTTGTCGGTCCAGATCTCGCCGCCTTCGGTGGGAACGTCCCACTGCAGGTTCTTGTTCGAGAACTGGAGCTGCGCGACGTCGCCGGACCACGCGATCGTCGCGGCGAGGTCACCCTTCGCGAAGTCCTCCTTGTACGAGTTGCCGTAGAAGCGGCGGATCTGGCCGGAGTCGCTCGCCTTCTGGAGCTTCTTGATCGCCCGGTCGAAGCTCGCGTCTGTGACCTTGCCGGGGTCGTCACCGTTGGCCAGCATCACCAGCGTGAGCGTCCCGGAATAGTCGTCGAGGACACCGACCTTGCCCTTGAGCTTCGGGTCCGTCAGGAGGTCGTCGATGCTCTTCACGGGGTCGGTCAGCTTCGCGTTGTAGCCGATCCCGGTGATGCCCGACTGCCACGGCAGGCTGTAGTCACGGTCCTCGTCCCAGGCGGGGTGCCGCTGTTGGGCGATCAGGTTCTTCATGTTCGGGATCGCGCTCTTGTCGAGCTTCTCGACCCAGCCCTTGTCGATCAGAAGGGACGGGTAGCGCGAGTTGTCGGTCATGACGATGATGTCGCGGTCGACCGATTGCCCACGCTGGAGCTGCGGCTGGATCTTCCCGAAGAAGCTGGCGTTGCCGTCGATGTCCTCCGTGTACTTGACGTGGACGCCCGTCTTCTTCTCGAATTGCTCGAGCGTCGGGTGCCGCTTGCCCTTGACGTCGATGTAGAGCGTCCAGTTCGACATCCGCAGCGTCTTCGCGAGCTTGCGCTCGACGCTCGTCGTGCCTTCGCTTGCGTCAGAGCCGCCGCCGCCGCAGGCGGCGAGGATGCCCGGGAACGTGATCGCGGCGCCTCCGATGGCTGCCCGCTCGAGCAGCTGCCGCCTGGTGAGCTGGTCGGTCATTCGGCTCCCTCCGTTGAGTCGACAACGAACGTGGAGTCGGGGCTCCACGAAATCTCCCTCGGCGCCTGCTCGCGGGCGCCGGGCTCGCTGTTCTGCACGTAGACGCTGACTTTGCCGGCCGTCGTCTCGAGCACGTACTGCGTCGCGACGCCGACGTATGCAGTCTCGAGTAGTCGGCCCGTGAGGCGGTTTTCCTCGCCGTGGCCGAGCCGGATCTTCTCGGGACGCACGCCGGCGGCGACGCGACCGGTCCGTCCGTCGAGCGCCTGGGGCGACACGCGCACGTCGGTGCCGTCGTCCAGGCGCACCGTGCCGCGACCCGAGATGGTCCCCGGAAGGAGATTCGAGATGCCGAGGAAGCCAGCGACGAACGCCGTCTGCGGGCGCTCGTAGAGGTCACTCGGCGCGCCGAGCTGCTCGATCCGGCCCTGGTTCATGATCGCGATCCGGTCTGCCATCACCATCGCCTCCTCCTGGTCGTGCGTGACGTGGACGAAGGTGATGCCGAGGTCGTGCTGGATCGCCTTCAGCTCGAGCTGCATCTGCTTGCGGAACTTGAGGTCGAGCGCGCCAAGCGGCTCGTCGAGGAGCAGGACTCGCGGCCTGTTCACGAGCGCTCGTGCGAGGGCAACGCGCTGCTGCTGGCCGCCCGAGAGCTGCCGCGGTTTGCGCTTCTCGAAGCCGGCGAGGCCGACGATCCGCAGGATCTCCTCGACGCGGCCGCGCACGTCGTTACCGCGCACACCGCGGCGGCGGAGGCCGAACGCGACGTTCTCGAAGGTCGTCAAGTGCGGGAAGAGCGCGTAGGACTGGAAGACGGTGTTCACGTCGCGCTTGTACGGCGGCGTGCCCGTGACCGGCTCCTCGCCCAGGTAGATCGCCCCCTCGTTCGGCTCCTCGAAGCCGCCGATCATCCGCAGCGTCGTCGTCTTGCCGCAACCGGAAGGGCCTAGCAGCGCGAAAAAGCTCCCGCGCTCGATCTCGAGGGAGACGTCGTCGACGGCGACGACCTCGTCGCCGAAGCGCTTCGTAACGTGCTCGAGGCGGACGTCGACCGTGCGACCCGCCTCCGGGGCCTCCAGCGCGGTCTCGACGCGGCTCTCGACCGCCATCAGGTGCGCGCCCCCGCCCAGACGCCGTTCTGCACGCCCGCGCCCCAGTCGTAGAGCTGCTTCCAGAGCTCGAGGTAGAGGAAGCTCTCGCTCGAGGTGACGCCGTCGAGCTCGCGGATGCGGCCGGTGAGGTCGAGCAGCTGTCGGCGGTCGGCGCAGACGAGCTCGACGAGGATGTCGAACTGGCCTGCCGTGATGACGACGTAGCCCGCTTCGTCCCAGTGCGAGATCTCGTCGGCGACCGGCTCGGGAGCGCCACTCGTGCGGATACCGACCATCGCAATCGCGTCGAAGCCAAGCCCGAGCGGGTTCGTCACGCCGGTGACCTGGAGAATGTCGTCCTCGCAGAGGCGCGCGTAGCGCGCGCGAATCGTCGCCTCGGAGACGCCGACGTTGCCGGCGATCCGCCGGAAGGGTTCACGGCCGTTCTTCTGGAGCGCTTCGATGATCGCCTGATCGATCTCGTCGAGGCTTCGCGGAACACTGACCGCCCCCCGGCGCTCCGTATGAGCCGCACTGCGCAATGCGAGGCGCTTGTACCACTTTCCATCGCACCAGGTCAACCGAGAGCCGTTCGTGAGCCGATTTGCGAAGGGTTGACACGTTCAGGGCTAGATGGAGGGCGGCGCCTCGGAAGGTGTGCGGGCAGCTGTCGAGGTCTTGGCCGACCTCACGAGAGTCGAAGCGAGTCAGACCCCGGGGCCTACCAGAGACCATCATTCCGACGAACACTGGCACAGGCGAGGCTGCTGGCCAGCGGTCTTCGTGGCAGACCGCTCTCGCCGCGAAGGTCCTGTTAGCGTCAGTCGACGCTCTTCCCAGGCCCGACCGTGGGCGAGGACGCGATTCAGATCCGCGAGTTCCGCAAGGGCAACCTCGACGCCGTGGTCGAGTTCTCGCCTTCGTGCGTGGGCCCCGGTCTTCGACTCGGTTCGGGAAGTCCTCGGCGAGCTCTTCCTTCGCCTTCATCCCGACTGGCGGGCAAGCCAAGCCGCGTCCGTCAGGTCCAAGCTGCATGAGCGAGGAGCGGGACGTCTTCGTGGCCGTCGTCGACCGAAGCCCCGTCGCATTCGTCGCCGTTGCGCTGAATGCCTTCCACGAACGCATGGGCCTCATCGACATCGTCGGCGTCGACCCCGACTATCAGCGGCGCGGGATCAGTTCTCGGCTCACGGAATACGCGACCGAGCACATGCAGCGTTGTGGCAATGGATATCGCGGTGGTCGAAACCGGCGGGGACCCTGGTCACGCACCTGCGCGGGCGGCATATGAGGCCGCGGGCTTCACGCTGCTCCCGATCGCCCGATATTTTCGGATGCTCGGGTGACATTCGCGCACACTGGCCCAGGCGACGCTTCCGGGACTTCCGGTTCGACCTACCCAAATGGCGCTATCGGAGCCGCGCGCACGACATTCGCGGGTCCGAACGCTAGCGCAGGGGTGGCTCCCTCATAGCGAATGGTTTTCGCGCGGAGAGGGAAACGAACTGCGGAACCCAGTATTTGGGAGGAACAGGATGGAGGAGAAGCCGACCCTTTTCGTTTGCCACGGGGATGACGGCGGGCCACGGTTCCACCCCTGCCGGCGCGTTCAAGAAGCGCTGCGAGGTGCAGGAATCGACTATCAGAAAGTCATCGCCGCACACGGCAGTCCGTTGCCTTTTCTGCGTAGAGGCTCCCGCGATCAGCTCTTCCAGGCAACCGGGACGAAAAAGCTACCGACGCTCAAACTCCCCGACGGCAGGATCATCAGCCATTCTCGGGCGATCTTGGCTTGGGTGCACGAGCAGTCAGAGCAAGGCGACGCGACGAAGCAAGCCGCGTGAGCGCGGCCTGCCGGGGTGACTTTCCCGCCCGGCCGCGGATGAGATTTCCCGCACGGCCGGTGAGTCGGCTAGCCCTAGATGCTGGTCAGTGCGATCGACCCGACCCGCGTGGCGACGAGAGATCAGTGACGCGCCTGACAGCGGTTACGCTCGACGTTTCGCAACTTGCCCGGCGCTGCATGGAGGTGATCGGATGAACGACAACCCGAAGTGGCAGGTCGCGCGCCTCGACGACATCGAGCGGCGCGGCAGAGATATCCCTGTGCGCGAGCACCTCGGGATCCGCGCATTCGGAATCAACGCCTACACCCCCGGCGAGGACGGCACACTGATCAATGAGCACGACGAGGCCGGGTCGGGTCAGGAGGAGCTGTACATCGTGCTCGACGGGAAGGCGACCTTCGAGGTCGACGGCGAGACGTTCGAAGCGCCCGCAGGGACACTCGTGTTCGTTCGGCCGGAGTCGCGGCGGAAGGCGACCGGGGACGGAACCGTCCTCGCCCTCGGCGCGACAGCCGGCGAGGCGTACCAGGCGCTCGACTGGGGTGAGGCGTGGCCGTTCCACAGCGAGTCGATGAGCGCCTACGGCGAGTTGCGCTACGCCGACGCGCTCGAAGCCGTCCGCAGCGGCCTCGAGCACACGCAGGACCACCCGGGCCTCCATTACAACTACGCGTGCTTCGCGACGCTGGCGGGCGAGACCGGCGACGAGACGTTCGGCCACCTCCGGCGAGCCGTCGAGCTGTTCCCGCCGTTCCGCGAGCAGGCGCGCAGGGAAGACGACTTCGCGGCCATACGCGACGACCCGCGGTTTGAGGAGGCTCTTCGCTGAGCGCCAGGTCTCGACCCTCGAGGAGCTGAGCATGGTCAGGTGACATTCCCGCACGCTGGCCCAACCCAGCGTCGCGGGTTCGCGTTACTGAACGCGATCGATCACCGGCTCGGGAGACTCGCCCAGGTATTCCACCCATGCGCTTTTGACGCACGGGTAATGCTTGGACGCCTCGACCAGATCCATGAAGCTGGC
>DATHAF010000017.1:0-32988 GCA_035296785.1 Gaiellaceae bacterium
GCTAAAGCCTGGCGGATCGTCGCCGCGGTGCACGCGACCGTGTGTCACTGGGAAGAGACGGCCATCGCTCAGCAGCGGGCGATCGAGCACGCGCGCGCAGCGGGGCTCAGGCGCCAGGAAGCCCGCACGACTGCCGCGTACACGCTCTCGCTCTCGGAAGGCCCGACTCCCGTCCCCGAGGGGATTGAGCGCTGCCGGGAGATCATCGCCCGGGGATTCGCCGATCGACAGGCCGAGGCCGTTGCGCTCTGTTCGCTCGCGTCCTTGCTCGCCCTGAACGGCGAGTTCGAGGAAGCACGCGAGCTCTATCGGCGAGCGCGCCATCTTCGAGAGGATCTCGGCGCAACCGTGCTCGCCGCCTCCACCTCGCTGACCTCCGGGCGAGTTGAGCTACTGGCCGGGGACGCCGCAGCAGCCGAGGCGGATCTGCGGCGAGACGATGCCACGCTCGCGGCCATCGGCGAGCGCTACCTTCGGCCGGTCGTGCTCGCGACGCTTGCCCAGGCGGTGTACGTCCAGCAGGAGCACCGCGAGGCGGAGGAGCTTGCTGTCACGGCCAGCCGGCTGGCAGCCGAAGACGATGTCGAGGCCCAGGCGCTCTGGCGTCTGGTGCGGGCAAAGGTGCTCTCGCAGCGCGGGGACGGTCTGGCGGCCGAGCAACTGGCGCGGGAGGCGGTCCTTGCGCTCGGTGAGTCTGATGCGCCGCTGATCCGGGTTGAGGCCTTGGTCGACCTCGCGGAAGTGCTGAGTCACGATCAACCCGTGGAGGCCCGAGCTGCGCTCCACCAAGCCCGGGAGCTCTGCGAGCTGAAGCACATGGCGGTGCCGAGGGTACGGGTGGAGGCGTTGCTCGACGCGCTTCAGAAGGATGCGGAGCCGACGCCGCCCACGGCGCTTGCCGGGTAACGAGCCTAGAGCACGACGCCCGGGTTCGACTCGATCACCCAGGCCGGGGCCGCCGCCCAGGCCTCGAGCCGCTCGACGGCCGAGCGCAGCTCCTCGGCCCTCACCCTGAACGGCTCCGCGTAGGGCATCTGCGCGACCGCGGCAGCCGGGTTGCGGCCGGCAACTGCATCGAGGACGTAGCGCACCGGCAGGCCGTGCGCGACGACGAGGATCGTTTCCTCGGGGCGGGTAAGAACCTTTCGGTAGGCCCTGATGTAGCGACGGACGGTCTCCACCCGGCTGTCTCCGTTGCCGGGAGCGACCTCCTCGGGCCCGTGCGCATGTGCCCAGGCCCGGTACTCGGTCAGCGCTCGTCCCTCGAAGTCGCCGAAGCGGATGTCGTTCAGCTCCGGGAGCACGAGCCGCGGAACCTCGCGCCCCTCCAGAGCGAGGTCGGCCGTCTCCTGCGCCCGCTGGAACTCGGAGACGACGCACAGGTTCAGATCGGCTCCGTCGAGGAGCCGACCGAGGTGGCGCGCCTGCTCCCGGCCGGTCTCGGTGAGGGCACAGGGCGTGCCCGGCTCGCCGTTGGTGCGCCCGACGACCGAGAGCTCGCTTTCGCCGTGCCGGGCGAGGATGACCGCGTCCACCGGCGGTACGCTACGGCTTCGCCGCGGGCGTAGCTCAATGGTAGAGCCCCAGCCTTCCAAGCTGGTTATGCGGGTTCGATCCCCGCCGCCCGCTCTGACCGTCCGACGGCTTCGCGATCCTGGGCGGGTGATTCCGGAGCGTCTCGTCCGCTTCCGGCTGCGGACCGTGCTGTCGCTGCTCGCGACGATCATCGCGGTTGCGGTCCTGCTCGAAGTGGTCTGGATCGCACGCCACGTCCTGACGTGGATCCTGATAGCTCTCTTCCTGGCGGTTGCGCTCAACCCGGCGGTGGGCTGGTTTCAGCGGCACGGTGTCAAGCGCCGGGGGGCCGCGGCGGGGATCACGTTCACGCTCGCGCTCGCCTTCTTGGCCGCGATCGGCTTTACCTTCGTGCCGACGCTGGTGAGCCAGGTCAACGACTTCGTGCAGAAGCTGCCCGACTACGCGAACGACATCACTCAAGGGCGCGGGCGGCTCGGCTTCCTCGAGACGAAGTACCACATCCAGGAGCGGATCGAAGCCGCGGTCAAGGACGGCGGTGCCGCGAAGGTCCTAGGCCTCTCCGGCGTGGCCCTGTCGGTGGCCAAGGGCGTCGTGTCGATCGTCGTCGCCACGCTGACGATCGCCTTCATGACGTTCTTCATGCTCCTCGAAGGACCCACCTGGATCGACCGCTGCTACGGCCTCATGTCGGAGCGCTCCGAGCAGCGCTGGCGCAAGGTGGGCGGCGACATCTACCGCACCGTCGGCGGCTACGTGACGGGCAACCTGCTGATAAGCCTGATCGCGGGGAGCCTGACGACACTCGTGCTGCTGATCATGGGCGTCCCGTACGCGGTCGCGCTCGGGTTGATCGTCGCGATCCTCGACCTGATCCCGCTAGCGGGCGCGACGATCGCCGCGATCCTGATCGGCACCGTGGCCTTCTTGCACTCGGTCCCGGCCGGGATCGTGGTCGTGATCTTCTTCGTCGTCTACCAGCAGGTCGAGAACCACCTCCTCCAGCCGATCGTCTATGGGCGCACCGTGCAACTCTCGCCGCTGACCGTCCTGATCTCGATTCTCGTCGGCGCCGAGCTGGCCGGAGTCCTCGGGGCCCTGGCCGCAATCCCGGTCGCCGGCTCGATCCAGGTGCTTCTCCTGGACTGGCTGCGGCACAGGAACGAACGGCGGACCGCGACGGCTCTCTAGGACCTTTAGCCGTGGGACGTCCCTGCCGATGGTGCACTCATGGCAGGAAAGGTGCGCATCCTCGCCGGCTTGGCCACGATCCTTTTGTCGCTGGCCGCCCCCTCGGCCGGTTCGGCCGATGCTCGCGGGACGATGACGCCGGCTGCCCAGCTCCAGACGACCCTGCTCGACCAGGTGAACGCGCTCCGAACGAGCCGCGGCCTCACCCGTCTACGTCTCTCACCAGCTTTGAGCGCTGCCGCCGGCGCCCACTCGACGGAGATGGCGCGCCTCGGCTACTTCAGCCACAACTCGGCCAACGGCGCGTCGTTCTCTTCGCGGATCGGACGGTTCTACCCGCTGCGCGGCTTCCATAGCTGGACGGTGGGCGAGAACCTGGTTTGGGGCGCGCCCGACATCGGCGCACTCCGCGCGTTCAAGCTCTGGCTCGGTAGCCCGCCTCACAGGGCCAACCTGCTCTCGCCGCGCTGGCGGGAGATCGGCATCGTCGCGATGCACTCGACGCGTGCCCCAGGTCTTTACGGCGGCAGACCCGCCACGGTCGTCACCGCCGACTTCGGCGCCCGCAGCCGATAGCGGCCCCTACCAGAGGTACCCTTCGGTCTCAGGGCGCCTGTAGCTCAGCGGAAGAGCAACGGCCTTCTAAGCCGTCGGTCGGAGGTTCGAATCCTCCCAGGCGCACTCGCCTCGAAAGTCCCCGCTGCGCGGGCACGACGACCTTCGACGGTTCGTTGACCCAGTCACGTTGTGAGCCGCAGTCATGTCGGCTGCGGCGGCGGTCCTGGCGGGCAGCGGGTTCGAAAGGCAAGGCGAGGGTAAGACACCTTGATGGGAATCGTCATCAGCCTGATCCTGATCGCCGCCGGTGCGATCCTGACCTGGGCCGTCGACGTTGAGGGCGGCAGCGTCGACCCACAGGTCGTCGGCGTCATCCTGATGGTCGTCGGGCTCGTCGTCTTCCTGATCTCGCTCGTTCTCTGGCGCACCTGGTGGGGAGTTGGGTTCTGGGGGCCCGGGTACGCCGACCCGGGGGCTCGCGCGGTCAGGCGACGGGTTTACCGACCGTCCAGGCGGCGAAGCACTACCTATGTGGAGGAAGAAGAACCGCCTCCACCACCACCGCCCGCGCCGTAGGCGGCAGTCAAGCGAAAGGGGTTAGCCGTGGCTGACAAGCTGCAAGGCAAGCGCGTGGCATTCCTCGCCACCGACATGGTCGAGCAGGTCGAGCTGACCGAGCCATGGAAGGCAGTCCAGAACGAGGGCGCCACTCCCGAGCTCGTCTCGCTCGGCGATGGGGAGATCCAGGGGTTCAACCATTACGACAAGGCCGACACCTTCAAGGTCGACCGCACGGTCGAGGAAGCCAGCGCCGACGACTACGACGCGCTCGTGATCCCCGGCGGCGTTGGCAATCCCGACACGCTGCGGATGGACGAGAACGCGGTCGAGTTCACGCGCGAGTTCTTCGAGCAGGGCAAGCCGGTCGCCGTCATCTGCCACGGCCCGTGGATGCTCGTCGAGGCGGGCGTTGTACGGGACCGCACGGTTACGTCCTGGCCGAGCTTGCAAACCGACATCCGCAACGCCGGCGGCAACTGGGTCGACGAGGAAGTCGTCGTCGACAACGGCCTCGTGACGAGCCGCAAGCCGGACGACCTGCCGGCGTTCAACGCGAAGATCATCGAAGAGTTCGCCGAAGGCCGCCACGCGAAGCAGGCCGTGCACGCGGACGCGACACCGAAGTAGGTGGCGCGGGCCGCGCTGCTGGACGTCGACGGCACGCTGGTCGACTCCAACTACCACCACGCGCTCGCGTGGTACCGGGCGTTCCGCCGGAGCGGGATCGTCCTCCCGCTCTGGCGGATCCACCGGCACGTCGGCATGGGCGGCGATCAGCTGCTACCGGCGCTCCTCGGCGATCGCGTCGACGAGGAGCGCGGCGAGGAGATCCGCGACGCTCGGGACGAGGAGTACGGAGGCCTGATCGGCGAGGTTTCCCCGCTCGAAGGCTCGAGGGAGCTGATCGTCGATTTGAAGGAACGCGGTCTGACCACCGTGCTCGCAAGCTCCTCGCCGCAGGAGGAGATCGACCACTACCTCGAGTTGCTCGACGTACGCGAGCTCGCCGACGCCTGGACGACCGACGACGACGTCAAGGCGACCAAGCCCGAGCCGGATCTCGTCCACGCCGCGCTCGAGAAGGCGCGTACGGATGACGCGGTCATGGTCGGCGACACGCCCTGGGACGTCGAGGCCGCCCGCAAGGCGGGTTTGGAGACCATCTGCGTGATCACCGGCGGCTTCTCCGAGCAGGAGCTGCGAGACGCAGGCGCGGTCGTGGTCTTCGAGTCGGTCCAGGGGTTGCGGCAGAAGCTCGATTCGACTCCGCTGATTCCCTAGTGGCCCCGACTATTGGAGGTTGAGATGGTTCCCGAAGCACTCCTGGAGCAGACCGAAAACGGCCTCGTCCCGAAGGGAGACGGCTGGTTCGTCGTCAATGCCAAAGAGGCACGCTGGGGCGAGCACGAGAAGTTCGGCTCCGGAACGGTTTTCGAAGGCGAGCCCGAGTTCAAGGAGCTTGGGATCAACATCGTGGTGCTCGAGCCTGGCCAGCCGTCGTGTCTTTACCACCGCGAGAGCGCGCAGGAGGACTTTCTCGTCCTCCGGGGTGAGTGCCTGCTGCTCATCGAAGAGGAGGAGCACCCCTTGAAGGCGTGGGATTTCGTCCACTGTCCGCCCTGGACCGACCACGTCTTCGTCGGCGCGGGCGACGCCGCTTGCGTGATCCTCGCGGCCGGCTCTCGTGCCAGCCAGGACATCGTCTACCCGGTCTCGGAAGTTGCCGGCCGCCACGGTGCGAGCGTTGAGATGGAGACGCCGAACCCCAAGGAGGCATACGCGCCGTTCGGTCGGTCAGCGGACGCCCCTTACCGAGGCCAGCTCGACTCCTGAGTCAAGGCTTTCGCAGTATGGCCCCGGGAGGAGTCGAACCTCCGCACACGGATTCGAAGTCCGTTGCTCTTCCGCTGAGCTACGGGGCCCTGGTGTGAGTTTGCCAGACCCGGGCTCGTGTTCCTGGCGCGCCGCTGGCGCTGGAGGCGCTCGCGGCCGCAAGCGAGCGCCGGCCAGGGACGCTGAGGGTGGCGGACGGGACTCGAACCCGCGACCACCGGGACCACAACCCGGGGCTCTACCAACTGAGCTACCGCCACCGCGAGCGAAGACAGGATAGCCCGTCGGGGGCTGTGAGCTACGCCGCGCGGCCGGCCGGGAGGTAGCGCCGGATCAGCGCTTGCACGAGCTCCTGCTGAGCTCGGACGAGCTCGACACGGTTGCGCTCGAGCTCCTCGGCGGCCACACCGACAGTGCGCATCGTCTGGCGCTCGTAGACGAGCCCACGGATCTCGTCGCTCAGCGACTCGACCGTGGGGAGTTGGACGACCATTGCGTTCATGACGAGGCTTGAGACTGCTCTCGCCGGTATTAGTTAGCCAGGGTCGTTCTCCTCTTCGGGAGCGGGAGGATCCGAGAGTTGCTCGGCGGCCTCTTCACGCTCCTCCGACTCCTCTTCGACGGCCTCGTCGAACTTGGTTTCGGCGGACTCGCGGCTTTCCAGCTCGCGATCGTCTTGCTCTCGCATCACGAGCACGACTTGCTCGCCCGTATCCTTTTCGAAACGCGCGGGCGTGGCGGAATTGGCAGACGCGGCGGGTTTAGGTCCCGTTGGGGTGAAGGCCCCTTAGAGGTTCGAGTCCTCTCGCCCGCATCGCCGCCGGTTGCTTTCGCAGCCAGGGAGGACGTCCGCCGGGCTTCCCCGACGACCGGAGGTGCCCCAGTGAGCCGCAGCCGCAGGCCGGCTGCGGGTGGCCGAGCGCCCACTACGGCTCCCGGGTCTACTTTGCTTGAATGGACCGGGCGATGGCGACGCAGGTCGAGGAGCTGCCCGACAACAAGGTTCGACTCACGGTCGAGGTCCCACCGGAGGACCTCGAACATGCCGTCGAGCACGCGACCTCGGATTTGGCCGGCTCGGTAAAGGTGCCGGGCTTCCGTGAGGGGAAGGTGCCTCCCGCAGTGCTGCAGGCTCGTCTTGGCCGCGAGCGGATCTTCAAGGAGGCCGTCGAGAGCCACATCGGCGGCTGGTTCATGAGCGCCGCCGCCACGACGCGCATCCGCCCGATTGCGGCGCCCGAGTACGACTACGACCTGCCGACGTCCGAGGACGAGGAGTTCCAGTTCACCGCGACCGTGCCCATTCAGCCCAAGCCGGAGCCTGCCGACTGGACGGAGCTCGAGGTGCCGTACGCCGAGCCCGAGATTCCCGAGGGACTGATCGACCAGGAGCTCGAAGAGCTGCGTGCCTCCGTCGCCGAGCTCGCGCCCGTCGAGGGCCGGCCGGCCAGGACCGGCGACGTCCTCGTGGTGGACGCGCTCGACGAGGCCGGCGAAGGGCAGCGCGACCTCGTCGTCGAGCTCGGCTCCGGCCGGCTCGTCGAGGAGATCGAGCGCGCGCTCACCGGCGCGTCTCAGGGCGAGACCAAGGAGGTCGAGTTCGAGCTGGCTGACGGCTCCACCGGCACGGCGAAGGTGGAGGTCAAAGAACTGAAGGAGAAGGTGCTGCCGCCCCTGGACGACGAGCTGGCCAAGGCCGCGAGCGAGTTCGACACGCTGGAGGAGTTGCGCGCCGACATCGAGCGCCGGATCCGCGAGGTGCTGGAAGAGGAGGCGGAGACGCAGTTCCGCTCGGCCGCCGTCGACCGACTGGTCGAGGCCTCCAACGTCCAGGTCGGTGGGCCGCTCGTCGAGGCGAGGACGCGCGAGCTGTTGAACGGGCTCGGTCGTTCGCTCGAGCGCCGGGGCATCAGCGCCGAGGCGTACTTCCAGCTCTCGGGCCAGACGGCCGACCAGCTCGTCGAGCGCATGGGCGCCGAGGCCGCGCTCTCGGTCGCGCGCGAGCTCGTGCTGGAGGCGGTTGCCGATCAGCTTGGCCTCGAGGTTCCCGACGAGGAGATCGAAGAGCTGATTCGCGAGCAGGCCGAGCTCCAGGGCGACGACGCGGACGAGGCGATCGGGCAGGTTTTCAGCGACGGCCGCCACGAGGCGCTGCGCGGCGACCTCCGTCTGCGCAAGGCGCTCGATCGCGTGGTCGCCGAGGCGAAACGCGTTCCCGTCGAGGTCGCGCGCGCGAGAGAGGAAATTTGGACACCCGACAAGGAAACGCCCAAGACCGACACGAAACTGTGGACCCCCGGCAGCAAGGAGCCAGCATGAGCCCGTTGATCCCGATGGTGATCGAGCAGACTTCCCGAGGCGAGCGCGCGTTCGACATCTACTCGCGCCTCCTGAACGAGCGAATCATCTTCCTCGGCACGGCCGTGGACGACCAGATCGCCAACCTGCTCATCGCCCAGCTTCTCCATCTCGAATCCGAAGACCCCGACAAAGACGTCTCGATCTACGTCAACTCACCGGGCGGCTCCGTGTACCACGGGCTCGCGATCTACGACACGATGCAGTTCATCAAGCCCGACGTGCAGACCATCTGCGTCGGCACCGCGATGTCGATGGGCGCACTCCTGCTTGCGGGCGGCGCGAAAGGAAAGCGAATGGCGCTGCCGAACGCCAAGATCCTGATCCACCAGGTCTGGGGCGGCTTCCAGGGGCAGGCGACCGACATCGAGATCCATGCCCGTGAGACGATCGCCCTCAAGCGGCGGCTCGAGGAGATCATGTCCGAGCACACGGGACAACCGATGGAAAAAGTCTCCAAGGACATGGAGCGCGACTACTTCATGACCCCGCAAGAAGCGAAGGACTACGGCATCATCGACAATGTGATCATTCACCGCGATACCGCCAGAGACGGCGACAAGCCCTAGCAGTCCAGACGTTTTCGAGCTAAAAGGAGAGACGTGGCCCGCGCATCCGACGGCAACGAGCAGCTGCTCTGTAGTTTCTGCGGCAAGAGCCAGCGCCAGGTCAAGAAACTGATCGCCGGTCCCGGCGTCTACATCTGCGACGAGTGCATCGATCTCTGTAACGAGATCATCGACGAGGAGCTGACCGCTCCTGCGCAGCTGGACCTCGAGAACCTGCCGCGGCCGAAGGACATCTACTCGGTCCTGAACGACTACGTCGTCTCGCAGGAAGAAGCGAAGCGTACGCTCGCCGTCGCGGTCTACAACCACTACAAGCGCGTACAGATGGCCTCGGAGGACGACGACGTCGAGCTGCAGAAGTCGAACATCCTCCTGCTCGGCCCGACCGGGTGCGGGAAGACGCTGCTGGCCCAGACGCTGGCGCGAATCCTGAACGTCCCGTTCGCGATTGCCGACGCAACCGCGCTCACCGAGGCGGGCTACGTGGGCGAGGACGTCGAGAACATCCTGCTCAAGCTGATCCAGGCCGCCGACTTCGACATCAAGAAGGCGGAGACCGGGATCATCTACATCGACGAGGTGGACAAGATCGCGCGCAAGGCGGACAACCCGTCGATCACGCGCGACGTCTCCGGCGAGGGCGTGCAGCAGGCGCTGCTGAAGATCCTCGAGGGAACGGTGGCCTCGGTGCCGCCGCAGGGCGGACGCAAGCACCCGCACCAGGAGTTCCTCTCGATCGACACGACGAACATCCTCTTCATCTGCGGCGGCGCGTTCGCCGACCTGGAGAAGATCATCGGCCGCCGGATCGGCAAGCACGCGGTCGGCTTCGGCGCCGACATCCGCTCGCGGAACTCGTTCGAGGCCTCCGAGACGCTCTCGAAGGTGATGCCGGAGGATCTTCTCTCGTACGGCCTCATCCCGGAGTTCATCGGCCGGCTGCCGGTCGTCTCGGCCGTGCACCAGCTGCAGAAGGAAGACCTAGTCCAGATCCTCACCGAGCCGAAGAACGCGCTCACGCGCCAGTACCAACGCTTCTTCGCCTACGACAACATCGAGCTCGTCTTCACCGAAGAGGCTCTCTGGGAGATTGCAGAGAAGGCGCTCAAGCGCGAGACCGGGGCGCGCGGACTGCGCTCGATCATCGAGACCGCCCTGCTCGACGTCATGTTCGAGCTTCCTTCGCGCAAGGACGTCGTCAAGTGCGCGATCACCAAGGAGACGATCGAGAAGGGTCTCAAGCCGACGCTCGTCACGAGTGCGGGCGCCGGCGACGAGCAGCCGGAAGAGCTCGCCGAAGAATCGGCCTAGTCAGGCCTGCTCGGACTTCCGGGCCGCCTTGGCGCGGCCGATGATCACACCGAGGCGCAGCGTCCTCAGCATGAGGAAGATCGCGGCGGCCGCGACCGCGACGTTGAAGAGCACGATGGCGATGTTGGTGCCGACACTGAAGGCGAGCAGCTCGGAGGACGGGGCCTGGCCCCTGAGGACGTAGACGAGCAGCCCTTGCTTGGTGCCTGCGCCGCCCGGTGAGAACGGCAACAGCGTGGCGAGGCTGTCGACTGTCTGCGCCAGCAGCGCGTTGTGCACGGTCGCCCGGACGTGGAAGGCGCGCAGGAAGAAGTAGAGGGAAGCGATCCGGAGCACCCAGCTCAGCAGCTGCCAGCTCGCCACCTCGCGCAGGTACCGCGGCCGGTCGCGCAGGATCGCGACGCCGGCTCCGACGCGCTGCTTGAACTCTTCGATATGGCGGGACGCCCACCACACGAACCAGAGCGTGGCTAGGGTCAGCACCGCGACCACCGTGGCGGTGAGGCGCCCGTGCCGGAGGAGCCAGCCCCAGTCGAAGGACGGAAGGTTCGGCAGGACGTCGAGGCTTGGCAGCACCCCCTGGGTCAGCGCCCAGATGAAGATCGAGCTTGCCAGCACCAGGTCGACGAGCGTTTCCGTGAAGAGCGTGGAGGCAAGCGTGGTGTACGTCGCCCCCGAAATCTTTCGCCGGACGAGGTAGAGCTTGACCAGGTCGCCGCCCCTGCCCGGCACGATCGAGTTGATCCCGACTCCCGCCACGTAGGCGCCGAAGACGGGAGGAAGCGGCACCCGCGTCTCCGGGTAGGCGGCTCGCAGGATGTTGCGCCAGGCGACCGTTCGCACCGCCACCTTGCCGAAATGCAGCGCGAGCGCGATCGCGAGCGCCGGCCAGCTGACCGAGGCGAGCTGATCGAAGAAGACCCCAAGCGCGTGAAAGAACTCGTGCACGTCTTCGTAAACTTGCCTCATGGAGCCGCTTTACAAGCCTGGAGGCGTCGAAGAGCGCTGGCAGCGCACCTGGGAGGAGGAGGGCCTCTACAACGCCGAGCCCGGCACCGGTCGCGACACGTTCGTCGTCGCACACCCGCCCCCGAACGTCACCGGGGCCCTCCACACGGGTCACGCGCTTCAGATCTCGCTGGCCGACCTGCTCGTCCGCTGGTACCGGATGCGCGGTTTCGAGACCGCGTTCCTGACCGGCTACGACCATGCCGGGATCTCGACCCAGAACGCCGTCGAGAAGCACCTCCTCGAGCAGGGCACCTCGCGCGAGGAAATCGGCCGCGAGCGCTTCGTC
The DNA here is from genome assembly GCA_035296785.1 of Gaiellaceae bacterium. GTDB lineage: Bacteria > Actinomycetota > Thermoleophilia > Gaiellales > Gaiellaceae > AC-32. The sequence continues at coordinate 11,215 of DATHAF010000017.1, forward strand.
GAGATCGTCTGGGACTGGCTCCGCCGGTACGGCGGCACGATCATGGGCCAGTTCCGGCGCCTGGGCGCCTCGATGGACTACCGCCGCGAGCGCTTCACGATGGACGACGCGTACGTGAGGGCGGTGATGCGCTTCTTCGTGCACCTCCACCGCAAGGGCTGGATCTACCGCGCCAACCGGATCATCAACTGGTGCCCGTACCACGAGACGTCGCTCTCGGACCTCGAGCTCGTGCACGAGGAGAAGGACGGCGCGCTGACCCACGTGCGCTATCCGTTCGCCGACGATCCCGAGGACGGCGTCACGATCGCGACGGCGCGGCCCGCCACGATCCCGGCCGACGTGGCCGTCGCGGTCGCGCCAGGCGACGAGCGCTGGCGCCATGCGGTCGGGCGAAAGGTGATCGTGCCGTTTCTCGAGCGCGCCGTACCGGTGATAGAGGACGATCGTGTCGATCCGGAGTTCGGCACGGGCGCGCTCAAGGTGACGCCCGGACACGACCCGCTCGACTTCGAGATCGGCCGCGCGCACGAGCTTCCCGAACTGAGGGTGATCGGCCCCGACGGGCGCATGAACGAGCACGCGGGTGAGCTGGCCGGGCTGACGCAGGAGGAGGCGGAGGAGCGGATCCTCGCCTGGATCCGGGAGCGCGGCCTGCTCGTCAAGCGCGAGGCGTACCGGCACTCGGTCGCGCTCTGCGAGCGCTGCAAGAGTCGGATCGAGCCGCTGATCTCGCTGCAGTGGTGGTGCCGCATGGACGAGCTGAAGCAACCGGCGTTGGCCGCGTTGCGGGAGGGCCGCGTGCGCTACCATCCGCCCTCGCAGCATCGCTATGCGATCGAGTCGCTCGAGACAGCGCCCGACTGGAACATCTCCCGCCAATTGTGGTGGGGCCACCAGCTGCCGGTTTGGGAGTGCCCCGACGGCCACCTGACTGTCGAGGAGACCGAGCCCGAGGCGTGCGCCGAGTGCGGCTCGACCGAGCTCACGCGCAGCGAGGACGTTCTCGATACCTGGTTCTCCTCCGCTCTCTGGCCGTTCGCAATCCTCGGCTGGCCGGACGAGACCGCTGAGCTCGAGGCCTGGTACCCAGGCGCGCTCAACACGACGGCCCGCGAGATCATTCGCCTTTGGGAGAACCGGATGATCTTCTCCGGCCTGGAGCTGCTGGGTGAGATTCCCTTCCAACACGTGATCATCCACACGACGGTGCTGGCAGCGGATGGGCGCCGGATGTCCAAGAGCCTCGGCACGGGGCTTGATCCGCTCGAGCTGATCGACCGGCACGGGGCGGACTCGACTCGCTACGGACTCCTCAAGCTGTCCTCCTCGCAGGACGTCCGCTTCTCCGAGGGCGCGATCGAGGAGGGCCGCAGGCTGGCGAACAAGCTCTGGAACGTCTCGCGTCTGATCCTGGCCAACGTCGGTGACGCGCGCGCCGAGCAGCGTCCGCGGTCGCTCGAGGAGCGCTGGATCGCGTGGCGGCTCGACCGGGCACAACGCGAACTCGAGCATCATCTCGAGGCATTCGACTTCTCGCCCGCGACGAGCGTCCTCTACCACGTCACGTTCGACGATTTCTGCGACTGGTACGCGGAGGCAATCAAGCCGCGCCTCTACGACGGCGACGAGGACGCTCGTGCGACGGCCCTGGCGAATCTCGAGAGGCTGCTGAAACTGCTCCACCCGGCGATTCCGCACGTGACCGAAGAGATTTGGTCGAACCTGCCGGATCGCGAGACGCGCTTGATCCTGGCGCCGTGGCCGGAGCCGCTGGGCACCGAGGAGCAACACGAGTTCGAGCCGATCCGCACCGGGGCCGAGGTATTCCGGCGGGCCGGCGTGCGGCCGACGCTGAACGAGGAGCAGGAGCGGATCTTCCGGGCCGTGGTCAAGCCCGACCGGGTCAAGGCCGACGGCGGCAACGTCGATGCCGAGCTCGAGCGGCTGCGTGGCGAGATCGCTCGCGCGGAGGGCATGCTGGCGAATGAGCGCTTCGTCGGGAACGCGCCCGAGGAGGTGGTCGCCGCGGAGCGCGAGAAGCTGGACCGCTACCGCCGCGAGCTCGATGCGCTCTCCAATTGAGTGGCTCGAGTCGCTGTCGCCGTGGCCCGAGGAATTCGGCCTCGGCCGCATGCACACGCTCCTGACCGAGATCGGGGAGCCGCAGCGCACGTTCCCGGCGATCCACGTCGTCGGGACGAACGGCAAGTCGACAGCCACCCGGCGGGCCGCGGCCTTCCTCGGGCGGGAGGGCGTGCTCGCCGGTGCTTACACCTCGCCGCACGTGGCCGGCTGGAGCGAACGGGTGCAGGTGGAGGGCGCGGACGCCGACTTCGAGCAGGCGCTCGAACGCGTTCGTCCGGCCGCCGAGCGGATCCGAGCGACGCAGTTCGAGGTCCTCACCGCGGCCGCGCTCGCCGAGTTCGCCCACGCGGAGGTCGAGGTTGCGGTCGTCGAGGCCGGCCTCGGCGGTCGGCTCGACGCGACGAACGTCCTGGCCGCGGCCGTGGTTGCGCTAACCAATGTCTCGCTCGATCACACGGACGTGCTCGGCCACACTCGCGAGGCGATCGCGGAGGAGAAGCTGGCCGTGGTCACCCCGGGAGCGACGGTCGTCCTCGGCGAGCCGGAATGGGATTCGCGCGCGCGCGCGCGAGGGGCGGCCGCCGTCGTCCATACGCAGGACGTGGGCCGGGCCGCCGCCGAGGGCTTTCTCGGCAGGCCGCTCGGGGGCGAGGTCGAGATCGTGATGCCCGGCCGCTTCGAGCAGGTGGGCGAGGACGTGTTCGCGGGCGCCCACAACCCGGCCGGCGTGGCCTGGCTGCTCGAGCGGCTTCACCGGCAGGATTACGTGGTGGTGGCGTCGATCCTCGTCGACAAGGACGCCGAGGCCATGCTGGCCGCGCTCGCGCAGGCGGGACGTGCCCTCGTCGCCACCTCCTCCACGAACGCACGCGCGCTGCCTGCGGAGGAGCTCGCCAGGCGCGCAGCTCCGTTCTTCGAGGCAGTGGAGGTCGACGCCGATCCGGGCGGGGCAGTCGCGCGGGCACGCGAGCTCGCCGGCGACGACGGCGCCGTCCTCGTGACCGGCTCGCTCTACCTCCTGGCAGACCTCACTGTCCGACTACAACGCGTACCATGGAAAAGTTCGGCGAGCGCCTGAGCGTCTTCGCGGTGGCCGTCATCGTCGTCGTGACGATCGTCGGCCTCGCGTTTGGCGTCGGGTACCTCGTCGGGAAGCTTCTCCTCTGAGGGAGGCACGGTGCCTGTACTGGACAACGGACTGTTCGACTTCTTCAGCGCCGGCACTTGGGCGGTGATTCGCAATCTCACGATCTTCTTCGTGGGCGTTTTCTGGCTTTCGGTCGCGTTCTGGGTCTACAAGGACGCGCGGCGCCGCGTCGACGATCCGTGGCTCGTCGGGATGGCGACCGTGCTCGGCCTCGTGCCGCCCTTCGTCGGGGCGTTGATCTACATGCTCTTCCGTCCGCCCGAATACCTCGAGGACGTGCGGGAGCGGGAGCTCGAGATCAAGGCCATGGAGCAACGGCTCTCGCGGCGCAGCGAGCTGCATTGCCCCGTCTGCCGGGCCGAGGTGGACGTCTCGTTCCTGATCTGCCCGGTGTGCACCACCCGGTTGCGCCAGTCGTGCCGGACCTGCAAGCAGCCGCTCGAGGCGCTCTGGCAGGTGTGCCCGTACTGCGAGACGCCCGTCGAGCCCGCCGCGGTCGAGCTGGGCCCGACGCAGACGCTGACGCCCCCGCGGCGCGAGCGCTCCGCCTAGAATCCGCCGCCGTGGCGGTGGAACAGACACTCGTCCTCGTGAAGCCGGACGCGATGGCCCGCGGTCTGGCCGGGGAGATCCTCGGGCGCTTCGAGCGCCGCGGCCTCCTCGTGCGGGCAGCGCGGCTCGTGCGGGTAGACCGAGAGCTGGCCGAGCGCCACTACGCGGAGCACGCGCAGAAGCCGTTCTTCGGCGAACTCGTCGAGTTCATCACCTCCGGGCCGACGCTCGCGCTCGTGCTCGAAGGCGAGTCGGCGATCCCAGCGGTGCGGACGACCATGGGCGCGACGAATCCTGCGGAGGCAGTGCCGGGGACGATCAGAGGCGACCTCGCGCTCGCGATGCCAGACAACCTCGTGCACGGCTCGGATGCGTCTGAGTCGGCGCGGCGCGAGATCGAGCTCTGGTTCTCCAATGAGCCTCTCTGAGCACGCCAAGCGCAACCGTGAAGCCTGGGACGAGTGGGCTCCGGAGTGGGTCGAGTCCGGCCGGCGCAACTGGGCCGGCGAGCCAACGTGGGGGATCTGGGGGATCCCGGAGTCGGAGCTCGGGCTCGTTCCCGAGGTCGACGGCAAGGACGTGCTCGAGCTCGGGTGCGGCACGGCCTACTGGTCGGCCTGGCTGGTTCGGCGGGGCGCGCGAGTGGTGGGGCTCGACAACTCCGAGCAGCAGCTCGCGACCGCGCGGCAGCTGCAGCAGGAGTTCGCCCTCGAGTTCCCGCTGATCCACGCGAGCGCCGAGGACGTGCCGCTGCCGGACGAGAGCTTCGACGTGATCTGGTCCGAGTACGGCGCTTGCCTTTGGGCCGATCCATACCTGTGGATTCCCGAGGCCGCGCGGCTGCTGAGGACGGGCGGGTTGCTCGAGTTCCTGACGAACGGTGCGATCCTCATGCTCTGCATGCCCGAGGACGACTCGCCGGCGCCCGACCGGCTGCTGCGCGACTACTTCGGCATGCATCGGTTCGAGTGGCCGGACGAAGACCAGTCGGTCGAGTTCCACCTCGGGTACGGCGACTGGATCCGGCTCTTCCGCGAGCACGGACTCGAGGTCGAGGACCTGCGCGAGATCAAAGCACCGGAGGACGCGGAGCCAAACCGCTTCGGCTTCGTCTCGCCGGAGTGGGCGCGGCGCTGGCCGTCAGAGGAGGTCTGGCGGGCGCGTAAGCGCGCGTGAGCGTTCCGCCGGCACCGCCGTTGCTGCTGGCCTCGCGCTCGCCGCAGCGACGCGCGATCCTGGAGCAGCTCGGGGTTCCGTTCGAGGTCGTGCTGCCTCAGTTCGACGAAGCAGGGGCAGACGCCGGTTCCGATCCGAAGTCGACGGTGCGCGAGAACGCACGGGGGAAGGCACGCTCTGTCGCGAGCGTCGCCGCAGGGCGGCCCGTGCTTGGAGTGGACACGGAGGTGGTCGTCGAGGGCCGAGTCTTAGGCACGCCGGGGAACGCCTCGGAGGCCGAGGCGATGCTGGAGGCGCTCGCCGGGCGGACGCACGAGGTGGTCTCCGGCCTCTGCCTGCTGACGCCGGGCTGGGAGGAGGTCGAGCACGAGGTCACGCGCGTCTCGTTCCGAGAGCTCGACGCGCGTGACCTTGCGCGCTACATCGGCACCGGCGAGTGGGAGGGCCGGGCGGGGGCCTATGCCGTCCAGGGTCGAGGCGCCGCCCTCGTCGAGCGGATCGAAGGCGACTACCTCAACGTCGTGGGCCTGCCGGCCGCTCTGCTCGTGCTCCTCCTGGCCGCGCGCTTCCCCGGCGTCTACGGCTTCGGCTGATGCGAGCGTGTCCCGGGGTCAGACCCCGGGACGAGGCCGAAACGGTCACGGCGGTCGGGGCCTTGAAGGCGCGTCGAGCACGAATTGCCTGAACGTCTCGCGGGCCTGCACGGGATCCTTGCCGAACTGGCCGAGAAGCCACTCGACCGTAAGAAACGCCGCTCGCTTGATCTCGCCAGCGACGGCCCTGTAGCTGCTCCACTTCCAGCCGGCGGCGTCCGAGCAGAGTCCTGCGCGCACGGGGTTCAGCACGACGTATCTCGCCAGCTCCAGTAGATGGTAGGAGCTCTCGACGATCTGCCCGTAGAACCGGCCCTGGAAGAGATGGCCGGAATAGCCGTACCGGTGGTTGAACCACTGGGCATAGGTGCTGTTGAGCCGCTGCATCCCGGTAGAGATGTTCGGCTCGCGAGTCTCGATCACGAGATGGAAATGATTCGGCATCAAGCAATACGCGTGGCATTTCCACCCCAGCCGCTCGACGACGTTTTCCAGAATGGCGAGAAACCGAACGTAGTCACCCTCTGCGTGAAAGATTTTCTGCCCGCGATTACCACGGGAGATCACGTGATAGACGCCGCCGGCAAGCTGGAGTCGGGGCAGTCGCGGCATAGCGATCAGCCTAGGAAGACCCCGGATTCGCTTGGTAGGCCGGCGTGCTTTTGGCACAGTTCTGGGGAAGTCTCGGGACATGACCCGGGGTCTGACCCCAGGTCTTCGCCGGAAGGGCCATGTCCCTTGGCCGGGCGGTCGAAAACGGCTTTCGTCGCTAGACTCGGACGACCGGATGGGTCTTTTGGGGTACTTCAACGGCTTCGGCGGCCGTGACATGGCCGTCGACCTTGGCACAGCGAACACGCTGGTCTATGTCCGAGGGCGCGGAATCGTCCTGTCCGAGCCAAGCGTCGTCGCGATCGACCAGCGCACCGGCGAGGTGCACGCCGTCGGCGTCGAGGCCAAGCGGATGCTCGGCCGCACCCCGGGCACGATCTCGGCGATCCGCCCGCTCAAGGACGGCGTGATCGCCGATTTCGACGTCACCGAGCAGATGCTGCGCCACTTCATCCAGAAGGTGCACCAGCATCGGTTCGCACACCCGCGCGTCGTCGTTTGCGTCCCGTCGGGCGTCACGGGTGTCGAGAAGCGCGCGGTCGAGGAGGCGACGCTTTCCGCCGGCGCGCGCCAGGCCTACCTGATCGAGGAGCCGATGGCGGCCGCGATCGGTGCCGGGCTCCCCGTTGCCGAGCCGACCGGGAACATGATCGTGGACATCGGCGGCGGCACCACGGAGGTCGCCGTGATCAGCCTCGGCGGCATCGTCGTCAGCCAGTCGCTGCGCGTCGGTGGCGACGAGATGGATGAGGCCATCATCAGCCACATCAAGTCCGAGTACAAGCTGCTCGTCGGCCAGCAGACCGCCGAGGAGATCAAGCTCGAGGTCGGCTCCGCCTTCGACCTGAGCGAAGAAGTCCAGGCGGAGGTGCGCGGCCGCGACATGCTGACCGGCCTGCCCAAAACCGTCGTCCTCAGCTCGGAGGAGGTGCGGCGCGCGCTCGACGGCCCGGTTGGCCAGATCATCGATGCGATCAAGTCCACGCTCGACAAGACACCGCCCGAGCTCGCGGCCGACATCATGGACCGGGGCATCGTTCTGGCCGGCGGCGGGGCGCTCTTGAACGGCCTCGACGAGCGCCTCCGCCACGAGACTCAGATGCCGGTCCATCTCGCCGAGAGCCCGCTCACCTGCGTCGCCGTCGGCTCGGGCCGCAGCCTCGAGGAGTTCGAGGCGATCCACCGCAGCCAGGCCGCCAAGCGCAGGAACAATCATCGCCCGCGCCACTGATTAGCGGCCCGCCGCCGTCTTTCCTACACTAGGTCGTTCTCGTGCAACGGAACCGCAACGCACGGATTGCGGTCTTGGGGTCCCCCGTTCCTCGCTCCAGGCCGCCTGGGTTGTCCTCCCGCAGTGCCACCGCCCTGAAGCGGCGGATCGTGGCGGGTGTACTCGTGCTGCTCTCGCTCGTGCTGATCACGATCTACTTCCGCGAGCCGGCCGGCGGCGGGCTGCACAGCATCCAGAGCGGCGGCGCCACGGTGCTGCGACCGTTCGAGGTCGGGGCCGAGCGGATCGCCCGTCCGTTTCGTGACGCCTACGGCTACTTCGCCGGGCTGATTCACGCCAAGTCGGAGAACGCGGAGCTGCGCGCACAGGTGGACAAGCTCACGCAGCTGGCGATCCAGAACTCGACCGCCACCGACGAGGCGAACGACCTCAGGCGGCAGCTCAACTACATCAGCTCGCCCCGCTTCCCGAAGGGCTTCGACCAGGTCACGACCTCCGTCATTTCCCGGCCGCCGGGCGAGTTCCAGCAGCAGATCGGGATCGCGGCGGGCTCCACCTCGGGCATCCGCAGGAACGATCCCGTCGTGACCGCGGACGGCCTCGTCGGCCTCGTCACGCAAGTCGCGCACGACTCGTCGGAGGTGACCCTGCTGACCGACCCGAACCTCCGCGTCGCCGCGCTCGACCGGAACACCGGGGCTGCGGGGATGCTGAGCCACGGTTCGGGCCGCGGGACGCTCACGCTCGGCCGCGTGCTGAAATCGCAGGTGCTGAGCGAGGGAGACACGATCGTGACGCAGGGCTTCAAGCTTCGGGATCTGACCTCGCTCTACCCGGAGGGGATCCTGATCGGCTACGTCAGCGGGGCGTCCCAGAGCGAGATCGACCTCTACTGGCAGGCACAGGTCTCACCCAGCGTGCACTTCGACGCCCTGCGCTCCGTGATCGTCCTCGTGAAGAAGGAGCGGACCGGCCGGTGAGCTTCGTCGAGCCGGCCAAGGCGGCGGTTCTCGTCTTCGTCGCCTCGATCCTCCAGGTGACGATCTTCTCGGACGTCGAGATCCTCGGCGGAACCCCGGACGTCGTCCTGCTGACGCTCGTCGCGATCGCCCTGCTGCGCGGCTCGATCTACGGCGCCGCGGCCGGCTTCGCCGCGGGACTGCTCGTGGACACGGCGAACCTCGCGACCCTCGGCGTCACCTCGCTTCTGCTCACGCTGGCCGGCTACTGGATCGGCCGCTACGGGGAGACCACCGGCCGCGACCGCGGGCACGCGCCCTTCGTGTCGGTCGCCGTCGCGACGGTGCTCGTCCAGTTCGGCGCGCTGATCCTGCACTACATGCTGGGCGACGCGGTCTCAGCGCGCCGCGTGCTGTTCGAGGCGCTACCGCCGAAGGTCGCGCTGAACCTGCTCCTGACGCTCCCGGTGTACGCGCTCGCGCGCCGTCTGCTGGCGCTAGCTGCCCAGCCGGAGGGAGCGACCGAGGTGCGCCTCCTTGGCTAGCACCGGTGGCCCGCGCGCGGGTTCGAACCGCTTCCTGCCGCCCGACCCCCGCGTCGAGGGGCCGTACCGGTTCACGCCCCAGCTTGCCCTGCGGATCGGGATCCTCGGGGCACTCGCGCTCGTCGTCTTCGGCGTCCTCTTCTTCCGGCTCTGGGCGCTGCAGGTGCTCTCGGGGCCGCAATACCTCCAGGCGGCGCTGGACAACCAGGTCCGCTCGGTCCGGATCGAGGCTCCCCGTGGCCAGATCCTCGACCGCAAGGGCAGGGAGCTCGTCACCAACATCCCGGGCACCGCCGTTCAGCTCTACCCCGCCGACCTGCCCAAGACCTGGGCGGAGCGGCTGGGAGAGCTGAAGCGGCTCTCGAAGGTCCTGCACGTGCCCGTCTCGTCGCTGCTGCACGAGATCAAGCGGCGCGGCAACGACCCGATCACGCCCGTCGTCGTTCGCGAGTCGGTCAAGCGGGACGCACCGGTCAAGTACCTGCTCGAGCGTGCCTCGGAGTTCCCCGGCATCCGCATCGCGGACACCTTCCTGCGCGGCTATCCCTACGGATCGATCGGCGCCCACACGCTCGGGTACGTAAACGAGATCTCGGCCGAGCAGCTGAAGCGCCTGCAGCGCAAGGGCTACGCCGCCGGCGACAAGATCGGCGAGGCAGGAGTCGAAGCGAGCTACGACGCCTACCTCCGCGGCCGCCCGGGGCTCGCGCAGCTTCGCGTGGACTCGCTCGGCAGGCCGCGGAGCTCGCTCGTCCTGAAGAGCCGCGCCGGGCCGGGCGAGTCGATCAGGCTCACGCTCGACATCGAGCTCCAGCGCGCCGCCGAGCAGGCCCTCCGCTACGGGATCAATACAGCCCAAAACAACGGCCAGTGGGCCGCGAACGGTGGCTCGATCGTCGCGCTCAACCCGCGCGACGGGTCGATCCTGGCCATGGCCTCGAACCCGACCTACGAGCCGAAGCTGTACACCGGGCACGTGAGGACGAAGAGCCTCGAGAACGCCGGCCTCGCCCCAAAGACGGCCGAGCTCGCGAACTTCCCATCGTTGAACCGTGCGATCAGCGGGCTCTATCCGGCCGGCTCGACCTTCAAGCCGGTGACCGCGCTCGCCGCGCTCCAGACGCACGTCATCTCCCCGGGGGAGTCGCTCCCCTGCACCGGGTCGTACCCGGTATACAAGGAGGATGGCTCCGGCCAGGTGGCGCAGGTCTTCTACAACTGGGACAAGTTCGTCAACAGCTCGATGACTCTGCCGACGGCGATCGCAGCCTCCTGTGACACGTTCTTCTACCAACTCGGCTACAGCTTCTACAAGGAACCGCCGAGCGCCGGCCACCCGCTCCAGGCGTGGGCGGCGAAGTTCGGCATCGGGCGCCGCACAGGCGTGGACATCGGCCCGGAATCGGCCGGTCTCCTGCCGACCCCCGAGTGGCGCCGCCGCACCTTCACGAAGAAGACCGACCCTCTCAGCTGGGAGATCGACAGGCTCTGGAAGCCCGGCGACTCGATCCAGCTCACGATCGGCCAGAAGGATCTGCTCGTGACGCCCCTCCAGATGACCCGCTTCTACGCGCTGATCGCGAACGGCGGCAAGCTGGTGCGCCCCCACATCGTCCAGGACGTCGAGGAGGGTGGCGGCAACAGTCGGTCGCCGGCCCGGATCATCCACCGGTTCACTCCTCCGGCGCCGCAGTCGGTCGGCCTCGATCCGACGAACCTCGCGGCAGTGCAGGACGGCCTCGACCAGGCGACCCACGCTACATACGGAACCTCGACGGGGGTGTTTGGCAACTTCCCGGTCAGGATCGCCGGCAAGACGGGCACGGCCGAGAAGGTGATCCCAAACATTCCGTCGGGCAAGTCCGACCAGTCCTGGTGGTGCGGCTATGGCCCAGCCGGCGCGGGCGAGACCCCCGAAATAGTCGTCTGCGCGCTGATCGAAAACGGCGGCCACGGCGGTGACGCGGCGGCGCCCGCAGCGCTGAAAGTCTTCGAGAAGTACTTCCACCAGAGCGCCGGGGCCGTGGGAGCCGTGCACTCCGACTAGGATGATCGAGGCCGTCAACACCCGCGCGCGCGGACTGCGGACGCAACGCGCCGAGAACGTCGAGGTCGCCTCCGCCGTCCGCCGGGTCGACTGGCTGCTGCTCGGGGCGGTCGGGTCGCTTCTGGGCTACGGGCTTTGGTCCATCGGCGGCATCACCGCGCACGACATTCCCGGCGACCCCCATTACTTCCTCATGCGGCAGAGCGTCTACGCGTCGCTCGGCTGCGTCGGGCTCGTGGCCGCGCTCTTCGTTGACCCCGACCACTACCGCCGCTTCAGGCAGCCGATCTTCTTCGGCACCGCGGGCATGATGCTGCTCGTGCTGCTCGTCGGCACCGTCTCCCGGGCCTCCAAGCGCTGGCTCGACATCGGCTTCTTCCGCTTCCAGCCCTCCGAGTTCGGGAAGCTGCTCTTCGTGCTCTTCCTGGCCGGCTTCCTCGCCGACCGGGCGAGGAGGCTGGGGGAGACGCGGACCGTCGCCGAGGCGATCGCGCTCGGCTGCGTCCCGTTACTGCTCGTGTTCGTGCAGCCGGACGTCGGCACCGCGATGGTCTACGCGGCCGCGCTCGCCGCAGTGCTCTTCGTCGCAGGCGTTCGCTGGCTGCACCTGGCCGCGCTCGGCATCGGGACGGTGGTGCTGGCGCTGGCGGTGCTCTGGGTCCTGCCTGCAGCCGGCGTGCACGTGCTCAAGCCCTACCAGGAGCAGCGCCTGACGCACTTCACGCATCCCGACCAGGACCCGGCCGGGGCGACCTACAACGTGCGCCAGTCGATCAACGCCGTCGGCGCCGGCGGGGTCAAGGGCCGAGGCGAGGCCGGCGCGACCCAGACGAACCTCAACTTCCTCCCTGAGCACGCGACCGACTTCGCATTCGCCTCGCTCGCCGAGCAGCGCGGCTTCATCGGTGTCTCGGTGCTGCTCCTGCTCTACCTGCTCGTCGTCTGGCGCGGCCTGAAGGTGGTCGCGATCGCGCGTGACGCGTTCTCCGCGATCGCCGCCGGCGGAATCGTGTTCGCCTTTCTCTTCCAGGTATTCGTCAACGTGGGCATGAACATCGGCATCGCGCCGGTGACGGGAATCCCGCTTCCGTTCGTGAGCGTCGGCGGCTCGGCTCTGATCGCTAACCTGCTCGCGATCGGCGTCCTGCAGGCAATTCACGTGCGGGGCGCGGCTCGGCGCAAGGCGTACAGGTAAATGCCGTCCGGGGTCGGTCCTACGATCCCGACATGGCCGATAGACGAGAAGCCGAGGAGCTGTTGATGATCGAGGAGGCCGACGCCTGGTTCGAGTACCTCGAGGCGACGCGGGGTCAGACCGCTGTCCGCTACCTCGAGGTCGAGCCGTGGGCATGGGCGCGTCTGAGACAGCGATTGCGGGCCGTCACCACGAAGCGCACCAAGCTACGCCCGGCTGCAGCTGCCTGAAGCATCGCCGCCGAAGGCGGTGACCGCGGCTTGCGCTGCTAGCCTGTGGTGACGGCTATGCCGATGAGTTTGACCCATACGCAGCGCGCGCTCCCCCGCTTTGACGCGGGCGAACGAAGCGCGCGCGCCCAACAAGGAGATTCCTTTTGCTTCGATTGTTCAGGCGGACCAAGTCGCCTACCGACAAGCGTGCTCGTCCCGAGCCCGCCGCACCTGCACCTCCCGAGAACGTAACTCCTCCGCCCGCCGAGACGGGCCAAACCGACACTGCACCGAAGAAGCGACGCCGCGGCAGCCGTGGCGGTCGCGGCCGCAAGCGTCCGGCCGGCGCTGGCTCCGGATCAAGCACGACCCAGCCTGCAGCCAAGGCCGAGACCGAGGCCAAGCCGAAGACGCAAGCCCGCCGCGAGCCTAGAGCAGAGGCCGAGCGGCGCCCAGCCGCGCGCAAGCAGCGGGCCCCGCGCCGTCGCACGCCGCCCAGGCGCCCGCCGTTGCCGCCCGCCAAGCGCGAGCTGCTGATCTCGGTCGAGGTCGGCGAGCAGCGCATTGCGGTGGTCGAGGACGACAAGGTCGCCGAGGCTTACCTCGAGCGCCCCGAGCGGCGCTCGATCGCCGGCAACATCTACAAGGGCACGGTCGACAACGTGCTCCCCGGGATGGAGGCCGCGTTCATCGAGATCGGTCTCGAGAAGAACGGCTTTCTCTACGTGGACGAGGTGATCGCGCCCGAGCTCGAGGGCAAGTCGCGCGGCCGCAAGATCCAGGACCTGCTGAGCCGCGGCCAGGAGGTCATGGTTCAGGCGGTCAAGGATCCGATGAAGTCGAAGGGCGCGCGCATGACGACCGAGATCTCTCTCCCGGGCCGCTTCGTGGTCTTCGTGCCCCACGGCGAGGGCCTTGGCGTTTCGCGCCGGCTCGAGGACGACGAGCGCATTCGTTTGCGCGACATCCTGAAGCGCCTCGACGTGACGACGGGCGGCGTCATCATCCGGACCGCGGCCGAGGGCGCCTCGGCCGAGGACATCGAGCGCGACCTCGTGTTCCTGCAGCGCCTGTGGAAGACGATCGAGACGCGCGCGAAGAGCCTGAAGGCTCCGGCCCTCGTCTACCAGGAGGCCGAGCTCCCCCTGCGGGTCGTTCGCGACCTGTTCACCGATGACTTCGAGCGCGCGATGGTCGACCACGATCGCACCTACAAGCGGATCGTCGGGTACCTGAAGAAGACCTCGCCGCACATGGCCGAGCGCGTCCATCGCTATCGCGAGAAGGCCTCGTTGATGGAGGCCTCCGGGGTCGACAGCGAGATTCGCTCGACGCTCTCGCGGCGGGTCGACCTGCCCTCCGGCGGCTATCTCGTCTTCGACTACGCCGAGGCGTTCACCGTGATCGACGTGAACACCGGGCGCTTCGTCGGCTCCCGTTCCAAGACCACCGGCGGGCGGCTCGAGGACACGATCACGAAGAACAACCTCGAGGCGGTCAAGGAGGTCGTGCGCCAGCTCCGGCTGCGCGACATCGGCGGAATCATCGTCATCGATTTCATCGACATGGCGAACCCGAAGAACCGGGCCACCGTCGAGGAGGCGCTCCAGAGCGAGCTCGAGCGCGACAGGACGAAGACCTACGTCGTCGAGATCTCACCGCTCGGGCTCGTCGAGATGACGCGCCAGAACGTGACCGACGGGCCGCGCGAGATCCTGACACGCAAGTGCACCGTCTGCAGCGGGGATGGAGTCGTCCTCTCGGAGACCTCGGCCGCGGTCGACGCGGAGCGGCGCCTGCGCGAACTCGCAGCGAGTGCTCCCCGCACCAAGGCATTCAAGGTCGAGCTGAACGCGAAGGTCGCCAGCATCCTGATCGGCCCGGGCGGCTCGCGGCTCGCTGCGATCGAGGAGGAGACGAAGCGTCGCTTCCTGATCGTCGGCCGCGACGAGGTGCCGAGCGACCACTTCGAGGAGCTCGGCAAGGGAACACTCGGGAGCCTCGCTCCGAAGGGATCAGTCGAGGAAGGCGCCGAGACCGAGCTGAAGCTGGGGGAGGTCGGGCTGTACGACGTCAACGCAGGCGTGGGCAAGCTCGACGGCCTCACCGTGGTGGTCGGCAACGCAGCCGGTCTCGTCGGCAAGAAGGCGAAGGTGCGGATCGAGCGTGTGCTTGATGGTGTCGCCTACGCGGCACTGCTGGGCGGAGCGCCCAAGCCCGACCAGCCGATCACCGCCGAGGGCGAGGCCGAGAAGCCGACCCGCAAGCCGCCGGCCAAGAAGGGCCGCACCCCCGAGCCGGAAGCAGAGGCAGAAGTTGAAGAGCCGGACGACTTCGCGCCGCAGGCGGAGGCAGGGGCGGAGGTAGAGGCCGAGACAGAAGCGGAAACCGAGCCTGCAGCCGACGCGGAGACCGCCGCCACGCCGAAGAAGAAGACTCGCCGGGGATCGAGGGGCGGAAAGCGCAGGCGCAAGCCCGCTGGTTCCGCCACGGCAGCCGCCGCGACGAACGGCGAGATGCCCAAGGAGCAAAGCGCCGAGGCGAAGGCCGAGCCTGCCCCCAGGATCCACCTGCCCGACCGCGAGCTCGGAGTCGGAGAGCCCGCGGAGGAAGCTGCCGTCCCGCTACAGGCCGAGAACGGCCAGGACGGCGCGGAGCAGCCCAAGGCGAAGAAGAAGACACGGCGCGGCTCGCGCGGCGGGCGCAGGCGCCGCAAGCCGGCCGCCAAGAGCCCCTCAGCACCTGCCGAGTAACGCGCTTCTCCGCTAAACTGACGCCTTCGCGGGCGGTCCAGCCCGCGTTTTGATGCCATGAGCTACGCGATCATCTCACTCGGTGGTAAGCAGTACCGCGTCCGGCAAGGCGAGCGCCTGCTCGTCGACCGCTTGTCCGTGCAGGAGGGCAAGACATTCCATCCCGAGGTGCTGATGCTCGGCGGAGACGGCAAGTTCGAGCTTGCGCCGAAGAGCACGCAGGTGACCGCGCGGGTGGTGGGCTCGCCGCTCGGCCGGAAGATCCGGATCGGCAAGTACCGACCGAAGAAGGGCTACAAGCGTCACACCGGCTTCCGCGCCAAGCTCACCCAGATCGAGATCGAGTCGATCGGCGGCTCCAGGGCCGCGGCGAAGAAGGAGCCCGCGTCGGAGCCGGCGAAGCAGGATGCCCCCGCCAAGCTTCCGCGCGGGTATGCCGACATGACCGTCGCCGACATCACTGAGAAGTCCGGCCGCTGGTCGGAAGAGCAGGTCGAGGCAGCGCTGGAGTACGAGCGCGCGCACGCCAAGCGCAAGGGCGCCATGGCTGTACTCGAGGCGAAGAAGGAGAAAGACTAGAGATGGCTCACAAAAAGGGACTCGGCTCGTCACGGAACGGCCGCGACTCCAATCCGAAGATGCTCGGCGTCAAGGTCTTCGACGGCCAGGGCGTCACCGCGGGCACGATCATCGTCCGCCAGCGCGGAACGCGTTTCCGCCCCGGCCCCGGTGTCGGGATCGGCCGCGACGACACGATCTTCGCCAAGCGTGACGGCACCGTGGTCTTCCGAGCTAGCGGCGAGCGCCGGTTCATTTCGATTGTCGACGAGACCTAGCAGCGGGCGAGCGGTCGCCCGGCAGAGCCGGCCGACCCCTTCGAAGGCATCGCAAGCGATGCCTTGGGCGAGCGCCGCTTGATCTCGGTCACCGAGTAAGGCCTCGATGTTCCACGACCGCGCCCGCATCGACGTGCAGGCCGGACGCGGCGGTGACGGGGCGCTCAGCTTCCGCCGCGAGAAGTTCGTGCCCAAGGGCGGACCCGACGGGGGCGACGGCGGTCCCGGGGGCGACGTCGTCCTGGTGGCGGACCCCGACCTGCGCGACCTCTCCTCGTTCCGCAGGCGTCAGAGCTTCAAGGCCGGCAAGGGCGGGGCAGGGGGCGGCAGCGGCCGTACCGGCGCCTCGGGGGAGGCAGTCGAGCTGCGCGTGCCGGTCGGCACACAGGTGCTCGACGAGGACGACCAGCTGGTGGCCGATCTGGCCGCACCGGGAGCGCGCCTGATGGCCGCCCGCGGCGGGAGCGGAGGCCGGGGCAACCGCCGCTTCGCCACGCCGACGCGCCAGACTCCGCGCTTCGCCGAGACCGGCATTCCCGGCGAGGAGGCGACGCTCGAACTGCGTCTGAAGCTGCTCGCCGATGCGGCCCTAGCGGGTCTGCCGAATGCGGGCAAGTCCTCTCTGCTGAGTCGGATCTCGAACGCGAAGCCCAAGGTCGCCGAGTACCCCTTTACGACGGTCGAGCCGGTGCTCGGCACGGTCGAGTCGGACGAGCGGCAGCTCGTCGTGGCCGACGTGCCGGGGCTGATCGAAGGCGCGAGCGAGGGCGTCGGGCTCGGGCACGAGTTTCTCGCGCACCTCGAGCGCGCGCGGTTGCTCGTGCACGTGATCGACGTGGCCGCGGGCGACGCGGCAGAGGCCTTCGAGGCGATCAACCAGGAGCTCGAGGCCTACGGCGCCGGCCTCGCCGAGCGACCACAGGCCGTGGTGCTGAACAAGATCGATCTTCTTCCGGAGCCGCCGTCCTTCGAGACCGACGACCCGCGGGTCGTTCGTGTGTTCGCGCTCTCTGCGGCCACGGGCGAGGGTGTCGAGGGCTTTCGTCGCGCGCTCTTCGACCTCTGCCCGTCGGATGAAGCCCGGGATCACGAGTACGACGAGGAAGGCCTCGCCGACTACCTGGCCTACCGCCCCAAGCCCGACCCGCGACGGCGCTTCCGCATCCTGCGCACGGACCGCGGCTTCCGCGTAGCCGGGCAGGCCGCCTCCGAGGAGGAGCTCGAGCAGGCGCTCCGCGAGGCCGGCGCAAAGGTCGGCGACGAGGTCGAGGTCGAGGGCGAGGTGCTCGAGTTTCAGTAACGGGAATCCTCGGCGGCACCTTCGACCCGCCGCAGAACGGGCACGTCGCACTCGCACGCGCGGCTCTCGAGCAGCTAGCGATCGACCGGCTGGTCGTGCTCGTCGCCTCCGATCCCGGGCACCGGGAGGTCGTCGCGGATGCGGTCACCCGGCTGAAGCTCGCGAAGGCCGCGTTCTCGAGTCTCGGCGAGGTCGTGCTCGACCGGCACCCGTTCACCGTGGACGCGGTGAGCGACGGCCGCTTCGGCGACGCGATCTTCATCGTCGGCGCCGACGAGGGCGGGGCGTTCCCCCGGTGGAAGGATCCGGAGGGGGTGCTCCGCGCGGTGAAGCTGGCCGTCGGCACGCGTTCCGGTTACCCGCCGCCGGATCTCGAGCGCTTCGGCGACCGGGTGACCGCGTTCGAGCTGCGCTCGCCGCCCGTGTCCTCGAGTGAGGTCCGTGACCGGGTCGCCCGCGGCGAGCCGATTGGGGAGCTGGTACCCGAATCCGTGGAGCGGGAGATTTCGAGGCTCGGCCTCTACCGTGGCTACACTACGAACGATCCCGAGAGGACTTGACGAGACCCTGACGCCACTCGAACACGCCCGCCGCATCGCCGGCCTCGCCCAGGAGAAGCTGGCGGAGGAGGTCCTCATTCTCGACATGCGCCCCGTGTGTAGCTACACGGACTTTTTCGTCCTCGCCACGGGCCAGAACACTCGCCAGACCAAAGCGATCTGGGACGAGGTGCATAAGCGCCTGAAGCACGACGAGCGGGCTCTGCCGGCCTCCGTCGCCGGTGAGGGGGAAGGCCGCTGGATCGTCGGCGACTACCTCGACGTTGTCCTGCACGTCTTCACGCCCGAGTCGCGTGAGTACTACCGGCTCGAAGAGCTCTGGGGCGACGTCCCTTCGGTCGAGCTCGCCTCTGCGACGGCCTAGTACAATTCGAGGCGTCCAGGGGCCGTAGCTCAGCTGGGAGAGCGTCTGGCTGGCAGCCAGAAGGTCACGGGTTCGAGCCCCGTCGGCTCCATCGACGTTTGCCTTGCGCCCTGGCGCGGCAGAATCCACCGATGCGCTTTCGCAAGAACGCCCGCCTCGATCCTTCGCAGGTCGAGGACCGGCGCGGCCAGGGCCGGGTCTCGCTGCCGGGTGGCAGCCTTGCCGTAGGCGGCGGCGGTCTCGGCCTCGTCGGGCTCGCGATCTACCTTCTGGTCGCGGTGCTCTCCGGGGGCGGCGACCTCTCCGGGCCGCTCCAGAACCTCGACAACCAGACCGTTGCGAGACAGCCGCCCTCGTCGGAGCTGGGTTCCGAATGCCGCACGGGTGCCGCGGCCAACACACGCGAAGACTGTCGGATCGTCGGCGTCGTCAACAGCGTTCAGGCCTACTGGGCTGGCCAGTTCCAGCGCAACGGCCGGAACTACACGGTCTCCAAGACCGTCTTCTTCTCCGGCTCGACCGACACGGGCTGCGGCGTCGCGAGCTCGGAAGTCGGCCCGTTCTACTGCCCGCTGGACAAGCGCGTCTACATCGACCTCGGGTTCTTCGACGACCTGCGCGACCGTTTCGGCGCGACCGGCGGCCCCTTCGCGCAGGCCTATGTGATCGCCCACGAGTACGGCCACCATGTGCAGGACCTGCTCGGCCGCTTGGAGGGCGGCTCGGGCGGCGCCGGCGCGCAGGGAAGCTCGGTCCGCACCGAGCTCCAGGCCGACTGCTTTGCCGGCATCTGGGCGAATCACGCGACGCAGACCGGCTTTCTGGCCAAGCTGACCGAGGACGACGTCGCCGACGGCCTGAACGCCGCCGCCGCGGTCGGCGACGACCGGATCCAGGCCAGAACGCAAGGCCGGGTGAATCCCGAGACCTGGACTCACGGCGCCGCCAGTCAGCGCCAGCACTGGTTCACGGTCGGCTACCAGAGCGGCAAGCCTGCCGCGTGCAACACGTTCAGCTCGGCGCTCTAGCCGGTACTGGCGGCTCCACGAAGTACGGCAAACGAGGTGGACACTGCCCCTGCCTGTGCGTCAGTCGGCAGGCTCCTCGACCCAGTCCCGCGTCAGGTACAGCCAGAAGGCCAGGCCGGCGTAGTCGCCGTAGCGGCGGAAGCGCCGCTCGATCGTCTTATCGCTCGCCTTGCGGCCGTTCAGGGCGGCGTACGTCGGCCGCGTCCAGGAATCGAGGATCAGCCGCGAGTAGCGGCCGAGCAACATCATCATGTGCGCTGTCGCGTACGGCCCACAGCCCGGAAGGGCGAGCAGAGTGGCCGCGACCTCGTCGTCGGGGCGCGCGGGGTCGTTGAGGGCCTCGAGGTCGAGTGATCCGCCGGCGACGTCCTGGGCGAGGGTGCGGAGGTAGGTGCCGCGGTACCCGGCGCGCGCGACCTCTTTGTAGAAGGCTTCGTCTGCCGCCGCCATCGCGGCCGGAGTGGGGAAGGCGCGGCGGCCGTCCGCGGCTTCGACGCCCAGCTCGGCGACGAGCGCGCTCACCATGCGCACGGTCGCGGACCAGGTGCAGTTCGTCGTGCAGATCGTCTTGACCACGTCCTCGAACACCGTCGGGCTGCGCAGCATGCGGCCGGCACCGTCGGTCGCCCACGAGACGTCGGGATCCTCGCGGGCGACCTCGTAGAAGGCGGAGAGGTCGGCGTCGAGCCGGAGCATGTGCGCCGCGGTCTTCGCGAGCGCTGCGCCGTCGGCGGCCGACACGCGGCCGTCGGCCTCGATGAGCGCGTAGCCGCGTCGACCTGCCTGGATGCGGATCGTGCGGGCGCGCCCGCGTGAGAGGGGCAGCGTCGATTCGAGCGTCTGCTCCTCCTCGTCGAGCACGTGGGGCGGGAGGGCTGCGACTCCGTGTGAGGTGAGCGTGCGCCAGAGATCGACGGGTTCGCCGCCCGCTCCCTTCAGCTCGAGCTTCGTGCTCCACGGATTCCTCATCCGTGCTAGTCGAACGCGCCGTGCACCGCAGCATTCCCTGTCCAAAACGGCCACTAGCGCGGGAGCGGCGCGAATCGATATGACCGATCCGCAGATGTTGCGCTTCCGACAAGGAGACGAAGCCCACGGCGACCTCTTCATTCTTCATGGTTCACGCGCGCGCGAGGAGATCGAGGGTGGCGGTCCCGCAGATTGAAGCCTCACGTTGACGGCGACGTGCCGGGAGGCGGCACAGGCGCGGTCGGTAGCGACTGCGGCAGGAGCGGCGTGACGCGGAGGCAGACCCACTCCCTCCTCTGCTGATCAACAGAGGTGTGTGCGCATTGCCCGTCGTACGGCTTGGCTGACCGGACGGGATAGCCGTTGATGTTGGCATCCCACGACATACAGAGCCACCGTTGGGAGTCCGTGCGAAACGCCATCTCGACGCACGCGGCTTTCCCGCCGTTCTGGTAGAGGCTGCCCGCGCTGATGCCGTACATGACAGCTGGCCCATTTTGGACGAGACCCGCTGCCCCCAAGATCGAACCTAGCCGAGACGAGAGCGCGTAGGTGCCGACGACGAGCGCGATGATGATCACGAGCGCCGAGAAGCTCGGGCGCTCAGCGCCTGAGACTTGGGCGGCCGGACGCCGGTCGAGGCCGAGGAGGAGTTGCCGCTCCTCGTCGTTGAACTTCGCCCAGTCTCGGTCGCGCCAGCCCATCGGAGAGGGATCGGCATGAGGCGCGCACCGCATGAGGCTCGAATTGGCGACGTCGCGAGCGTTCTTCGCCTGTGCGCGCGAAGCACACGAGCGTGGCAGCTCCGACTCGCTCGGCACTAGAAGGTGTCTTAGTTTCACTTTCTACACGTTCCCGTTTCACACGTGTGCGCCGGCCAGGCCTACCGTCGGCAGGAGTCGACGGGAGGTGGACGATGGTGCGGAGAACCCATCGGAAAGGAAAGGCTGCGCTCGGAGCGATGATCGCCGGGTTTGCAGCGACGGTTGCGATCCTGCCGGGCGCGGCTCGGGCGGCGCCGGGGCCGAGCTATCAGGCACCGGACGGCTCCTACTGCTACGACCTGTACGTGGACTGCGGCTATGGAGGCATCGAGTCGGGCGTGTACACGGAATCGTTCGCCGCCTACGCCTATTCACCGGGCGCATGCCGGACGCGCTGGGCGCGCGCGACGCGGCGCAATCTGGCCGGGTTCGTCGTCTTTCGGTACAACGAGCAAGTCCGCTGGTGCTGGCGCAACGGTGTGATCAGCTACTTCTGGCGCGACCGTTGGCCTTCGGACACGAGCTTCAGCTGGGCATTCGACGGCCACATCGGCAGCAACTGCACGTTCGAGCACTGCAGCGGCAGGGGGGTGGGAGGCTACTCGACCGATGCGTGGACGCAGGGGAACTTCCACGCGTGCATCACGTGGTACTGCCCGCACTAGTCCGCGATGCCTCGGAGCCATGCGAAAACCCGCATTCCTCCAATGCCGTCCCTGCCGTAGGGGTTGCTAGATGCGCTAGTGGTGTGGTCCCGGTGTGGTCTTGGGGTCCGCATGGCTCGAAAGGCCAGTAGGCGGGCAGACCGGGTTGGCGTAGCCTCAAACGGGGCCGGGTTTCCGC
>DATHAF010000018.1:0-4077 GCA_035296785.1 Gaiellaceae bacterium
CGAGGCGCTACGCCGCTTGCCAGCTCTAGGACTGACGCGACGGCGCTGCCCACGACTCGACCTACGAGGAGGCGGAAGCATGCCGGACCACCGGGTTGGCACGCAGGAGGAGTGGCAGGCAGAGCGCGACGAACTGCTCGCTGAGGAGAAGGAGCTCACCCGCCGCAGCGATGAGCTCGCGCGCAAGCGGCAGGCGCTCCCCTGGGTGCCGGTCGAGGGGGACTACCGCTTCGAGACCACGGACGGCACCAAGTCCCTGGCCGATCTGTTCGACGGCCATTCCCAGCTGCTGATCTACCACTTCATGTTCGGCTCGCCCTATGAGGCCGGCTGCACGGTCTGCTCCTCGATCGCGGACACCCTCGACCCCAGTGCGGTTCACCTGGCGGCGCGTGACGTCAAGCTGATGCTGGTCTCGCGCGCGCCGCTCGAGAAGCTCCAGGCCTACAGGCAGCGGATGGGCTGGGGCCTCGATTGGACCTCGACGGTCGGCGGCGACTTCAACCGCGAGCTCGGCTTCCTGCATACGAACGAGGAGCTGAAGCCTTTCCTCGAGGGTGAGATTCCGCCCGCTGTGGAGGAGATGGCGAAGCGGTCGGGGACCGATGTGGCGAGCTACGTCGCGGAGGGTCCGGGGCTGAGCGCATACGCGCTCTCAGACGGCCTCGTCTATCGAACCTACGTGACCACGGCGCGCGGGCTCGAGCCGGCGATGGCCTACTACGGACTGCTCGACCGCGCGCCGATGGGGCGCCGGGAGGAGGGTGAGTCCGAGTTCTGGCTGCGCCGCCACGATGAGTACGAGATCAGCTAGGCGTCCGGTGCGGACGCTCCTCCGGGGGCCGGGACGGGAAGCGGGTTGGGCTCCGTGCGATCGTCAGGCGGCGCGCACAGGGCGGTTTCCGTTTGACCGGGCCGCTCAGAGGCTCGCATCCGCTCGCCGATTGATCGGAACTGGGGACCGTCGCACTCGCTCGGTCTCGACCGTGCCCGAAAACTGCTCGCTAGAGAAGTGCGTCTCGTGTCGAGAGCGCTCTCTGAGGCGCGCCGTGTGGACAGCACGACAGCGCTGGTTCGCTGCGGTTGCCTCTCCTCAGCCAAGCACGAGCGAGCCGCTAACGCGCCCCCGGGCGCCTGCCCGCCCGAGCGCACGGTCTCGCCCGCGTCCTCTGCCGACTAGGCGGAATCGTCAGCCGCGAGACCGGCTTGGAGGCGATCGAGCAGCTCAGCTAGGTGCTCGACCTCCTCGTCGCTCAGCTCCGAGCGCAGGCGCGCGTCGTGGTGCGTAGCGACCTCTCGCAGCCGCTCGAAGAGCTCCACGCCCGCGTCGGTGAGCTCGACGTTCTGGACTCGCCGGTTGCTCGAGTCGCGCCACCGGCGCACCAGCCCCTGGTCCTCGAGCGCGTTGAGATGATGGGTCAGCGTCGCGCCGGTCACCCCCATCGCCTCGGCGAGCTCTGACTGCGTCCCCCAGTTCTGCGAGCGCACGAGCAGCAGGACTTGCCACGTCGAGGACGAGCCGCCGGCCTCCGCCAGCGCGCGCTCGAAGGCCTGCGTCACAGCTCTCGCGGTACGCGCCAGACGCAGCCCGATCGGTGGAAGCACGGCTGGGCGCTGCATGAGCCGAGCTTACCCAACTACTTGACGTCTTAGTGTTTGATCTCTAAGTCTTAGAGGGACAAGGGTAGCGAGCCCTTCCACCTCGCTCGCTGGCGCGGCCGTGGCGAGACCAACGCCGACCGGAGAACGAAAGGACGACCTTCATGCCTCACGGTGCCTCGCAAGACCACCTCCTCGACGCCCCGACCAGCGCGGCGCCCCGCGTCACCGTGCCCTTTGCGGCGATCGTGGTGTCGATGCTGCCCGCGGTGCTCGATCAGACGATCCTTCCGAGGCCTCGGAGGCGCAATCGGGGCCGCGGTCCTCGGCGCGGTCTCCGCCGCCCGCGTCGGCTCGGACGGCGCTCGTGGCATCGACGCCGCCGGCCAGCCGGAGCTAATCGACGCCGTGCACACGGTCTTCGCCGTGGCGATGCCGGTCGCAGCGCTCGGGCTTTTGGTCGTGCTGGCGCTCAAGGAGAAGCCCCTGGCCGGAGCCCGTACGCAGGCCGAGCACGAGCAGCCAGAGCCGCGACCTCCGGTCGCGCCGTCCCGCGGCGACAGAGCAACCGCGCCGTCGAAGGGGCGGCTCGAGCCTCGGCCGCCATCGTCGCTCGGAGCCGCTGAAATGACCGGCGCCCTCTACAACTGGATTCTGCTCATCCACATTCTCGCGGCCATGGTCTGGGTCGGCGGAGTGGTCGTGCTGACCGCGCTCGTCGCGCGCGCCCTGCGCGACCCCGACGCCGAGGCGGTTGGACGCTTCGCGCGTACGCTGCGCGCTGTCGGACCGCCGGTGCTCGCTCCGGCCCCCGTCCTCGTTCTGGGCTTCGGCATCTGGCTCGTGGTCGAGAGCCCGGCGTGGGACCTCGGCCAGCTCTGGCTTCAGCTCGCACTCGGACTTCTCACCGCAGCTCTGCTGATTGGCGTGGCGTTCCAGAGCCGCGCCGCGATCGGCGCCGAGCGTGCCGTGGCCCGCGGCGACCACCAGGCGGTGGTGGCCCAGCTTCGGCGCTGGTCGTGGGGGAGCCGGACTATCCTGGTGCTGCTGCTCGTCGCGGCTTGGGCCATGGTCTTCAAGCCTGGCCTCTAGCCATTTTCGGGTGTCACCGACAGCCCACGACGAAGGTCCGAGGCCCAGGCGCCCTCAACCGCGGAACACTCCGGGCGCCGAGCCGCAACGACGCTCGAGCAGGCCGCTGAGGAAACGAGCGGAGCGCGCGCCCGTCTCGGCGTGCGCCGCGAAGGTAGCTCCGGTCGGGACAGTCGGGAAGCCGACGGCGGCTACAGTCGCCCGGACTCGCCGGCTCCGTGCGATCGACTTGCGATCGTCAGGAGTGCCCGCACAGGGCGATTTCCGGCGATGAGGCCTTCCTTGCGTGAGGATCGCTCCCTGCATTGCGCCCGGATCGACGGGCGCGAAATCGCCTCTAAGCAGGCTCTTCGCGAGTCTCAGCGGAGGGGGAGGGATTCGAACCCTCGATGGACCAATCAGGCCCATAACGGTTTTCGAGACGATCGTCGATCGGGTCGAGAACCGGCGACGTCCAGGCGTTTCGCGAGTAAACGGCGGGCTTCTGCGATCGAATTGCGATCGTCCCGCGAGGCGTTTTGGGAGTTTTGGGAGATCCCAACGCGCGCGGGCGCGCGTGTAACTGGTTCGAACACGGCGAGGTGTCTTCGCGCGGCCTTCCGAGCTAGCGGTTTAAAGATCGAAGGAACCTCCCTGCAGCGCGCTGCTAATTTAGGGTCGCGACATGAACGAGCAGCCGGCGCGCACCAGTCCGCCGCCACCGCTGCCGGTCCGCGTTATCGGTAAGGCGCTCACGAGGATGGTGGCGCGCGCCCCCTGGACGTGGCCGCTGATGCGCCGGTTGGTGCGTAGGTTTTTCGACCGCTCGGCGGACGGCTGGGACGAGCGCGTGCGGCCCGACGCGCCGGAGCACCTGGCCGCGCTCGCTGCCGCGATCGCCCGTCTGAAGGCGCCGCCGGCCAGGGCCCTCGATCTCGGCACCGGGACGGGTGCCGGGGCGCTGTGGCTCGCACAGGAGTTTCCCGGCGCCCGCGTCACGGGCCTGGACATCTCGGAGCCCATGATCGAGCAGGCGAAGGCGAAGCTCCGGAACGAGCTCTCCGGCCGCATCGACTTCCTAGTCGGCGACGCCGAGCGGCTGCCCTTCTCGGACCGCTCCCTGGACCTGGTAGCTCAGATCAGCGTGCCGGTCTTCTTCGACGAGGTGGCACGCGTGCTCGCCCCCCGCGGCTATGTGGTCGTTGTCAGCAGTCTTGGACCGAAGACGCCGTTCCACACCCCGGAGCGCACTCTGCGCAAGGGCTTCCGCCGGCGCGGGATCGAGACCCTTGCGACCGGGGCGGAGGGCTCGGGCACGTTTTTCCTGGGCAGGCGCCCGGCCTGACATTCCTCGACAACTTCTTCCGCCCCGAAGAGAAAAAGTAGGTCTTGCTTCCGCGACGCTCG
>DATHAF010000019.1:0-5466 GCA_035296785.1 Gaiellaceae bacterium
CGCCGACTGGGAGCTGAGCGCCATGCGCGACCCGCGCAACTGGGTGCGTCCGATCGCCGCGATGGCGGTGGGCAGCGCGGCGGCCGGAGCGCTCGTGCTCGTGCGCGCGCGTCAGCACGCCCGCTCGCGCTCGGGCGGCTCGCGCCCGCTCGAGCGCAGCGCCCGCGAGGTCGCTCGCGGGCTGCGCCGGCGGCTCGCTCGCTGAGCGCGCGGACGCGCCGCCTATCGTTTCCGGCGTGGCCACCTGCTACCGGCATCCCGACCGGGAGACCGGCGTCGCGTGCTCGAACTGCGGCCGCCCGATCTGCCCCGACTGCATGACCTCGACGCAGGTCGGCATGCGCTGCCCCGAGTGCGCACGCGAGCGTACGCAGGTGCGCCACCTAGGAACGCTCGCGCGCGAGCCGACGCTCACCTACGCGCTGATCGGGCTCAACGTGCTCGTGGCGCTCGCCGTGTTCCTGAGCGGGGCGAGCGCCACGAGCTTTCGCGGCGGGTCGCTGCTCGACCTGGGAGCGGTCTCGCGGGAGACGGTCGCCCAGGGCGAGGTGTGGCGGCTCGTGACTGCGGGCTTCCTCCACGCGGGCCTCGTTCACCTCGCGTTCAACATGCTCGCGCTGTACGTGCTCGGCGGCCTGCTCGAGCCGGCGGTCGGCAAGCTGCGCTTCGCCCTCATCTACTTCGTGTCGCTGCTCGCCGGGTCGTTCGGCGCGCTCCTGCTTCAGCCGGTGGGTCAGACCGTCGGCGCGTCGGGTGCCGTCTTCGGGCTCATGGGCGCGGCGATCATCGTCATGCGCAGCCGCGGGATCAACCTCATGGAGAGCGGCCTCGGGCTGTGGCTCGGCCTCAACCTGCTCATCACCTTCCTCGTGCCGGGCATCTCGATCGGCGGTCACGTCGGCGGTCTCGTGGGCGGCACGCTCGCCGCGCTGCTCCTGTTCGAGGTCGGTGAGCGCGTGCGCGTGCCGGCGATCGTCCCGGCAGCGGCGGTCGCGCTGCTCGGCGGCCTCGCGGTCGCCGGGTCGCTCGCGATCTCGACGGGCTAGCCGCGGGCGCGCGCGGCCGCGCCGGCGGACTCGCGGACGAGCTGCGCCAGGAGCTCGGCGAGCCGCTCGGGCTGGTCCTCCGGCGAGAAGGTGTACGCGTCGTCGATCCACTCGAGCCGCGCGTCCGGAAGCAGGCGTGCGAGCTCCTCGGCGTGGCGGGTGGGGAAGACGCGGTCCTCGCGCGACCATGCGACGAGCGCCGGGCGCTCGAAGCTCGGGAGGCGCCCGGCCGCTTCGCGCGTGTGCCTCGGGTCGAGACCGCGAAGTGCACGGCGCAGGTCGGCACGCACGCCCGGATCGACGAGCGACGGGAGGACGTAGCTGTCCCCGGCCGCGGGGTCGATCGGGCGCTTTGTTAGCCACCCGTACGCGAGCGGCAGCCGGCGCGGCGCCCGCGGCCGGAGCCCGGTGAGCACCGCCTGGGTGGCGCCGGGGACACGCGCGACCAGCTTGAGCGGTCGGAACATCGCCGGCGGAAAGTTGTCGCCGAAGTCGCACGAGGTGAGCGCGAGGCGCCCGACGCGGGCGGGTCGGGTGGTGACCGCGATCTGACATAGCGCGCCGCCCGTGTCGTTTCCGACGAGCGTCACGTCGTCGAGGTCGAGCGCCTCGAGCGCATCGGTGATCAGGCGAGCGAGGCCCGGCGGCGAGAGGTCGGTCCCCTCGCCCGCGGGGAAGAGCTGCGAGCCGAGCGGGAGCTCGAGCGCCAGGCAGCGCAGCTCGCCGGCGAGGCTCACCACGACCTTGCGCCACAGGTTGCCGTTGACGAGCAGGCCATGCACGAACACGACCGGCGGGCCGTCGCTCGGGCCGCCTCGAAGCACCGAAGCCGGCCGGCAGGCAGGTCGAGCGTACGCGGCGCCCCGAGCGCCGGGGATCGCCACCTGCTCCGTTCGTCGATCGTCATGTGCCCTCCTGGCCTACATGCAGCCTGTATGTAACTAGCGTGCTGCAGCGTAACAGAGAGGAACCGGGCGGTTGCCGCTGGCGAAGGGGCGTGTTGCCGTTCAGACAAGGGAAATCCGTCTCTTAACGGGCCGCTTCGCGCCGTCTGCCTCTCCTGCCCCCCGTTGGCGAGGTAGCGACTGGGTGCGAGCGGCCCGTTTCGCCGTTTCGGACCTAATCGCGCGCCCGACCGCCTGACGTTGCTCTCCGGCGCGGGCCCTCGGACTCATAACGGTGAATGACGCCTACGTACGGCGCTCCAGGTCCTCGACCTCATGCGCACGGTGCTCGGCCATGTCCTCCTGCTGGGCGGCGCGCTGGTCCTCCTGCTCGGCTACCTGGTCGGCGTGGCGCTGAGCCTCTTCCTTGCGCGCTTCTGCCTTCGACTGTTCCTGCTCGGCCCGCGCCTCATCCTGTCGCAATTGGTCCTTGGCCTCGCCCTTGCGCTCCTCATCGCGGCCCTCTGGTTAGTGGAGTCCGCGCCAGCGAGATCGCCCGCTGCCTGCTTCGCCCGGCCAGTGATCTTGTCGGTGATGCCCATGCTGCCTCCTTACTCGCTCTCTTGCCGGAGCCGCTCGGCGAGCATCGCCTTCGCTCGACGGGCTCCCTCTTCGTTGTTCGACTTGATGCCTTCGAAGAACGAGGCCAGCTCGTCGTCGTTCTCGCCCCTCGCGTCGTCGATGTAGGTCGAGAGCGCCCACGCGTTCTCGAGCGACTGCTGGAGCACCGTCACGAGGTTGTAGTTCTTGTCGTAGGCTTGGCCGCTCTCTCCTGCCATCTAGGATCTCCCGGAGTTCGTTGACGAGAGGCCTACCCGTCGTCGACGCTCCCCATGCTCGACCCTTTCGCGTACGCGGTCTTGCTCGCAACCTCCGCCGCGAGACCCGCCTCACCCTCATCGCGTAGTCGCTAGTCGACGTCCTCCGCCGCCTTCGTCGGGTTGGGCGCCTGCTCGGCGTCACCCGCGCCCTGGCCGGGGTCCGGCTCGTTAGCGTTGACTTGCCGCCCGCGGACTCTTGGTCCTTCTGCTAGGCCTTGCCGACCTTCTCCTGTGCCTGGTCCAAGGTGCCCATGGCTCTCCTCTCGGATCGGGGTTGCCATTCCTGTACCCGTGTTGGGCGATCGGGAACAACGGGGGCTGGCGGTCGATCTCACGCATTGCGCGTGCTCCACACATTGCGCGATTCGCGGGAGGGGTAGCGACCCCGAGCCGCAAAGAAGGGGAGACGCCGCAACTCGGGCTCTACCGGCTAGCCACGGCAGTGGGTGGGTCGCTAGGACCCGGCCGGGCTCGATCGCCTCGACCGCTTGGGCGCTCTCACCGACGGACCCCCAAGTCTTTTGGGCTGCTCGCGCACGCGTTAAGCGGTGCGGAGCGAAACACGCTCCCCTGGCCTGCCCAGCGAAGTCCCGCACGGGGACAGGTGCGACCCGACACGGTGACGAGGCTGTATGCGGTGAACAGGCAGTTAGAGCAGCGGTACGGCAACGTGGGCCTCCGAGGTCCACTTCTGGAGGCCCGAGTTCACACTCAATCCGGGCTAACGTGCACGGGCCGAGATCCTGCAAGGAGCGGCCCTCGTCAGGGCAGAGCGTACGAGCCTTCGTGAGCTGCATCGACGTGACGAAGACGTAGCATCGAGCCGGACGCGTAGTGCGCTCGTCGTCGCCGGCAGCATCGCTCGGCTCTAAGCGATAGTTCGCACGCGGATTGTCACCGCTTCTCAAACACGAACCGGAAGTGGTCGATGAGCTCCCGCTCGAAGGAGACGCGGTTCGGGCTTACTCCGGGCGTGAAGGCGAGGCGAAACTCCCGGCTCGACAACCAGCGCGGAAGGAGCCTCAGCTTGCCGAGCATCTTTGCGAGGTTCCTCTCCGCGAACCGCTTGCGCCACTGCCTGATCGTCTCGATGTAGTCGAGCCGGCCGCTCGTCACGGAGTGCAGTCGGAACGAGGGCTCGGCCGCGCGTAGCACCTGTTCGGAGCCAGTCGGCAGATATGCCCCGGGGAACTGGTACTGCATGAGCGCGAGGTGCCAAGCATCCGAGTCGCGCGGCGCGTCGATGCTCACCTCCTCTACAGGTATCATGTTGCGCCCGAAGACCATCGTCTGCAGGTAGAGGCGCCCGCCGAGAGGGAGAAGCGCCGCCAGGCGGGCGAAGAGTTCACGGTAGATGCCATCCTGGCGCCCCTCCGCGGCGTCGTCGGGCGAGCAGAGGTGCTCGAAGGCGCCGAGGCTGGCCACCGCGTCGAAGGTCCCGAAGTCGTCGCGGGTGATCTGGCGCGCATCCTTTAGGTGGACGTCAAGCCCGTGGCGTCGGCAGGCGGCGACCTGTGCATCGGAGAGCGTTACGCCGACGCCGGTGCCGCCCTCTGCGCGGACGAAGTCGAGGAGCGCTCCCCATCCACAGCCGAGGTCGAGCACCCGCCGGCCCGGGCCGATGCCGACCTGCTCGGCGACATAGCGGTGCTTTCGTGCCTGGGCCTCTTCGAGAGTGAGGGAGAAGTCGCCGTCGTACTTCGCCCCGCTGAAGTCCGCGAGCTCGCCCAGGCTGAGGCGAAAGAGCCGGTCGATCTGGTTGTAGGTGAACTCGAGCTCGTTACGTTCAGCCATGGCGGGTACTTCGGATGCTAATGGGCTCGGGCGGACAACCAATTCTTCAGCAGGCTAGTCCGCTTCAAACCGGTTCCTTCCCTGACCGTGGCTCGTAAGTCTGGGGCTCGGGCAGCGGATCCGATCTGGTGTACGCACTTTTCGAGCGCCGCCCGAAGACTCTGGTCGCCTACTTAATAGGTGAGCCGGAAACTCGAGCTGTGTGACGAGCGAGCAATGAATACCCCGTCCGCGCCCACCCGGGGAGCCGTGCTTTCGACGTGGACGTGAACTCGTCGTCGTCGGCAGGAGTAGCATCCGAGCGGTGCGAGTGCCGAGGTCCTGACTTGCACCTGAGCGTTTAGGAGATCTAGGTATGGCCGAGACCTCCGTGGCAGTAGTCATGCTCATCCATAACCGCCTCGAGCGGACGCTCGACAGCCTCCGCGAGCTTCAGGCGCTTCCCGAGCGACCACCGATCGTGGTCGTCGACAACGCCTCACGCAACGGAACCCCGGCCGCCGTCCGGAGCAATTTCCCGCCCGTTCAGGTGATCGAGCTCCCCGAGAACATCGGTGCGGCGGCCCGCAATTGCGGGTCGGGGCTGTCGATACGCCGTACGTCGCCTTCTCGGACGACGATTCGTGGTGGGCGCCTAGTGCACTTAGCCGGGCGGCCGACGCCTTTCATCGTCACCCGCGGTTAGGCGCAGTGCACGCGCGCGTCCTCGTCGGCGAAAAGGAACGCGAGGATCCGATCTGCGAAGAGCTCCGCGACAGCCCGCTTGCGGGCGACCTCCGCCTTGCCCGGCACGCCCGTGCTCGGCTTCTCGCCTGTGCGATCGTCTTTCGTCGCTCCGCCTTCGAGGCCGTCGGCGGATTC
>DATHAF010000020.1:0-21503 GCA_035296785.1 Gaiellaceae bacterium
CATCGCACGCGCTCTGCGTGACGCGGGGATGGAGGTCATCTACACCGGACTTCACCAGACTCCGGAGCAGATCGTCGAGACCGCGATTCAGGAAGATGCGGACGCCGTCGGCATCTCGATTCTCTCGGGCGCGCACATGACACTGGTCCCCCGGATCCTCGAGGGGCTGAAGGAGAACGGGGCGGAGGACGTGCTCGTGGTGCTCGGCGGGACGATCCCGAGCGAGGACGCAGATGAGCTGAGGAGCCAGGGCGTCGCGGCCGTCTTCACACCGGGCGCTCCCACCGCCGAGATCGTGGACTTCTTGCGCGGCAGGGTTCCCGCCTGAGCGTTCTACTCGAGCGCGACGGTGGGGTCGCCACCGTCACCATCGACCGGCCGGAGGCGATGAACGCTCTCGACCGGCAGACGCTGGAGGAGTTGCGCGACCGCTTGCGCGAGCTGGCCCACGACGTCGGCGCGCACGTCGTGGTGCTCACAGGCTCCGGCGAGAAGGCCTTCGTCGCCGGTGCCGATATCAAGTACATGAGCAGCCTTGGGGTCGAGGAGGCCAAGGATTGGGGCGCGCTCGGCCACGAGAGCGGTCGGCTGCTCGAGACGATGCCGAAGCCTACGATCGCGGCGATCAACGGCTTTGCGCTCGGCGGCGGCTGCGAGCTCGCGCTCGCGTGCGACTTGCGCTACGCGGCGTCGACCGCGAAGCTAGGCCAGCCGGAGATCAACCTCGGGATCATCCCCGGCTGGGGCGGAACGCAACGCCTCGCGCGCGCGACCACACTGGGGATCGCCAA
This sequence comes from Gaiellaceae bacterium, assembly GCA_035296785.1. Lineage (GTDB taxonomy): Bacteria > Actinomycetota > Thermoleophilia > Gaiellales > Gaiellaceae > AC-32. The sequence goes on from DATHAF010000020.1 coordinate 792, forward strand.
GGAGCTGATCTTCACCGGCCGGCTCGTGAACGCCGACGAGGCGCACCGCCTCGGGCTGGTCAACGGCGTGCACGATCCGGTGCTCGAGAAGGCGCATGAGGTCGCGGCGCTGCTTGCCTCCAAGAGCCCGGTCGCGCTTGCGGCGGCCAAGGCAGCGACCAACCGCGCGCTGCAGGGCGAACACGATCCGAATCTGGAGCGGGAGGGCAGAGACTTCGGCGAGCTCTTCGCGAGCGACGACGCGAAGGAGGGCCTGACTGCCTTCGCCGAGAAGCGGGACCCGGTCTTCAGAGGCCGCTAGCCGGAGACGAGCGAAACGAGCGCCGCGCTCAGCGAGAGGTCGTCGCCGCGCTGGGCCTTCAGCGTGGTCGGCGCGGGCGACGTCCAGAGCACGACCTGCTGACCGACCTTCGCGCTCGTCAAGGCCGTAGGACTGCCGGGGCCGCCGGGCTTGGAAACTCGCTGGACGGTCGCCGTCTCCGGGACGACCACGAGCAGACGCCGGCGCAGGTTCGACTGGCGCTGCCGCATGGGCCAGGCACCGACGCTCGAGACTCGAATCTGAATCTGGTCGCCTGAGACCGCAGCAACCGCTCCGCGCAGCTCGAGGGTGAACGGCGTCCCGCGCGGCGCCGCGAAGAGCAGGTGCTGGCCACGTTGGAGCCACGCATGCGGGTCGACCGCCCCCTTCCCGCCCGGGTGCAGCTCGAAGTGCAGGTGCGCGTTGCCGCCGTTCGCGTCACCGGAGTCGCCGACGTAGCCGATCGGCTGGCCGGCGGCGACCTTGGCGCCGTTCTTCAGGCCCTTCGCGTACGAGGTCCCGGCCACGCACTTGCCACGGTTGTCGTTCTTGCCAGTGACGTCGTTGTTCAGGTGGATGTAGTAGTAGGTGGTGCCGCTCGCGCCGTGCAGGTAGAGCATGCAACCGGCGCTGGCGCTGGTCTTCCAGAACTCGACCTTGCCCGCCTCGGCGGCGAGTGCCAGGCTGCGCTTCGGAGCGATGATGTCGATCCCCTGGTGTGCCCCGCGCGCGCGCGGCTCCCCGAAGTCGTCGGCGTAGGTCGCCTGGCCCAGCACCGGGAAGATGATCTTGGCCGGGGGCGCTGCAGCCGCGCCGGCAGCGAGGGTCAGGAGGGTGAGGACGAGAAGAAGAGTTCCTCGGGCTGTGGTCCGGTGACTGGTCACTGTTCCGGTTCGCTCCGAAGCGCCAGACCCTAGCAGGGCGTCGTTACGCCCTCGGTAGAGTCCGCGCGGCATGAAGATCGCCGTCTGTGCCAAATACGTCCCCGAAGCGACCGCCCAGCGGCGGCTCGACCCGCAGACCAAGCGGCTCGACCGCTCCGGCGAGGGCACGCTGAACCAGTTCGACATCCATGCGGTCGAAGAGGCGCTGAGGTTGAAGGAAGCGTATGGCGACGGAGAGGTCGTGATCGTTTCCCTCGGGCCGGAACGCGCGCTCGAGGCCTTGCGCAAGGCGCTCGCGATGGGCGCCGACCGCGTCGTGCTCGTCAGCGACGAGGGCGCCGCGGGCTCGGATCTCGTGGCCACGAGCCGCGTGCTCGCGGCGGCTCTCGAACGGGAAGGCGCCGACCTCGTGCTCTTCGGCCAGCAGGCAAACGACTCCGACGGCGCCGTGCTCTGGGCCGCCGTCGCCGACCGGCTGCAGCGGCCGCTGATCTCGCAGGTCGCCGAGCTCAGTCACGAGGACGAGAAAGTGCTCGGAAAGCGGCAGACCGAATTCGGCTACGACGTGATCGAGGCGCCCCTGCCAGCGGTGGTCGCCGTCTCCGACGCGATCAACGAGCCGCGCTACCCGTCGCTGAAGGGGATCATGGGCGCGAAGAAGAAGCCGCAGGAGACGGTCTCGCTCGGCGATCTCGGTGTCGGCGCGGGCGCGGCGGGCGAGGCGGGTTCGCGCACGGAGGTCAATGCGCTGAGCGAGCCGCCTGCGCGAGGCGAAACGATGAAGATCGAGGACGACGGCTCCGCAGCGGAGAAGATCGTCCAGTTCCTGCAGGAGAAGAAGGTCCTGTGAAGACGTTGGTCTTTTTGGAGCACCACGAGGGCAAGCTGCAGAAGGATGCGCTGGGCGTGCTCGGCAAGGCGGTTTCGCTCGGCGGTGAGGTGGAGGCGGTGCTGCTCGGCGAGGGAGTCGAGGGGCTCGCGACCGAGGCCGGCAAGCACGGTGCCTCGCGCGTGTACGTGGCCGACGACGTGCTGCTGGCCGCGCCGCTGCCCCAGCCGCGAGTGGACGCGCTCGAGAGCCTCGTCAACGACGGCGGCCACGACACCGTCCTCTTCGCGGCCACCGTTCTCTCTGCGGATATTGCGGCCGGCCTCGCCGCGCGCTTGGACGCGGGCCTCAACTGGGACCTCACCGATCTCGTCGAGGCGGACGGGCGGCTCGTGGGCAAGCGCCCCGCGCTCGGAGACTCGGTCTACGTCGACGTCGGCTGGACCTCGGAGCCGCGCCTGGCGCTGATCCGCTCCGGCACGTTCGAGGCCACCGAGACCGGCGGCACCGCGGAAGTGGAGAAGATCGAGCCGCGGCTCCAGGACTTCTCGCTCGCCGCGCGCATGGTCGAGCAGGCGCACGAGGAGAGCGAGGGGCCGTCGATCGAGGACGCCGACATGATCGTGGCCGGCGGCCGCGGCCTCGGCGGCCCGGAGAACTTCGCGCTCGTCGAGGAGCTCGCCAAGGCCCTCGGCGGCGCGGTGGCCGCGACGCGCGCGGTCGTCGACGCAGGCTGGTACCCCTACGCGGCCCAGGTCGGCCAGACCGGCAAGACCGTCTCGCCGAAGCTCTACGTCGCGGTCGGGATCTCCGGCGCGATCCAGCACAAGGTCGGGATGCAGAGCTCAGGCCTGATCGTCGCGATCAACAAGGATCCGAACGCGCCGATCTTCGAGTACGCCGATCTCGGGGTCGTCGGTGACCTGCACGAGATCGTCCCGCAGCTGACCGAGCTCGTTCGGGCACGCAAAGCCGCTTGAGACCCGCCGACTACCCACCGCCGTTCGACCTGGACGAATTCGTCGCGGCGCCCGGCGAGCCCGAGATCGAGGTGGGCGTGCTGGTCGTCGGCGCAGGCCCGGCGGGGCTCGCGTGCGCGGTCCGGCTGGGCCAGCTTCTCGAGGAGGCGCCCGAGCTCGCCGAGCGCCTCGGCGAGGTTCCGGTGGCGGTGCTGGAGAAGGGCAAGCAGGCCGGCTCGCACCTGCTCTCTGGGGCGGTGGTGAACCCGCGTTCGCTGCGCCGGCTCTTCAAGGACCGTGTGCGCACCGACGAGATGCCGTTCCTCGGCCGGGTCGAGCACGAGTCCGTCTACTTCCTCACTCCGAAGCGGGCGCTCCGCATCCCGGCGCCCCCGACGATGCGCAACAGCGGCAACTACGTCGCCTCGCTCTCGCAGCTCGGCCGCTGGCTGGCCGACCAGGCGGAGGAGGCAGGAGCGGTGATCCTGCCGGAGACGACCGGCCACAAGCTGCTCCTCGGCGACGGCCGCGTGCGCGGAGTCCAGACGGGGGACAAAGGCCGCGGTCGCAATGGCGAGGAGCTCCCGAACTTCGTCCTCGGCGACGAGGTGCACGCGAAGGTGACCGTGCTGGCCGAGGGGACTCAGGGTCACCTGACCGGGATCGCGCTCGAGCGGTTCGCGCTCCAGGGCGACAACCCCCAGGTCTGGGCGCTCGGCGTGAAGGAGGTCTGGAAGGTCGCGAAGCCGCTCGACAGCGTGATCCACACGATGGGCTGGCCGTTGCGCGCCGGCGCGAAGTATCGCGAGTTCGGCGGCTCCTTCATCTACCCGATGGGCGAGGACATGATCACGATCGGGATGGTGGTGGGGCTCGATTACCGTGACGTCGAGCTCTCGGTGCACGACGTGCTCCAGGAGCTCAAGACGCACCCGCTCGTGCGCAAGCTCCTCGAGGGTGGCGAGCGGGTCGCCTGGGGCGCGAAGACGATCCCCGAGGGCGGGTTCCTGGCTCTCCCGAGGCGGCTCCACGCGCCCGGCCTTCTGATCGCCGGCGACGGGGCGGGGCTCGTGAACGTGCCGGCGCTGAAGGGGATCCATTACGCGGTCGAGTCGGGCCGGCTCGCGGCCGAGGCCGCCTTCGCTGCGCTGCAGCGGGGCGAGGCTCCGGGCCGGCGGGGCGCGCTCGCAGGCTACGACGAGGCGCTCGAGCAGAGCTTCGTCTGGAGCGACCTGAAGCAGGTGCGCAACATGCGGCCCGCCTTCGGCCGCGGCTTCTGGCTCGGGGGCGCCATGGCCGGCGCGATGACCGCGAGCCGCGGCAACTTCCCGCCCGGCCACGCGAGCCTGGAGCACGACGCCGACCAGGAGCTCTTCCGGACCGATCGAGCGAAGAGCTACCCGGTTTCGGACGGCAAGCTCACCTTCGACAAGCTCTCGTCGGTCTTCCTCAGCGGCAACCAGACACGCGACGATGCACGGAACCACCTCCGGGTGCGCGATCGCGTGCCGCCTGAAATCGCCGAGCTCTGGGCTCGAATGTGCCCCGCGCAGGTGTACGAAGTCGGCGACGACGCGGGCGACGGCGATGTGCACGTCGAGGTCACCCCGTCGAACTGCGTCCAGTGCGGCGCGATCACCGCCAAGGGCGGCCGCCTAACCCCGCCCGAGGGCGGCTCGGGCCCCGAATACAAGCTGACCTAGCCGTGGTCGAGCTTGCCGACGTCGAGGCAGCGCGCAGCGCGATCGGCGACCGGCTCTACCGGACGCCGATGTTCAGCTCGGCAACGCTGAGCGAGCTCTTGGGCGCACGCGTCGTCCTCAAAGCTGAGCTATTCCAGAAGACCGGGTCCTTCAAGCCGCGGGGGGTGCTCACCAACCTGGCTGCGCTGAGCGAGGAACAGCGCCGGCGCGGTGTGATCGGCATTTCGGCCGGCAACCACGCGCAGGCGTTGGCCTGGGGCGCCGCCACGGAGGGGCTCGATGCGCTCGTGGTCATGTGGCAGGGAGCGAGCGAGGCGAAGATCGAGGCCACGCGCGGCTACGGGGCCGAGGTCGACCTGGAGTCGCCCGGCCCGACGGAGGCCTTCGACCGGCTCGCTGAGGTGGTCGAGCAGACCGGGCGCACCCCCGTGCATCCGTTCGACCACCCGTTGACGATCGCGGGCCAGGGGACGGTCGGTCTCGAGCTGATGGAGGACGTCCCGGACGCGGACGTCGTGCTCGTCCCCGTCGGCGGGGGCGGCCTCATCAGCGGGGTCGCCGTGGCGGTGAAGGGCCGGCGACCAGAAGCCCGGGTGATCGGCGTGGAGCCGGAGCTCTCGCCGGCGCTGCACGATGCGCTGGCGGCGGGGAAGCCGGTTCCGGTCGACCCCCGCTCGATCGCGGACGGCCTCGGCGCCCCATTTGCCGGCGAGCACGGTTTCGCGATCGCGCGCGAGCTGGTGGAGGGCGTCGTGCTCCTCACCGAGGAGGAAATCGAGCAGGGAATGCGTTTCCTCTATGCCCGCGCGAAGCTGGCCTGCGAGCCCGCCGGAGCGGCCACGACCGGAGCGCTTTTGGCGGGCAAGATCGCGCTCCGGCCGGGCGAAACGCTCGTCGCGGTCGTCTCGGGCGGCAACGTGGCCACCCAAACCGCCGCTGCTATCCTGGGTGGACAATGAAGGCCGACATTCATCCCGAGTACGTCCTGGCGACCGTCCGCTGCGCCTGCGGCAACGAGTTCCAGACGCGCTCGACGAAGCCCGAGCTGCACGTCGAGGTCTGCTCCAACTGCCACCCGTTCTACACGGGCAAGCAGAAGCTGATGGACTCCGGCGGCCGGGTAGAGCGCTTCCAGCGCCGCCTCGAGAAGGCCGGCCGCAAGGCCTAGCTAGCCATGTCGCAGCCCATCGGTGGGCAAGCCGTCCTCGAGGGCGTGATGATGCGCGGCCCATCGAACTGGGCGGTCGCCGTACGCAAGCCCGACGGTCAGATCGCTGAGGTCTGCCGCCCGATCGAGTCCGTGATGAAGCGGCACTGGTTCTTCCGGCTGCCGGTCATCCGCGGTGTGATCGCGCTCGGCGAGTCCCTTGCGATCGGTTTCCGCGCGCTCTCGATCTCGGCGCAGTACGCGGCGCAGGAGGAAGACGGGACGGAAGGCGAAGAGGTTCAGACCGAGCTCTCGCGCGGCGCGCTCTTCTTCGCCTTTGCGGTCGCCATCGCCTTCGCCGTGCTGCTCTTCAAGGTCACGCCGGCGCTGATCACGAACTGGCTCCCGATCGAGACGACCGGTTGGTTCGTGATCGTCGAGGGCCTGATCCGCGTCACGCTCTTCATCGCGTACCTGAGCCTGATCTCGCTCCTGCCCGACCTGCGGCGCGTCTTCCAGTACCACGCGGCAGAGCACAAGGCGATCAACGCTTATGAGGCCGGCGAGGAGCTCGAGCCGGAGACCGTCCAGCGCTACAGCCTGATCCACCCTCGCTGCGGAACGGCCTTTCTGCTCTGGGTGATGGTGATCGCGATCTTCGTGTTCGCGTTCTTCGGCCGGCCGCACTGGTACTGGCTGATCGCCTCGAGGATCCTGCTCCTGCCGGTCATCGCCGGGATCGCCTACGAGCTGATCCGCTTCGCCGGCAAGCACACGGGCAACCGCTTTCTGATGGCTCTGCTCGCGCCCGGGCTCTGGCTGCAGCGTCTCACGACGCGCGAGCCGACGCTCGACCAGCTCGAGGTCTCGATTCGCGCCCTCCGCGACGTGCTCGCGCTCGAGAAGCGAGATTCGGCAGGTGAGGCGCCCAAGGTCGAGGTGATGGCCTGATGGACGAGCTCGTCGAGGAAGTCGAGCGCTCGTACCGCGAGACGCAGGAGCGACTCAGCGACCCGGCCGTCTACAACGATCATCGCGAGGCCGCCGATGTGGGGCGGCGCTTGAAGGAGCTCGAGGGGCCCTACAAGCTGGCGCAGGAGTGGCGTCTCGTCAGCGCCGACCTCGAGGCTGCCCGCAACGACTCCGACCTGAAGGAGCTCGTGCCCGATCTGGAGCAGCGGGCGGCAGCGCTCGAAGAGGAGCTCAAGCTGGCGCTCGTCGAGACCGATCCCGCCGACCGCAAGGACGTGATCGTCGAGGTCCGCCAGGGCGTGGGCGGCGACGAGGCGGCGCTCTGGGCTGCGGACATCTTCCGGATGCTGAGCCGCTACGCCGAGCGGCGCGGCTTTACGATCGAGCAGCTCGAGACCAGCGGCAACGAGTCCGGCGGCTTCAAGGAGGTCGTCTTCGCGGTCAAGGGCGACGGCGCGTACTCCGTCTTCAAGTGGGAGGCCGGCACGCACCGCGTCCAGCGAGTTCCCGACACCGAGTCCCAGGGGCGGATCCATACCTCGACGGCAACGGTGGCGGTGATGCCCGAGGCGGAGGAAGTGGAGGTCGAGATCGACGCGAACGAGCTCAAGATCGACGTCTACCGCTCGACCGGTCCCGGCGGCCAGAGCGTGAACACGACCGACTCCGCCGTCCGAGTGACCCACCTTCCGACCGGGACCGTGGTCGCGATGCAGGACGAGAAGTCGCAGCTCCAGAACAAGACGAAGGCGCTGCGCGTGCTGCGCGCGCGCCTATTCGAGCTGGAGCGCGAGCGGCAGCAGGCCGAGCAGTCGGAGGCCCGACGGTCGCAGATCGGCGGGGGCCGGCGCGCCGAGAAGATCCGTACCTACAACTTTCCCGAGAACCGGCTGACCGATCATCGCGTCCACCTCACCGTGCACCGGCTCGACAAGATTCTCGAAGGCGAGCTGGACGAGTTCACGGAGGTTCTCGCCGCCGAGGAGCGGCGGCGCGCGCTCGAGACCGCGACGGCATGAGCGCCTCGGCGGCGTGACGCTCGGCGACGCTCTCGCTCACGCGACTGCCAGGCTCGCCGAGGCGGGCATCGAGTCGGCCCGGCTCGAGGCCGAGCTGCTGCTGTCGAAGGCATGTGACGATTGCGCCCGGGCGCTGCTCTACGCCGAGCTCGACCGGGAGCTGAGCGAGCAGCAGGAGACCGCCTTCGAGCGGCAGGTCGCGCGCCGGGAGAAGCGCGAGCCGCTGGCTTACGTGCTCGGCGAGTGGGGCTTCCGCCGCCTCACGCTGAAGACCGACAGGCGGGCCCTGATCCCACGGCCCGAGACGGAGGTCGTAGTCGAGCGGGCCCTGGAGCACATCCGTGGCCTGGAACAGCCGGACGTGCTCGACGTCGGAACCGGTACCGGCGCGATCGCGCTTGCGATCGCCGACGAGGCTGCGCACGCGCGCGTGACGGCGATCGACGCTTCGCCGGACGCGCTCGAGCTCGCGCGCGAGAACCTCGACCTCACGGGCATCGACGGCCGCATCCGGCTCGTCGAACACGACCTGACGAGCGGCCTCGGCGAGGGGCAGTTCGACCTCGTCGTCTCGAACCCACCCTACGTCGAGCCCGAAGAGCTCGAGACGCTTCAACCCGAGGTGCGCGACTGGGAGCCGCACGTCGCGCTCGTCGCCTCGGGCGCGACCGAGGCCGTCGCCCGTGCGGCGACGGAGGCGCTGCGTTCCGGCGGTTGGCTCGTGCTGGAGACCTCTGCGACCAAGGGTGAGCGCGTGGAGCAGCTGCTTTCCGAGCTCGGCTACGAGCAGGTTACGATCACGCCCGACCTGGCAGGGAGGGATCGGGTGGTCGAGGGGCGATGGAGGGGCTAGACACTCGCGAGGGACGGCGTCGCACGTACAGGCGCACGGGTACGGGGCCGGTCCGGTCGTGATCGACGAGGCCGTCGCCGAGCTGAAGGAGGGGCGGCCGGTCGTGCTGCCGACCGACACCGTCTACGGGCTCTGCGCCGACCCCTACCGAGAGGCGCCGTCGCGGGAGCTCTATCGGATGAAGGGCACACCGCCCGAGCAGCCGATGGCGCTGATGGCGAACGACATCGATCTCCTCTTCGAGTGCGTGCCGGAGCTTCGCGGCCGCTCAGGCACGATCGTTCGCGCGCTCCTGCCTGGCTTTTTCACGTTGATCCTGCCGAACCCCGCCGAGCGCTACCGCTGGATCACAGGGTCGATGCCCAACCGGATCGGCGTACGCGTGCCGGAGCTGGCAGGTCCAGGCGCGGAGGTGCTGGCGCGCGTCGGCGCCGTCGTGGCGACAAGCGCGAATGTGCACGGCAGCCCTGACCCGCGCCGGCTCGAGGAGGTCCCGGTCGAGATCCGCGCAGGCGCGGCGGCGGTGCTCGACGGGGGCGAGCTTCCGGGGAAGCCCTCGACCGTGGTCGATCTCACGGGCGACGAGCCGCAGATTCTCCGCGAGGGCGCGGTGCCCGCCGAGGAGGCCCTGGAACGGGCGCTCGCAGCTACCGTCGGCAGGTAGCCCAAGTACCATCCCTCCCGACGAATCGGAACGAGGAGAGGCCATGGCCGTAGCGCAGGAAACCGTGCACCACCTCCGTACCGCGGGGTTGGCCGAGGTCGATCCGGCGATCGCCGAGTTGCTCGGCCGAGAGCTCGAGCGTCAGCGCGGTCAGGTCGAGCTGATCGCCTCCGAGAACTTCACCTGGCCCTCCGTGCTCGAGGCGGTCGGATCGGTGCCGACCAACAAGTACGCCGAGGGCTACCCGGGGCGGCGCTACTACGGCGGCTGCGAGATCGTCGACGAGATCGAGCAGACGGCGATCGACCGAGCGAGGGAGCTCTTCGGCGCCGAGCACGCGAACGTGCAGCCCCACGCCGGAGCCCAGACGAACATGGCCGTCTACCTCGCCGCGCTCGAGTCGGGCGACACGATCCTCTCGCTCGAGCTCTCGCATGGTGGTCATCTGACCCACGGGCTCAAGGTCAACTTCTCGGGCCGGCTCTACACGATCGTCCACTACGGAGTCAGCCGCGAGACGAACCTCGTCGACTACGACGAGGTGCTCGCGCTGGCCAAGCAGCACAAGCCGAAGCTGATCATCTGCGGCGGCTCGGCGTATCCGCGCACCGTCGAGGCCGACCGCTTCCGGGAGATCGCCGACGAGGTCGGCGCGCTTCTTCTCTGCGACATGGCGCACTTCGCGGGGCTCGTGGCGGCGGGGCTGCACCCGAATCCGGTGCCGCACTGTGACTTCGTCACCTCGACCACCCACAAGACCCTCGCGGGTCCGCGCGCCGGTTTCGTGCTGTGCAAGGAGGAGCACGCGCAGGCGATCGACCGCGCGGTCTTCCCGGGGATGCAGGGCGGGCCGCTCGAGCACACGATTGCGGCCAAGGCGACCTGCTTCAAGATCGCCGCGACCGAGGCCTTCCGGGACTACCAGTCCCTCGTGCGCGCGAACGCCGACACCCTGGCGGCGACGCTGCAGGAGGGCGGGCTCGACGTCCTCACCGGCGGCACCGACACCCACCTCCTCCAGGTCGACCTGCGCTCGACCGAGTGGACGGGCAAGGATGCCGAGGAGCGGCTCGCGGAGGTCAAGCTGACCGTCAACCGCAACACGGTGCCGTTCGACGAGCGCCCTCCCACGGTTGCCTCCGGGATCCGGATCGGCACGCCCGCGGCCACGATGCGCGGGTTCGACGAGGAGGACTTCCGAGAGGTGGGCCAGGTGATCGCGCGCGCGCTCGGCGACGGGGCGGACGTCCCTGCGCTGACGGCGCGCATCGAGGCGCTCTGCGAGCGGCGGCCGCTCTACCCGGGCTTCCGGGGCTACACCACGTACATCGCGTGACCGACGTCGTCAACGGCGTCACCGTCGTCACGCATCCGCTCGTCCAGCACAAGCTCTCGTATCTACGCGACAAGCACACGCCGACGGTGCATTTCCGCAAGCTCGCCAACGAGCTGACGCTGCTCCTGACCTACGAGGCCACCAAAGATTTCCCGACCGAGCCCGACGAGGTCGAGACGCCGCTCGAGCGGACGACCGTACAGCGCATCGCCGGCAAGAAGGTGGCCGTCTGCCCGGTGCTGCGCGCCGGCCTGGGCATGCTCGACGGCGTCCTTTCGCTCGTCTCCAGCGCGCGGGTCGGGTTCATCGGCCTCTACCGCGACGAGGAGACGCTTCAGCCGGTCGAGTACTACATCAAGCTGCCCGAGCTGGGCGATGGTGAGCGGGACGCGATCGTGCTCGACCCGATGCTCGCCACCGGGCGCTCGAGCACGGCGGCGGTCGATGCCGTGAAGAAGGCGGGCGCGCGCTCGGTCTCGCTCGTGTGCCTCGTGGCCGCGCCCGAAGGGATCTCCCAGGTCCAAAGCGAACACCCGGACGTGAAGGTCGTGACCGCCGCCATCGACAGGGGCCTCGACGAGCGCGGCTTCATCGTCCCGGGCCTGGGCGATGCCGGTGACCGGCTCTACGGGACGAAGTAAGGCGCCGACTTGGCGGCGCCGACCATAGAGGCCGTGCGGGCTTTGCCCGTGCGGCCGTCCAAGGCCGACTTGGCGGCGCCGACCATAGAGGCCGTGCGGGCTTTGCCCGTGCGGCCGTCCAACGCACCTTCCCTGACCGAACTCGATTCGACGAGTCGCCGGAACAGCCTCTGAGCCATGTGGGAAACGCTCACGAACCACCTCGAAGTGCTCTACGGGGCAGCGCTAGCGCTCGTGATCGTCGTGCTGCTCACCCCGGCCGTGGGCGGCATGGCGCGGATGCTCGGCGTGGTCGACCGGCCGGGCATGCGGCGGCTCAACCGGAGCGCGGTTCCTCGGCTCGGCGGGCTCGCGCTCTTCTTCGGGATCTTCGTTCCGGCACTCGCGTTCCTGCCGCTCGGCCGCGAGACGAAGGGGCTGCTGCTCGGCGCGGCGGTCGCCACGCTCGTCGGCGCGATCGACGACTTCCGCGGGCTCGTCTGGTGGGAAAAGCTCGGCGGCCAGATCGCCGCGGCCGCGATCCCGACGGGCTTCGGGATCTGGGTACAGAACTTCACCTTCCCGCTCGTCGGCGTGCACCAGTTGTCGGGGTGGGTCGGCGTGCCGCTGACGATCCTCTGGATCGTCGCGATCATGAACATGGTCAACTTCCTCGATGGGCTGGACGGCCTCGCCGCAGGCGTATGCGGCATCTCGGGCTTCACCTTCTGCCTGATCGCGCTCTCGCTGGCGCGGCCGCAGCCGGCGATCCTGGCGGCGATCGTCTTCGGCGCCTGCCTCGGTTTCCTGCGCCACAACTTCTATCCGGCACGGATCTTCATGGGCGACTCGGGGGCCCTGCTGCTCGGGTTCACGCTGGGGGCGCTGGCCGTCCAGGGCCTCTTGAAGACGGCTGCCGTCGCGACCCTGCTCTTCCCGCTGCTCGTGCTGGCCATCCCGATCCTCGATACGTCCTTCGTGGTGGCCAAGCGGATCAAATACGGTGAGCCGATCTACGGCGCCGACCGGCACCATTTGCACCACCGGTTCCTGAACATCGGCTACTCGCAGACGCGAGCTGCGCTCACGATGTGGGCCTGGTGTGCGGTGCTCGCAGGCGCGGCGCTGGCGACGCGGTTCATCCACCCGCACGCTCACGGCGTCTGGCACCTGTGGCGAACGGTTGCGGTCTCCTCGATCGGCGCGGTCGCCCTCGGGGCTTCGATCTACATGGTCTACCTGCTCGAGATCGTGAAGCTCGCGAACCCGCGGATCCGCCGCCGAGAGCAGGAAGCGCGTGACGCTGCCGCACGCCGCACCGCCTAGCGCTCGATGAACTCAACGAGCCGCTCGAGGTAACCCGGCGCTCGCGCGAGGCCGTGCCCGGCGCCCGGAAGCACCGCGCGCTCAGCGCCCAGCCGCTCCTCGAGCACGTCGCAGACCGCGTCGAAGGCGTAACTGTGTCCGCCGGAGATGACGAGCTTGCGGAACGGCGCCGCCGCCAGCTCGTCGAGTGGGATTGTGGCCTCCCACGGCTTGCGCTCGGCCATCAGCGCGCGGATGCCCTGCTCCAGCTCGGGAGAGAGCTCCTTCGGCGGCTTCGCGTTGCTGCCGACGATGGCCATGAAGCCTTCGGCGAACTCCCGCGGGTCGCGGGGCCCGGTGCTGAAATGCGCGTCCAGACGTTCAACCAGGCTTTCGACGTCGGGGTTGCCGCGCGCCACGCCGAAGGCAGGCGGCTCGCTCACCGTCAGGGAGAGAACTGCCTCAGGCCGTTGCGAGGCGATCAACAGCGCGATCACGCCGCCGTAGGAATGGCCCACCAGATGGGCGCCGTCCTCGAGCAACGGCGCCAGCTCCTCCGCCTGCTGCTCGAAGTCGATCCGCGCCAGCGGGGGGTTGGGTGGATAGCCGCCGCGGTTGGGAGCGACGAGCGTGTGCCGCCGCTCCAGAGGCCGCACTGGACCCCAGGCCACCTCGGCGTTTCCGCCGCTCCCGTGGATGAGCACGACGCGCATCGACCGATCCTACTGTGAACAAAGTCGTCGAAAAACGCGGCGGTTGAGCCGATTTGCGCTGTCACAAGGTTTGTTATGCTCGGCCGCGTATGGAGCCCAGCCCTCGTTCTTCGTTCGAGCCGGCCGGGGCCGGCGCGTTGCTCGGGGGCGTGACCGCTGCAAGCGTGGGCATCGGCGCCCTCGTCGGCTGGGCGGCCGGTTCGGTCGGCCTCGGAATCCTCGGCGGTGCGTTCGTCGGAATTCCCGCGGGCGTGTTCACCGTCTACAAGCGCTACCGGAACGCCGTTTGACCCGCGTCGGCATCCTCGGAGCACCGCGGCCGATGCCGCGCAGTTGGGTTCCCGCCCTCGGAGGCGCCTTGATGATCGTGCTCGCGCTCCCTGTCTTCCTCGTCGCCGGCTGGCGGCTGTCCGGTTGGCTGGTCGCGGCGATTCTCTGGGCCGGTGCCCAGGGCTTCGGCCTCCTGCTCGCGAGGTTCCGGCCTTCGCCGGACAACCTCGCCGGCTCCGGGGTACTGGCGTTCGGGATGATGATTCGCATGCTGGCGGTGCTGGTCGTCCTGCTCGTAGTCGCCTCGACCGATCCCGACGTCGGTCTAGCGGCCGCGCTGGTCTACGGCCTCGCCTACAGCGCGGAGCTCGTCCTGTCGCTCGCCGGTTACTACAGCCAGGAGCCGACCGCGTGAGGCTCGTTCCCAAGGTGACTCTAGGAGTGGTATCGCTGTTGACTTTGGCCCTCCCGTCGCCCGCCTTCGCCCGGGGGGAGTTCGACCCGACGACCGAGTTCGAGCAGCACGAGTGGGTCTCTATTCACCTCGGCCCGCTGAACATGTCGATCACGAAGGCCGTCGCGTACCTGCTCCTCGGCACGGCGCTGACGATTCTGGTCGGGCTCGTGCTGATGCGCGGGAAGACGCTGAACCGTCGCCAGACGATCGGCGAGCAGATTTACGAGGTCGCCCAGGTGCAGGTCGCCGAGCAGGGACTTCCCGGGAAGGCGATCGGCCGCTGGTTCCCCTACGTCGCGACGCTGATGCTTTTCATCTGGGTCGTCAACATGATCGGCTTCATCCCGCTTCCGCTGACGGGTGAGACCTACCACGGCTTCCCCGTCTGGGGCATCTACGCCGCCACCTCCTCGATCTCGGTGACGCTGGCGCTGGCGCTGCTGACGTTCGTGTTCACTCATTTCGAGGGCATCCGCTGGAACGGCCCCGTGCGCTACTTCAAGAGCTGGATCCCGGACGCGCCCAAGGCGCTGCTCGCCTTGATCGTTCCGCTGGAGGTCCTCGGGCAGTTCATGCGCCTGATCTCGCTCAGCGTCCGGCTCTTCGCGAACATGCTGGCCGGGCACATTCTGATCCTGACCTTCGTCGGCCTGCTCTTCATCCTGGAGGCGGTCTACCTAGCCGTCGTCGTGATCCCGGTCGCGATCCTGTTCTACATCTTCGAGGTCGTGATCGTGGTCTCGATCCAGGCGTTCATCTTCGCCGCCCTGTCCGCCATCTACATCGGCTCGGCGATCGAGCCGGAGCACTAAGGCGTCGCTTGCGATGCCGACCAAAAAAGGCTGTGCCGGCTTTGCCGGTGCAGCCGACTAAGGCGTCGCTTGCGATGCCCATCAAGAAGGGCTGCGCAGGCTACGCCGGTGCAGCCGACTAGGAAGGAGGCATCGTGATCTCAGCAGTTCTCGCCGCCACCACGGGCGACGTCACCAAAGCCGGGAAGGCGATTGGCCTGGCACTCGGCGTCGGCCTCGGCGCACTCGGCGCCGGCATCGGCATCGGCAACATCTTCGCGTCCATGATCCAGTCGGTCGCCCGCCAGCCCGAGCTCCGCGGTGAGCTGACGGGCATCCAGTGGCTCGGCTTCGCCCTCACCGAGGCGGTCGTCTTCTACGGCCTGCTCGGTTCGATCCTCGCCTACGTCCTGGTCTGATGGAGACCTCCTGATGCCAGTGGCCGCGAACCCACTGATCCAGGTCACGCCGGGCCTGATGATCTGGACGATCGTCTGCTTCCTGATCACGCTCTACGTGCTCAAGCGGTTCGCGTTCGGCCCGATCCAAAAGGCGATCGACGAGCGGCGCGAGCGGATCCGGCAGTCGATCGAGGAGGCAGAGCACGCTCGAGAAGAGGCACGCACGCTTCTGGCCGAGCACAAGCAGCTGATCGGCCGGGCCAAGACCGACGCCGAGGAGATCCTCGCCGAGGCGCGGCGGATCGCGGAGGCCAACGAGCGGCGCATGCGCGAGGAGCTGGAGACCGACCGCCAGCGGCGCCTCGAGGAGACGCGCAAGCAGATCGAGGCCGAGACCAGGCGCGCGCTGGAGCAGATCCGGCTCGAGGTCGTCGACCTGAGCCTGCTCGCCGCCACGAAGGTGACGGGCAAGGCGCTCGACGACTCCGACCACCGGCGCCTGATCGAAGAGGCAATCGCCGAGCTCGACTTCTCGGTGTTGGAGAGGAACGACTGAGACGTCGCTTGCGATGTCGGCTTCAGGCTGCGCGCGCTTTGCTCGTGCGGCCGTCTGAAATGACCGGTCGGCCCGATCTCCACCAGGAGATTCGATGTCGGTAGTCGACCGCGTCTACGCTCGCGCGCTCTTCGAAGCCGCCCACGAGCAGGACCGACTCGAAACAGTGCGCGAGCAGCTCGAGCAGGTCGTGACGGCCGCCGCCGAGGTTCCCGAGTTGCGGGAGCTCCTGCGCAACCCCCAGCTCGATCCGCGAGCCCGCGCCGCCGCTCTCGAGGAGGTGCTCGCCGGCGGAGACGATCTCCTGCGCAACTTCCTGCTCGTGCTCGTGGACAAGGGACGCGTCGGCCAGCTCGAGGTGATCGCGGAGGAGTTCGAGCGTCTGGTCGCCGAGCAGGAGGGCGTGCTGAATGCGGATCTGACCACCGCGGTCGAGCTCTCGGACGACGACGAGCGCCGGCTTCTGCGGCAGATCGAAACGGCCTCGGGCCGCAAGGTCGAGGCGACCCGCCACGTCGACCCGGGCCTGATCGGCGGAATCGTCCTCCAGGTCGGCTCGCACCGGCTCGACGCGAGCGTACGCGGCCGGCTCGACCGCCTGCGCAGGACGCTAGTCGGAGCTAGCAGCTGACGTGACGCGTGACGTTGTCCAGCCGACCGTGCTCGAACGTGTAGCAGCTCGATTCGGGGCGCATCTCGCGCACGCTCGTGGCGACGTCGGCCTGGCAGCGGAAGAGCGCCTTGCCCTGGTAGCTCCCGTGCCGCATACAGGTCACCTCGCTCGAGTCGGGGCTTCTAACCAGGATCGCCTTTTCGACGTCCGAAGTCTTGGCAGTGGACGAACGGCCACCGCAGCCGGCGAGCACCAGCAGCGCGCCCAAAACTGCGACGGCCTTGAGATAACCTGGAATTCCGATGCGAATGCTCATAATCGCGCTCATCGTCTCGCTGGGACTGCTCGTCGCAGCTCCTGCGCAGGCCGGGATCCCGGATCTCTACAGCGGCAGCTGGCCGGCGAAGCTTATGCCCAGCAACGAGGCTCTCGGAACGATCACCTGGGTGCCGGTCACCGAGGAGTGGGGGCGAGGCGTCCTCGACCAGCCCTGGGGCGGCGCGCCGTTCACGAACTGCCCGCCGAAGGGCCAGACGCGCTTCTTCCTTGGCCGCTACGGCACGGGCGGGAAGCTGATCGCCTGCACGGTCGGCTCGGACGGACGGCGCCTGCACGGCCGCTACGACGGTCAGGGCGGCGAGTTTCGCCCGGGCAGCTTCGACGTCTCGATCATCACGGCCCCGAGCGACGACGAGCAGGAGTTCGAGGGCGTCTACGTCGAGGACGGCGGGATCACGACAGACTGGTGCGGCGAGCTGATCAACTCGACGCGGCCGGACGTGCTTGCGCCGCGGATCTCGGCGCTGCCGAGCTTCGGCCGCGTGGGCAAGGCGGTGCGCCTGCGGTTCTCCGCGTCGGACGACCGCAACCTGGTGCGCGTTCAGTTCCAGATCAGACGCGCCGGGAAGGTGGTGGGCTCCGTCAGCTCGGCGATGCGCCGGGTGAACGGCAAGCCCAGCTGGGTGCTCTGGCGCCCCAGACACCTGAAAGGGATCTTCGGCCAGAACGGCACCTACGTCATCGTCGCGCGCGCGTGGGACCGCTACGGAAACGCAAGCGCTCGCAGCACCTCCACGCTGCGCCTGAAGTAACCCCTTTCCAACTCATCAAGGAGTCGCCGTGAAGCTTCGTCCCGAAGAGATCACCTCGATCCTCAAGCAGCGGATCGAGCAGTACGACGTCGAGACCGATCTGGCCGAGGTCGGCACCGTCCTCCAGGTGGGTGACGGGATCGCCCGGATCTACGGCCTCGAGAACTGCGTCTCGCTGGAGCTGCTCGAGCTCGAGCGCGGGGTCACCGGCCTCGCACTCAATCTCGAAGAGGACAACGTCGGCGCTGCGCTCTTCGGCGAGTGGGGCCAGATCAAGGAGGGCCAGCCCGTCAAGCGCACAGGTGCGGTCGCGAGCGTCCCGGTCGGGCCGGAGCTGATCGGCCGGATCGTCGACCCGCTCGGGAACCCGGTGGACGCGCAGGGCCCGCTGAACGCAAAGGAGCGGCGGCCGCTCGAGTTCAAGGCGCCCGGCGTGATCCAGCGGCAGCCGGTGAAGGAGCCGGTGCAGACGGGCATCAAGGCGATCGACTCGATGATCCCGATCGGCCGCGGCCAACGGGAGCTGATCATCGGCGACCGCACCACCGGCAAGACCGCGATCCTCGTCGACACGATCCTCAATCAGCACGATCAGAACATCTTCTGTATCTACGTCGCGATCGGGCAGAAGTCCTCGACGGTCGCCCAGGTCTACGAGCGGCTCAAGGACGCGGGCGCGATGGACTACACCGTGATCGTCACCGCGCCGGCCTCAGAGGCCGCGCCGATCAAGTGGATGGCGCCGTACGCGGGCTGCGCGATGGGCGAGCACTTCATGTTCAACGGCCAGCACTCGCTCGTCATGTACGACGACCTCTCCAAGCACGCGGACGCGTACCGGCAGATGTCGCTCCTGTTGCGCCGCCCGCCGGGCCGCGAGGCCTACCCGGGCGACGTCTTCTACCTCCACTCGCGCCTGCTCGAGCGCGCGTGCAAGCTCTCGGACGAGCTCGGCGGCGGCTCGCAGACCGCGCTGCCGGTGGTCGAGACGCAGGCCGGCGACGTCTCCGCCTACATCCCTACGAACGTGATCTCGATCACCGACGGCCAGATCTTCCTCGAGGCCGAGCTCTTCCATTCCGGCGTCCGGCCCGCGATCAACGTCGGCATCTCGGTCTCCCGAGTGGGCGGCTCGGCCCGCACGAAGGCGATGAACAAGGTTGCGGGGAGCCTCAAGCTCGACCTCTCGCAGTATCGCGAGCTCGAGGCCTTTGCTCAGTTCGGCTCCGAGCTCGATCCCGCGACACAGAAGATCCTCGCCAAGGGCGAACGGCTCGTAGCGGTGCTGAACCAGCGCCAGTACGACCCGTGGCCCGTCGAGGAGCAGGTCGTGGGCATCTACGCCGGCGTGAACGACTACCTGGACTCGATTCCCGTGGTCGACGTACCCCGGTTCCTGCAGGAGCTGCGCGACCACATGAAGGCCGAGGAGTCGATCCTGAAGGAGATCCGCGAGAACGGGGATCTGCCCGACGAGCTCCGGGAGCGCCTGGACGACGAGCTCGAGAAGTTCGTCAAAGGCTTCAAGACCTCCGAGGACGAGCCGGCCGCCGCCTAGCCAATGGCAACGGTTCAAGACCTCAAGCGGCGGATCCGCTCGATCCGCAACACGCAGAAGATCACCAAGGCGTTCGAGCTCGTCGCCTCCGCCCGGCTCCGGCGGGCCCAGGCGCGGATCGAGGCAATGCGGCCCTATGCCGACCGGATGATGGAGCTGATGGTCGGGACGGCGCGGGCGAGCACGTCGCTGCGCGGACTGACCCTGCTGCAGCGCCGCGAGGTCGAGCGGGCGGCGATCGTGCCCATCACCGGCGACCGTGGCCTGGCAGGAGCCTTCAACGCGCAGGTCCTCCGGCACGCCTTCGCGCTCGACCGGCAGCTTCGTTCCGAGGGGGTCGACGTTCGCTGGCTCGTGTCAGGCAGAAAGGGGCGGTCGACGCTGACCTTCCGCCGGTACGAGGTCGACCAGGCGTGGATCGGGTTCAGCGACCGGCCTTCCTACCACGACGCACAGGTGATCGCACACCGGATCACCGAGCTGTACGAGTCCGGCGAGGTCGACCGCGTCGTGCTCGTCTACAACCGCTTCGTCTCCGCGCTCACGCAGAAGGTGGTCGAGCAGGACGTGCTGCCGATCCCCGAACAGCTGCTCGAGCGCGATCCCGAGGCGGAGGCCGAGGAGGCGCTGCTCGGGGACTTCATCTACGAGCCCGAGCCGGAGGAGATCCTGGCCCGCCTACTGCCGGTCTATGTCGAGACGGAGCTCTATCGCGCGTTGCTCGAGTCCGCCGCCTCGGAGCAGGGCGCGCGCATGACGGCCATGCGCAACGCCTCCAGCAACGCGGGCGACCTGATCGAAAGCCTGACGCTGGACATGAACCGGGCGCGCCAGTCGGAGATCACGCAGGAGATCCTCGAGGTGGTCGCGGGGGCGGACGCGCTTACCCAGTGACTTTTTCGTCAGAAGTGTTTAGAATGACGCCACTGACGGAAGACACTAACTGAATACCCGACAACGGCGTCTAAGCCGCTGACGCAGACGGCGAAGGAGCCCGTTATGCTTCGCCCCCACCCGTGGCCGACAAACCCGAACTTCTCTCCTCCGGCGCCGGACTAGGCGCAGCCGTCGCGGCCGAGACCGGCACCGAGCTCGGCGAGCTCGAAGCAGTCGCCGCGCGCGGTTACTGGGAGCAGGTCTGGCGCAGGTTCCGGCACGACAAGGCGGCGATCGCCAGCGCTCTTTTCATCGTCTTCCTGTTCTTGGCGGCGTACCCCGGAGCGGCGATCGCGAGGATGCTGCTCGGTCACGGGCCGGGTGACATCTACGGGACGAACGGCCTGGATCCGAACTCGCTGTTGCCGGTTGGGCCGTTCTCGCACGTGGCCGACCTCGACGGGAACGGAACCTCGCTGTTCATCCTCGGCTCTGACAGCCAGCTCGGCCGCGACGAGTTCCTGCGGCTCCTCTACGGAGCCCGCGTCTCGCTCGAGGTTGCGATCGGGGCGACGATTCTCGGCATGACCGTCGGCGTCGTGATGGGCGCGGTCGCCGGCTACTTCGGCGGCTGGATCGACACGATCGTCTCGCGCATCACGGAGGTCGTGATGGCGTTCCCGGTACTGCTCTTCATCATCGCGCTCGCCAGCACCGTCGGCGACCGGCTCAACCACGTCACCTTCGGCTTCCTCCAGCCTGGGGTGTTCACCCTGACCATCGTGATCGGCATC
>DATHAF010000021.1:0-3521 GCA_035296785.1 Gaiellaceae bacterium
TTCCGCCGCACGCTGTGGGCCAACGCGGCCTCCAACGTGGTCCGCAACGTGTGGTCGAACTGGATCATCTTCTGCGGGCACTTCCCGGACCAGACCTACGTCTTCACCGAGGAGGAGACCGAGAACGAGTCGACGGGCGCCCGCTCCGTGCGCCAGCTCATCGGCGCGGCGAACATCACCGGCAGCCCGTTCTTCCACGTCATGAGCGGGAACCTCGGCTACCAGGTCGAGCATCACCTCTACCCCGACATGCCGAGCACCCGCTACGGCGAGATCGCCCCGCGCGTACGTGAGATCTGCCAGCGGTACGGGCTCCCGTACAACACGGGCCCGTTCCGCAAGCAGTGGGGGATGGTCCAGCGCACGATCGTGCGACTCGCCTTCCCCGGCGGGAAGCCGCGCGCTAAGCCCGGCCCCTACCGGGGCGACGTCTTCCTCACCTCGGGAGAGCAGGGGTTGCGTGCCTCCGCGGTCGCGCAGGACGGGTCGGCGGCGGACGACGGCGCGGGCACCTCGAACGGCGCGGGTGGGGAATGAGCGGCGCCATGCCCGGTTTGGCCGAAAAGTGTAAACATGGAGGGAGAAGTCGGCCTTCGGGCCGGGCCCCGAGGCAGCGAGAGAGGTGCAAGCGCGATGAGCCGTTCCGTGACCACACGCGCGATGGAGGCGGTGTTCGGCCGGATCAACCAGAAGCGGCAGTGGCATCAGCTGCCCTTCCCGGTCAGCCTGCTCAACCTGCTGTCGCTGCGGCTCGACCTGCGCGACAAGAACCTGTTTGACACCTCGCAGAAGATCCAGGAGGAGGGGACCGAGGAGCCGCCCGGGGAGGCGCGCTCCGCCCGCCAGCCTGACGGGCGCTGGAACGACCTCAACGACCCGAACATGGGCTCGCGCGGGTCGGCGTTCACGCGCAATGTCAACCCCAAGCGCATCAAGCCCGAGAAGCCGCCGCGCCTGTACGACCCCAACCCGCGCGAGGTGTCGCTCGAGCTAATGACGCGCGACAGCTTCAAGCCGGCGAGCACGCTCAACATCCTCGCCGCAGCGTGGATCCAGTACGAGAACCACAACTGGTTCTTCCATGGTCGCGGCCAGCCCGACGACGTGCTCGAGGTCCCGCTGCCCGAGGGCGACGACTGGCCGACCGACCCGATGTACGTGCGCCGGACCGTCTCGGTCCCCGCACACGGGCAGGCGACCTCGAACGGCGGCTCGAACGGCTCGATCGACTTCGGCAACACCGAAACGCACTGGTGGGACGGCTCGCAGCTCTACGGGACGAGCAAGGAGAAGCAGGACCAAATCCGAGCGTTCCGGGACGGCAAGCTCAAGCTCGGCGAGCGCGACCGGCTGCCCGAGGACCCCGACCAGCCCGGGGTCGACGCGACCGGCTTCAACGAGAATTGGTGGTTCGGGCTCTCCTGCGTGCACTCGCTGTTCACCAAGGAGCACAACGCGATCTGCGACGTGCTCAAGCGGGAGCACCCCGACTGGAGCGACCAGCGCCTGTTCGACACCGCGTGGCTCATCAACTCGGCGCTCATGGCCAAGATCCACACCGTCGAGTGGACGCCCGGGATCGTCAACAACACCTCGCTGTGGGCGGCGATGAACGCTAACTGGTCGGGCGTGCTCGGCCAGACGATCAAGAACCGCTTCGGCCGCTTCGGCGACTCCGAGATCTTCAGCGGGATCATGGGCTCGCCCCAGGAGCACCACGGCGCGCGCTTCCAGCTCACCGAGGAGTTCGTTTCGGTGTACCGGATGCACCCGCTGATTCCCGACGACTGGAGGATCTACCGCTCCGACAGCGGTGAGCTGCTCCGCGAGGCGACCTTCTACGACCTCCACGGCGGGAACACGCGCTCGTTCATGAGCGACTTCGAGATCCCCGACCTGATCTACTCGCTCGGGGTCGACCACCCGGGCGCGATCACGCTCCACAACTATCCGAAGGCGCTTCAGCGGCACACGCGCATCGACGGCGAGCTCATGGACCTCGCCACCATGGACATCCTGCGCGACCGCGAGCGCGGGGTCCCGCGCTACAACGACTTCCGCGAGGAGATGCGGATGCCGCGCGTGCGCTCGTTCGACGAGCTCACGCCGAACAAGCAGTGGGCCGAGCAGATCCGCCGCGTCTACGGCAACGACATCGACAAGGTCGACCTCCAGGTCGGCATGTATGCCGAGCCGCTCCCGCCGGGGTTCGGCTTCTCGGACACCGCCTTCCGGGTGTTCATCCTCATGGCCTCGCGGCGACTGAAGAGCGACCGCTTCTTCACGACCGACTTCCGTCCCGAGGTGTACACCCAGACGGGCATCGACTGGGTCAACAACACGAAGATGAAGGACGTGATCCTGCGCCACTACCCGCAGCTCGCGCCGGCGCTCGAGGGCCTGCCGAACGCGTTCCTGCCGTGGCACCGCGTGGGCAGCGAGGACGGCCGGGTCGCGGGCGTGGACGGGAAGGTCGGCAAGCGGATCGCGGGCACGCGCCGTGCGCTCGGCGCGATCAACTCCGACGCCTCGGCGTACGCGGGGCAGGCGTGACCCAGTCCCAGGCCGCACCCGAGGCGCCGCCCGCCCACGGCGGGGGACTGCCCGAGGCCTCGCTCGCCGAGAGCGCGCAGTTCGTCGCCACGGCGCTCCTGCCCCAGCTCCTGCGCGGGCTGTTCTCGCCGCGGCCGCAGGTGTCGGCAAAGCTCGCCGAGATGAACGCCGACGGGCGCGCGATCTCCACGCTCGCCTCGATCCGGGCCAACCACGGCGGCCAGGGCGCGCGGCTGCTGGGAGGCCGGCTCGTCGTCGTGTGGGGGACCGAGACGATCGGCGAGGTGCTCGAGGCCTCGGCCGACGCCTACGCCTCCGATGCGGGGGCCAAGGGCAAGGGAATGTCGCATTTCCAGCCCGACGCGCTCACCCTCTCGCGCGGCGAGGAATGGCGCGACCGCCGAAGCTTCAACGAGGCCGTGCTCGCCACCTCCGAGGCTGTGCACCCGCTCGCCGGGCGCTTCCTGGCGGTCGTCTCCGATGAGGTCGCGCGGGTGCGCACGGGCGCGCTCGAGTTCTCCGACTGAGAGGAGATGTTCGATCGCATCGCCCTGCGCGTCATCTTCGGCGACGACTCCCGCGACGACCAGGACCTGACCGACCTGCTCGAGGAGCTCATGGGGCAGGCCAACCGCCTCGTCGGGCTCGGCCCGAACGACGACTTCTATGCGTTCTACGGGCGGCTCGAGCGCAAGCTGATCGACCCCGACCCCGAGAGCCTCGTCGACCGCTTCGCCGCCGCGCGGCAGACCGACACCACGCGCGTCGTCCGCCAGATCCCGCACTGGATGTTCGCGCTGCGCGACACGCTCGCCACCAATGCCTACCGGGCGCTCGCGGCGATCGCGGCGAGCCCCGAGGTCGAGCGGCGCGTGCGCGAGGAGCTCGAGGCGGCCGACCTGTCCGACCCGGAGGCGCTCGGCGGGCTGCCCTACCTCGAGGGCTGTCTCAGCGAGGCGATGCGCCTG
>DATHAF010000022.1:0-3895 GCA_035296785.1 Gaiellaceae bacterium
GTCCTGGCGCCCGAGCCGCGTCATGAGCGAGCCGTAGTTATGGATCAGCGAGCGCAGGTTCTGCCGGCGCTCCGCGACCTCCTCGGTCACCCGCGCGAGGTCGCGGTGCAGCGGCTCGAGGCGGCGGAAGACCTCGCGCAGGTCGGTACCGTGGTTCTGCAGCCCCTTGCCGGCGCCGTTGACGAGCAGCTGCAGGTACGCGCGCGTGTCGCTGTCGAGCGCCTCGAGCACCTCGTCGGGGTCGACGTCGGGCGCCGTGTTCGCGACCGGGATGCGCTCCATCTCGTCGAGCGGACGCGCGCTCCTCGATCCGGGATCGATCTCGAGGAACATGTCCTTGAGGCCCGTCTTCGGGCGCAGGAGCGCGGTGGCGTCCTCGCGGACGAGGCCCTTGTAGCGCGGGTCGAGGTGGGCCATGACGATGGCCTTGCCTTCCTGGAGTTCGATGCCCTGGACCTTGCCGATCTGGACGCCGGCGACGGTGATCTTCTGGCCCTGTGCGGGAACCACGGCGCGCGCGTCGGCGAGCTCGATCTGGAGGATGAACGGCTTCCCCTCGAGTACGGGAATGCGCGGGCGCGCGTCCTGCTGGGAGATGATGTAGCCGAGCACGCCGATCGAGAGCAGCATCACGCCGATCACCGCGGTGAAGTCCTTGCGGTACTTCTTGATCGCGCGCTTCATTCGCCGCCCCCCCTTGCGCCGCGCGGACGGCGAGAAGTCGAAGCCGGGCGCTCGTTTCCGCCTGTCTCCCTCACGGGCCTCCCGGCCTTTACGGAATACCCAGCCTTCTCGAGAGCCTCGGTCAGCGTCTTCCCCAGCTTCTCCGGGTTCGACAGGAGGCTGGCCATGGTGGGGCCGGACGGGCCGCCCCCTGCGGCCCTGAGTAGCACTCCAAGGAGCGCCGGCGAGATCGGCGGGATCTCGAGCGGCGTCGTGGTAACCCGCCGCGACGAGCGTGCCGCGAGGTTCGGCTTCTCCTGCGTCTCGCACGGGACGTCGGGTCGATGGTCGGGCTGGTTGTCCGGCAGCATCGGCTGAGTCTCCGTGGGACCCACCGCCGGTACGTTCGAGACGATGCGCCCCTGCGATGGCGTGTTCAGGAAGAGGCCCTGGTTGCTCCCCGAGAAGTTGACGCGGAACATCGGGGTGTTGGCGTCGTGGATGCGGCTCTCTCCCGCAAGCCCCACGAGGCTCCGCGGGAACTGCCGCATCACGAGCTGGTTCGTGTTCCAGCTCTCGTCGCTCGGGATCGGCGACTCGGCCCAGGGGATAAGCACCCGGTTCGAGCAGCGCGCCATCGATCGGCTCTCGCTAAGTATCGGGACGGTGCGCCGGTTGAGGCGCGCGAGCGCCGGCACCGTGGGGCGGAGGTCGGCGACGAGCCCCCGCAGTTCGCTCGGCTGCATAAGCGCGCGGAGCTGCGCGACGAACGGGATCAGCGCGTCGAGCGTCGGCCCGGACGATCTCACGCCGGGAAGGGCGTCGCGCGCGAAGCGGCTGACCGACGGCAGCGACGCGTTAAGCGCGCGCAGCGCCGGCGGCCCGACGGTCAGGGTGTCGCGCAGGGCGGGGATCGCGGCGCGGAGCGCCTCGTCTTCGCGCGCGAAGGCGCCAGCCGTCACGTTCAGGTTGGTGATCAGGCCCTTGAGAGCCTCCTCGTTGTCGGCTAGCGCGGCGAGCGTCCGCTGCTGGCCCCGGATCACACGCTGCAGATCGCCGGGCCGGCGCCCGAGCATGGCGTCGTTGACGAGCGACGCGTTCTTGTAGGCCGGCTCCCAGAACTCGATCGAGGCGTTCAACCCCTCGGCGCCGCCGCCGTTGAGCGCCTTGAGGCCGTACTCGGCGAACGCGGTCTTCAGGTCCTCGCGGGTGTCGGACTGGAGCGCGGTGAGCACGTCGCCGAACTGGACGGGGATCGCCGTCTGCTGCAGGGGGACCGTGGCGCCCGTCTTGAGCTCCGGAGCGGACGGCGAGCCCGGCTTCAGGTCAACGAAGTAGTTGCCCTCGAGGAAGAGCTGCTGGCGGATCTTGAGCTGGGCGTCGGAGTGGACGGGCAAACCCGACTTCTCGAGCTGCATGGTCACGATGGCGCCGACCCTTCGCCCCTCGAGCGGCTCGATGTTGGAAACGCGCCCGACCTCGATGCCGGCGATGCGGACCTGCGAGGTCTGCTTCTTCAGGTTCATGGCGCTCGGGAACACGGCCTTGAGCTCGTACGGGTTCGAGAACGGATTGAGCTTGGTGAACCCGAAGAAGACCGCGACCCCGACGATCGCCGTGAAGAGCAGGCCTGCGCGGACGATGCCCATGCCTACTTCCTCAGGTCCTCGTCGACGGCAGCGAGGTCCGGCACGCCGGTGAAGGTGGGCCCGGCGAGCCCCGGGGTGTTCGAGTCGCCGACCACGTGGCTGCCGCCGCTCGGCTGGTTGGGCGGTGGCGGGCCCTCCTCTACGAAGCGCGCGGGCCGGTATCTGCCGCCCGTGATCAGCGGGCCGTGGATGTAGCCGAACTGGCCGACCTGGCAGTCGGCGTTGCCCGCCGCGTCGATCGCCGGGCTGTGCGGCTGCCCCTGGAGCTTGTGTAGAGGGGCCCCCGTCGGGTCCGTTGCCGTGTGCGGATCCTTCTCCCGCGAGACATCGGCCGGGCGGTCGGCGTGCGAGTCGCTCAGTCGGTCGTCCTGGGTGATGGTGTTGAAGATCTTGGCGAGCACGCGCTGCCCCGTCCCGCCACCCTGGTCGCCAGGGTCGCGACCTTCCTCCGAGATGTGCTCACCGAGGTTGTTCCACCAGTAGACGCCGTCGTTGCAGACGGTCTGGTAGGGCGCGATGTACTCGAGGAGCGGCTCGAGGATGTTCGTCGTCACAGTGAGGTCCTTGAGCGCGAGCAGCGTGTTCGGGTCGGAGCCGAGGTGGTCGATCGCCTCGAGCACGCGCTCGAGGTTGCGCGTGTAGATGGGCATGATGCGGTTGGTCTGCGTGCCCTCGACGATCGCCGAGTTGACCGCCGGGAGGCTGCGGCGGAGCTCGCGTGCGCCCGGGCGCAGCTTGCCCATGAGGTCCGAGGTGTTGGCGAGGAAGACCTGCTGGAACGGGAACTTCTCGAGCCCGGCCTCGTAGAGCGGTGGTTGGCGCGAGATCGTCTCCTGCAGCGCTGGCGGGTTGGCGCTGATCGCCTCGAAGGTGTCGGCCATGTTGGTGAAGAGCTGCGCCTGCGTTCGGGCGACCGGGCGGACTTGCGTCGCGGTGTCCGCGATCTGCCGGAAGAAGTTGCCGAGCTCGGTCTGCGGATCGCTTAGGGTCCGCATGACGGGGGTCAGATGCTCAAACAGGCGCGGGAGCTCCTGGAGCGTGACGTTGACCGACTGTCCACGGCCCGCGAGGGCGTCGCCGAAGCCCTGGAGACTCGTCTGGGAATCCCGCCGCGTTTCCTCGTCGAACGTGTTGAGGACGTCGTCGATGTCGACCGTGGTCTCCGCGTTCTGGACAGGCAGCGTGGCACCCGGCTTCAGCGTCGTCGGGCTCGTGCCGGGCCGCAGGTCGACGTACTTGAGCCCCAGCACCGAGCGCGGCCGTACGATCACCTGCGTGTCGACGGGAAGTGGCTCGACCACCTTGTCGAGTTTCATGTCGAACAGGGCGTTGACGCGGCCGTTCGGCGCAGTGTCCGGACGGATGTTCTCGACGATTCCAACGCGGAAGCCGGCGAGCCGGATCTCGTTGCCCTCGACGAGGCTCGCCGCGTTCGGAACCTGCGCGCGGATGTTGTATGTAGGGATGAAGGGAAGGCCCCGGTTGGCGTTGTAGGCCAGGAACACGGCGACGAGCACCACGAGCAGGGTGATCGCGCCGAGCAGGACCGGGCTTCCGACGACGGAGGCGGCTGCCTTGGATCG
>DATHAF010000023.1:0-34286 GCA_035296785.1 Gaiellaceae bacterium
TCCCCGGCTCGGCCGCCTGGTGCTTCGCGTTCGCCGGCATCGGCTGGGCGTTCGGGCGCAATTACGACCGCTTCCACCACGCCTTCGACATCGCTCTCGTGGCAGGAGCCGTGCTGCTGATGCTGTACCTGGTACTGCGCCAGAGCTCATCTAGACTCAAACCCCGTGGTTAAGACCCCCCTTGTAGATGTCAAAGCCCAGTACGAGCGCCTGATCCCCGACATCCTGGTGCGGATGCGAGAGGTGCTCGACTCGGGTGTGTTCATCCTCGGGCCCAACGTTCAGGCGTTCGAGCGCGAGGCCGCGTCCTACCTCGGCGTGCCGCGAACCGTCGGCGTCGCCAACGGAACCGACGCGCTCGTGCTGGCGCTCGATGCGCTCGGGGTCGGTCCCGGCGACGAGGTGATCTGCCCTGCGTTCACGTTCTACGCGACCGCAGAGTCGATCGCACGGCGTGGCGCGACACCGGTCTTCGCCGACATCGATCCGGCAACGCTCAACCTCGATCCCGAGGACGTGGCGGCAAAGGTGACGGACCGGACGCGCGCGCTGATGCCGGTACACCTCTTCGGGCGGGTGATGCCACTCGGCGGGCTGGCGAAGCTCGACATCCCGATCATCGAGGACGCAGCACAGGCTTTCGGCGCCGAGGGAGTCGCCACCACCGGCGTGCTCTCGACCTTCAGCTTCTTCCCGACCAAGAACCTGTTCGCGCTGGGCGACGGCGGCCTCGTGGCCGCGACCGACCAGGAAGTCGCCGACCGGATCACACTCCTCCGCTTCCACGGCTCGCGGCAGAAGAAGGAGTTCGAGGCAGTCGGCTACAACTCGCGCCTCGATGAGCTCCAGGCGGCGGTGCTGAGGCTCTTTCTCGGCGAGCTGGACGGCTGGAACCGCGCGCGCCGCGAGGCCGCGACGCGCTATGAGGAGCTCGGGCTGGGAGAGCTCTGCGAGCTCCCCGCCGACGAGCCGGGCCACGTCTACCACATGTACGTCATCCGCTCTCCCGAGCGCGATCGCCTCGCCGAGGCGCTCGCCGCCGCCGAGATCGGGCACGCCTCCTACTACGTGACGCCTTTGCATCTCCAGCCCGCCTTGCGCTACCTGGGCCAGAAGCAGGGCTCGCTGCCGGAGACCGAGAAGGCCGCCGCCGAGAACCTCGCGCTGCCGATGTGGGCAGGAATCCCGCTGGACGTGCAGGAGAAGGTCGTGGCCGTGATCGCCGAGGCCGCGGCGGTTCGCGCTTGATCCCGATCAACAGGCACAGGATCTGGCAGCTCGTCGCCGACGCGGGGCTGATCGCCCTCGCCTGGTACCTCGCCTTCACGCTGCGCTTCGACCAGGGCGTGCCGCGCTACTACGACACGCTCTTTCGCCGGACGATCCTGATCGTAGTTGCGATCAAGCTCGTCGTGTTCGTCCTCTTCCGCTTCTACGACCGCTGGTGGCGGTACGTCTCCATCCGCGACATGTGGTCGGCCGTGCGCGGCGTGACCGCCGCCTCGCTCGTGGCCAGCCTGACCGTCTACTTCTTCTCGCCGGTCGCACAGGTGCGGCTGCCGCGCTCGGTTGCAGTGATGGACTGGCTCCTCCTGCTCGGGCTGATCGCAGGCACGCGCCTTTTTGCCCGAAGCGTGATCGAGCGCCCGGGGACCGGCCTGGTCGCGCGCGGCAAGGAGGTGCTGGTGGTCGGCGCGGGGGACGCCGGCCAGCTGACGATCCGGGAGATGCAGCGGAACCGCCAGCTCGGCTACACGCCGATCGGCCTGATCGACGACGACCCACGCAAGAAGAACCTGCGCATCCACGGAGTGCGTGTCCTCGGCACTACCGAGGAGCTGGCGCACATCCTCCGCGACAACCGGCCCGACGAGGTGCTGATCGCTATCCCGTCCGGCTCCGGTGAGGCGCGGCAGCGGATCGTCACGGTCACACGCGAGAACAACGTGCCGGTGAAGACGCTCCCGGGCCTCTACGAGCTGATCTCCGGCGAAACCGACCTCGCGACGCAGATCCGGCCGGTGCAAGTCGAGGATGTGCTCGGCCGTGAGCCCGTCGAGGTCGACCTCGAGACGAGCGCGTCCTACCTCCGGGACCAGACGGTGCTCGTCACCGGCGCCGGCGGCTCGATCGGCTCCGAGCTCTGCCGCCAGATCGCCCGCCTGAGGCCCCAGCGGCTGATCCTCGTCGACCAGGGCGAGACCGCCCTCTTCGAGATCGAACGCGAGCTCGTCGACGAGCGCGGCTTCGCGCCGAGCATCCCCGTGCTCGCGGACGTGAAGAGCCGGAGGAAGATGCGCCAGGTCTTCGACCGCTACCGACCGAGCATCGTCTTCCACGCGGCCGCCTACAAGCACGTGCCGCTGATGGAAGCCAACCCGCTCGAGTCGGTGCGCAACAACGCGCTCGGAACAAGGATCCTCGCCGAGGTCGCGATCGAGTTCGGCGCCGAGCGCTTCCTGCTCGTCTCGACCGACAAGGCGGTCAATCCCAAGACCGTGATGGGCCAGTCGAAGGCGCTCTGCGAGTGGATCGTCGAGGCGTACGGCGCGCGCGAGGACATCGCCACCCGCTTCGTGGCGGTCCGCTTCGGGAACGTACTCGGCTCATCCGGGAGCGTGATCCCGATCTTCCGCCGCCAGATCGCGAACGGCGGCCCGGTGACCGTCACGCACCCGGAGATGACGCGCTACTTCATGACCATCCCGGAGGCCGCGTCGCTCGTGATCCAGGCCGGCGCGATCGGTGGTCGCGGCGACGTGTTCGTGCTCGACATGGGCGACCCGGTGCGGATCTTGGACCTCGCCAAGCAGATGGTGCGCCTCTCGGGCAAGGAGCCCGACCGCGACATCGCGGTGGAGATCGTGGGCACGCGGCCGGGCGAGAAGCTGCACGAGGAGCTCTGGGGGGCGGGCGAGACAGCCGTCTCCACCGTTCACCCGAAGATCATGCGCGTCAGCGGTCCGACCGTTGACGCCGCCTGGCTCCAGGACGAGCTCGCCGAGCTCGAGCGGCTGATCCGCGAGGGCGAGACGCTCGAGGTGGTCTCGCGCCTCGCCACGATGATGCGGGCACCGCGCCTCCTCGGCGAGACCGTTGTGCGAGAAGACACGGTTTCGGAACAGACGCTGAGCTAAACCGTCTGCCCCCGCGGCTACGGTGGCTTGGTGGCGATCCTCGACGGCCTGAACCCCGAGCAGCGGCGCGCCGCCGAGGCCGTCCGCGGGCCAGTGTGCATCCTCGCCGGGGCCGGCTCCGGCAAGACGACCACGATCACGCGCCGGATCGCCTGGCAGGTCTCGACCGGTGCTTTTAGCCCGGACGAATTGCTCGCCGTCACGTTTACCGACAAGGCGGCCGGCGAGATGCGCGCGAGGCTCGCGCGACTGGGCGTGGACGGCGTCGAAGCGCGCACGTTCCACTCCGCGGCCCTCGCCCAGCTGCGACGGGCGCGCGGTGATGGCCCTGGGCGGATCCTCTCCACGAAAGCGCTCCTACTGCGCCAGATCGGCAACTCGCTGCCCCGCCCGTATCGGTTCCGGCCCGCAGGTGACCTCGCGACCGAAGTCGAGTGGGCCAAGAACCGAAGGCTGACCCCCGACACCTACGCCCGGAGCCTGAACGGCCACGAGGCGCCGATCCCGGAGGACCTGATGGCCCGCGTCTTCCGCGAGTACGAACGGCGCAAGGCCGACTCCGGCGCGATCGACTTCGAGGACCTGCTCGAGCTGACCGTCCGCCTGTATGAGGAGGATGAGTTGGCGCTCGCCGCGCTGCGGGAGCGCTACCGGGCGTTCACCGTCGACGAATACCAGGACGTGAACCTGCTGCAGCAGTCGTTGCTCGAGCTCTGGGTCGGGGAGCGGGACGACCTCTGCGCCGTCGGGGACGACTACCAGTCGATCTACGGCTTCACCGGCGCCTCGCCCGAGTGGCTGCTGGGCCTGGCGAAGCGGTTTCCCCAGGCGACCATCGTCCGACTCGAGGAGAACTACCGTTCGAGCCCCGAGGTGCTCGCGCTCGCGAACCGGATGGTGCCCAAGCTCGGCGGCGCGGAGAAGACACTGCGCCCAACGCGTCCCGCAGGCCCGCAGCCGCTCCTGCGCGGCTTCGACTCTCCCGAGGAGGAAGCGCGGTTCGTGCTCGAGCGCGTGCGCGCGCTGGTGGCGGAAGGCGTCCCCTACGAGGAGATGGCTGTGCTGATGCGGCTCAACTCGCGCTCCGTCGACTTCGAGGAGCTCTTCGGCGACGCGAAGATACCGTTCCAGGGCGCGGCGCTGCTCTCGCGCGACGGGGCGAGGCAGCTGCTGAAGGGTCTCCGCGGTGCGGGTTTCGGCTCGCTGGCCGAGGAGGTGCGGCGCGTCGCGGTGGAGCAAGGGCTCGCCGATCCGGTGCCGGAGGGCGTCGGTGAGCGGGAGCTCGTACGCCAGGCCGACCTCGCACGCCTGTGCAAGCTCGCCGAGGAGTACGACGACGGGTCGCACACCGTCGCGGACTGGGTCGAATGGTTGCGGGCGCGTTTTGACCACGGGGCCGAGGGCGGGGTGCATCTACTCACGCTCCATCGAGCGAAGGGCCTCGAGTTCGAGGCGGTCTTCTTGCCGCGGATCGAGGAGAAGGAGCTCCCCTGCAAGCAGGCCATGCGCTCGGCGGCCATGGTCGCGGAGGAGCGGCGGCTGCTCTACGTCGGCATGACGCGCGCACGGCGGCACCTCGCGCTGACCTGGGCGGGCAAGCCGAGCCGCTTCCTCGCAGAGGTCGGGGTCGAAGCGGCAACGGTCGCGCGGCCGAAACAGCGTGCCGAGGAGCCGAGCGACCCGACCTACCAGGCGCTGAAGCGCTGGCGGCTTCGGCGCGCGAAGAACGACGAGATTCCGGCCTATGTCGTCTTCCACAACTCGACGCTGGCCGAGATCGCCGCCCGGCGTCCGGCCACCATCGCCGAGCTCGGCACCGTCGCCGGTGTCGGTCCTGCGAAGCTCGAGCGCTACGGAGAAGAGGTGCTAGCCGCTCTCGCGTGCTGAGAGCAGCAGATCGAGCATCAGCGCGGGGTCACGGCGCACGCGTTCCCGGTTGCCGACGCGTTTGCGCAAGTCGAGTGCCCGAGGGTCACTGAGAGGAATCAGACGACCCTCCCGGATCAGCATTTCGTCCACGCCGCCGAGCCTGCCGCCGTACGTTGTGTACACCGGCACGCCGAGCGCAACGGCCTCCCGGTTCATCGTCCCGCCCGCCGAGACGACGAGGTCGGAGAAGGCGATCAGGCTCTGTCCGTCTACCGCGCGGTCGGGCACCTGCACCGAAGGCAGTCCCAGCCCGCGCACGAAGTCGCGTTGCTCGACGGTTCGCGGCAGGACGATCGCCTGCACCGACTCGTCGTGGCCGAGGTGGTCGAGCACCTGCGGAAAGAGCGGGTTCGAGCGCCGGTGGTAGAGCGAGACGTCCGGCGGAGTGCGCACGACCACGAGCGTGCGAGCGGCGTCGATTCGGAACGGCTCGAGCGCAATCGGGTCGGGCTCGAAATCCGCCAGGTAATACTCCTCCTTCAAGCCCGGATACTGAAGCAGTTTCGGGGGCCTGGCGCCGTAGCGCTCGAGGCGCTCCGGCGGAATCGCCTCGGGCACGACCACCCGCGTGGCGGCGCGGCAGCCGAGCTGGTGCTGGAGCCACGCGAACTCGTAATCGAAGGTGGTCGAGCTCGGGATTGCAAGCCGCCGCGCCGTCAGCGTCAGCTCGTGCGAGCCGTGGGTGAGCGCGAGCTCGAAGTTCCGCCCCCGCGCCCAGCGCCGTAGGTCGCGTAGTCGCGAGGTCAGCGACCGCGCCTTCCCGAGCCTCGAGCGGCCGCCGTGTCGGCCGAGGATCTCCGCCTCGATCCCGTGCAGCTCGAGCAGTTGCACCGTCTGGGCGTAATCGCGCGAAGTGAGCTCGACCTCAGCGCCGCGCTCGCGCAGCAGCGGCATCAGCGGCCGGAAGACCAGCACGTGCGCCGGCGCCGTGATGTCGATCCAGATCCTCACAACCGCTCGACGACGCGGAATCGGATCGCGTCGATCGGCGTGTCGGCCTCGATCGTCCGCTCGAAGAAGCGCTCGTGCGCCTCGTGCCAGTCACGGACCGATTCGAACCCCTCCCCCTCGTCGCGGGCGAACCGCAGGTCGACCTCCGCTGCGGGAACGACCCGAACCTCCGTCACCTCGACGATCGCTCTTGGCGTCCCCCCCGCATCCTCTACGACAAACCGATCGCCGACGTCCGGTGTCGGCTCGTCCTCGAAGGCCCCATGCAGCCCCGCCGTGGCCGTCTTGTCGCCGGCGAGCACGGCTTCCACCAGCCGCTGCCGCAGCTCGGTTCCCGGGTAGCCGAGTCCGAACTCCCGCAGCTCGGTCAGCGGACGAGCGCCTCCATGCGCTCGCTCGCGAGCGGCACGGGCTCGCGCTCGACGTGGTGCTCGTGCCAGAGGGTGAAGGCGAGCAGGCCCCAGAGCTGGCGCGAGAGGTCCTCCTTGCCCGCCACATGGCGATCGAGCAGCGCCGTCGCCGCCTCGGGTCGGAAGTAGCCTTGGCGACGGAGCGTCTCCGCGCTGAGCGTCTCGCGAGCGAAGGGCTCGAGCTCACCGCGGAGCCAGGCGGCGGCGGGGATCGAGAAGCCTCGCTTCTTGCCACGCGCGATCCGGTGCGGGAGGAGCGGGCCGACCGCTTTGCGAAGCAGCACCTTCTTGCGCAGTCGGTGCACTCGGTGCCTCGCCGGCAGGGCCGCCGCGAAGTTGGTCACTGCCGGGTCGAGGAACGGCACTCGGGCCTCGAGCGAGTGCGCCATCGAGGCGCGATCGGTCTTCACGAGCAGGTCGTCCACGAGATAGATCCCGAGGTCGACGTCCTGCAAGCGGGCGAGCAGCTCGGCGCCTTGGGTTTCCGCGAAGCGGCCGCGGTAGAGGTCGACCGGGTCGAAGTCGTGGCGGCGGCCGGTCAGCTCGGCTCGAGCCTCGGGCGAGAAGACCTCCTTCCACGCGTGGTGACGCTCGAGCGGCGGCAGGTGCGCGCCGCGGACGAACCGCTTCGCCTTGTAGTCGAAGCTCGCGCGGGCGCTCGAGCTCGGCAGGCGCTCGACGAGCGGCCTGGCCAGACGGGCCGCCGTTCCTGCCCGCAACGCCAGCTGGTCGGCGACGTAGGTGTAGTAGCCGCCGAAGAGCTCGTCTCCACCCTCGCCGGAGAGCGCGACCTTCACGTCCTCCGCGGCGAGCTGCGAGACCAGGTACGTCGGCAGCGCGGACGAATCGGCGAACGGCTCGTCGAAGGCCTCGGCCAGCGCGGGCAGGAGCAGCGCCGCATCCGGCCGCAGCACGAGCTCGCGGTGCTCCGTGCCGTAACGCTGGGCCACGAGCCGCGCGTCGCCGAGCTCGTCGAAGGAGCGCTCCGCGAAGCCGATCGAAAACGTGCGCACCACCTCGGAGCTCTCCCGCGCCGCCAGAGCAGCAAGGGCGGAAGAATCGATCCCGCCGGAGAGCAGGACTCCTACCGGCACGTCGGAGACGAGGTGGGCGCGGACGGAGTCGCGCAGCCGACCGCGCAGCTCTTCGATCAGCTCGGCCTCGTCGTCGCCGCGCAGGTCGTCGAGTGTGGCGGGCGCAGGGCGCGCGAACCGCTCGAGGCGCGTCTCGCCGGCCTCCCACACCAGCAGATGGCCGGGCGGAAGCTTGCGAGCGTCTCGGAAGATCGTCAGTGGCGCCGGGATCGAGTTGAAGGCCAGGAAGGCCTCGAGGGCGTTCAGGTCGATCTCGCCCCGGGGAAGGGCGCGCAGCTCGGAGGCGAACTCGAGGCCGCCGCCCGGGTCGGATCGGTAATAGAGCGGCTTGATCCCGTAGCGATCACGCGCCAGCACGAGGCGCCCCTGCGGCGCATCCCAGAGCGCGACCGCGAACATCCCGCGCAGCCGCCGCGCGAAGTCGAGCCCTTCTTGCTCGTAGAGATGGACGAGCACCTCGGTATCGCCTTGCGTGCGGAAACTGTGGCCCGCGCGCTCGAGCTCGGCCCGAAGCTCGCGGTAGTTGTAGAGCTCGCCGTTCTGGACAACGTGAATCGTCGTCGCCTCGTTCGCGATCGGCTGGTCGCCCGTGGCAAGGTCGATGATCGCGAGCCGGCGCGCGGCAAGCGCGGCCTGGCCCGCGGCGAAGCTCCCGTCGCTGTCAGGCCCGCGGTGAACGAGCTTCGCGCTCATCGCCGCTAGTCGGTCGGGGTCCGCAGGCCCGTTGGAGGAGACGATCCCGCAGATCCCGCACACGCGCCGAGTCTAGCCGTGCGGCCTGAAGAGGCCCCTCAACGATTGGGCCGCGATCCGGAACGCTGTCGCCACCAGCGTCCGCAGGTAGAGGAGCATCGAGCGATCCGCGATCCACTCGAGATCGTGGGCGAGCTTCTCGGCCATCGAGGTCTCGTAACCGCGCCGCACCTGGGCGAAGCCGGTCAGGCCGGGGCGGACGACGAGCCGCTGCCAGTAGGCCGGCAGCTCGGCCGCGAGCTGCTCGAAGAAGCGTGGCCGGATCGGCCGGGGGCCAACGAAGCTCATGTCCCCGCGCAAGATGTTCCAAAGCTGCGGGAGCTCGTCGAGCTGTGTCGCGCGTAGCCGGCGCCCGAGCCGCGTGGTCTCTTCCCGGGTGCGCTCGACGAGCTCGGAGCCGAGGTATGGGCCGAGCCGTTCCTCGGCACCGCGCCGAAGCGTGCGGAACTTGAGCATCTCGAAGATGCGGCCGTCGCGCCCGACCCGCTCGCCGCGGTAGAAGAGCGGTCGGCCGCTCGTGAGCAACAGCGCTGATCCGATCAGTGCGAGGAGCGGCAGCGTGATCAGCAGGAAGAACGAGCCGAAGACGACGTCGAGGATGCGGAGCTCGAGATCGACCCGGCGCTTCTGCGAGCCGCGGACGAGGACGGAGAACCGCTCCACGAACGAGTCGCTCGGCCTCGGCTGCGAAGCGGCCACGCCCAGATGCTAGTCGTCCACAGCCTCAGGTCAGCGCAGCGCGAACGAATCTCTCTTTTGGGGGCACCCCAACCCACCACCCGATTGCAATGTTATCGAGGAGATTCGCACGCAATGGTAAAGCGGTCGTGCCGGAAGCGTGACTCGTCACATAAGCTTGGCTTATGGACACGCGACAGCTGGCTGCGTTCTGTGCGGTCGTAGAGCGGAAGAGTTTCTCGCAGGCAGCGGAGAGACTCGGGGTCACGCAGCCGGCGGTCAGCCTCCAGGTTCGCTCGCTCGAGAAGCGGCTCGGGCGGAAGCTGCTTGACCGCTCCGGCCGCCGAGTAGAGCCAACCGAGGCCGGGCTCGCGCTCTACCGCGGGGCACAGCGAATGCTGGCGCTCGAGGGTCAGCTGATCGATGAGCTCGAGGCGGGAGAGGTGGGGGACCTCGGCGGGACGCTCGAAGTGGGCGCGTCCACCGGACCTGGGAGCACGGTCGTCCCGGTGTTGCTCTGCGAGTTCCAGCGCGAGAACCCAGGCGTCGCCGTTTCGCTCTCGATCTCCGACACGCAGTCCGTGGTCGACCGGGTTGCCGAGCGCGAGCTCGAGCTCGGCGTGGTCGGCGCCGCGCGCCGACACCGAGGTGTCGTCTTCGAGCCGTTCTTCCGGGACGAGGTCGTGCTCGCGTGCCCGCCCGGCCATCGCTTTGCCGGCCGCAGCGTCTCCCTCGAGGAACTGCGCGAGGAGCCGCTGATCGTGATGCAGGAAGGCGCGGGCGTCCGCCAGGTGATCGAGGACGAGCTGCGCAGGGCGGGTTCTCGCCTCCGCGACCTGGAGCCGCGTCTGGAGCTCGGCCTACAGGAATCGGTCAAATCCGCCGTCGCGGCGGGGCACGGCGTGACGTTCATCTCGCGCACCGGGATCGAGGCCGATCTCGCGGCAGGCACGCTCGAGACCGCCCGGGTGAATGGGCTCGAGCCCTCGCGCGAGATCTCGCTCGTGCGCTCTGCGGGTCGTTCGCCGACCCGCGCCGCCGAGGCGTTTCTCGAGTTCGCGCGCCAGCGGTTGTGATCGTCCGCTGGGGCCTTCATGAGCTCGGGCCGCTGCTCGCCGAGCTGGGAATCGAACGGCCGTTCCTGGTTGCAAGCGAGCGCTGGTCGCGTCTCGACCTGCCCTCGGCCGGCCGTTGGCAGGACCTGCCGACCGACCGTGTGCCTGAGGTCGCGGCCGCGGCGGACGGTTCAGACGGCGTTCTGGCCGTCGGCGGCGGGAGTGCGATCGACCTCGCGAAGGCGGTCTCCGCCGCGACGGGCTTGCGGGTCGTGTCGGTGCCCACGACGTACTCGGGATCCGAGTGGACGACGTTCTTCGGGGTGCGCGATCACGAGCGGCGTATGAAGGGCGGCGGCGCGGGCGCTCACCTGGGCGGGGTCGTCTACGAGCCCGAGCTGACCCTCGGCCTCTCGCGCGGGCAGAGCGGCGGCACCGCGCTGAACGCTTTGGCGCACTCCGCCGAGGCGCTCTACGTGGTCGGCCGCAACCCCGACGGCGACCGGCACGCGTTGGAAGGAGCCCGGCTGATCGGTGCCTCGTTGCCGGACGTGCTCGAGCACGGCGACGACCTGCAGGCTCGCGCCACGCTCTTCCACGGGGCGATGGAGGCCGGCGCCGCGCTCGGCTCAGCGGGCCTCGGGCTCGGTCACGCGATGGCGCAGGCCCTTGGGGGCCGCTACGGCATCGCGCACGGCGCAGCGAACGCGCTCACGCTCCCGCCGGCGCTCCGTTTCAACCAGCCCGTCGCGGCGGCGGAGATTGCTCGGTTCGGCGCGGCGCTCGGCACGGACGATCCGGCCGCCCGGGCCGAGGAGCTCGCTCGCCTCTCAGGGTTCGAGCGCCTCCGAGACCTCGGCGTGCCGGAGGACGAGCTCGACGAGGTCGCCGAGGCCACAGCCGTTCGCGCCGGCGCCAAGGCGAACCCGCGTCCGGCAAGCCCGGCCGAGATCGCCGAGCTTCTCCGCACTGTCTGGTGACGTTCAGGGTCGCCGAGCGACGAACGAGAGGATCGTCACGCCGAGCTCCTCGGGCGTATATCTACGGAACCGCGGGGCAAGCGGAAGCGCACGCAGCTCCTCGAGCCCTTGCTCGCTCGGGGCCGACGGCCGCTCTGCAACTACCTCGAACCCGGCCTCGCGCACCAGCCGCAGGTAGTCGTGTGACCGAAGCCGGTTCTGGTTGTGAAGCGGCGAGTTCACGAGACTCCAAACGCGATCGGAGAAGCGCAGGAAGTTGTAGCGCGAGAGGCTCGGGTCGAAGTACGAGTAGTGGTCCTGCAGGTCGATCCGGCAACTGAAGGCTCCGCCCGGGCGCAGCAGGCGCCGGGACTCGTGGAAGATTGCCGCCAGGTCACCCGCCGGGATGTGCTCGCAGGTGTCCGTGCTGGAGACGAAGTCGACGGTCTCCGCCGCGAGGCCGGTCGTGCGCGCGTCGCCCGGCGCCAGGTAAGCGATCCCGAAGCGCTCCTCGAGCTCTTCGGGCGAGCCGATCGGCTCGCCAAGACGCCGCAGCTGCCGGCCCGCCTCGGCCTCGAGCTCCTCCCAGAGGCGGTCGAAGGCCGCGAGGGAGTCGTTCACCAGCTCGACCCGGACACTTGGGCGGATGTCCACGAGCACCTGCCGCCCTACGCCCAGCGCGGCATACGAAAGCGGGATCGCGAGATCCCAGCCGGCACCGAACTCGTAGAAGCAGGCCTCTTCGGCAGGCGTCCCCGGCCCGTGCTCTTCGTAGGCCCCCAAGTGCTGGAGCGCACGGGCGAACTTGCGCCGGAAGACCGACTCGCCCGCCGGCAGCGAACGCAGCACGCGTCGCTGGAAGACGTAGTTCAGCCGCTCGCCCTGGGGCAGGAGGCCCAGACCGCGCTGTAGCGCCGCTTTGGCCAGCCATCGCATCGGTCGGCGAGCATAGCCCTCAGCCGTTGAATAAGGGGAACTAATGCCTGAAATTAGGTACGATGCGGGCATTGTGTCCGAGAGGCTTTCCTTCGACGTGCTCGTTGTCGGGAGCGGGGCCTCCGGGCTCGCTGCCGCAGTCTCCGCCGAGCGCGCCGGCGCCAGAGTCGGTGTCGTGACCAAGGGCGCGCTCCAGTCGTGCAACTCGGCCAAGGCGCAGGGCGGGATTCAGGCGGCCTTCGGCGACGATGACTCGCCCGAGCAACATGCGGAGGATGTTTGGCAGAGCTCGCACGAGACGGCCGACCGCGGCCTGGTCGAGGTGCTCACCGCCGAGGCCCCGACTGCGATCCACTGGCTCGAAGAGGCCGGCGTCGAGTTCACGCACGATAACGGCGGCTACCGCCTGGCCCGTTGCGGCGGAGCCACTCGTAAGCGCCTGCTCCAGGTCGGCGACCGCACTGGCCACGCGATCACGACCGCACTGCGCGACGCGTTCCTGGCGTCGAGCGGCGAAGCGCTGCCGAACTGCCCGCTCGTGTCGCTCGAGCACGCCGGCCATGGGTGGATCGCGACCTGCCTGCGCAAGAACGGCGAGGAGCTCGTGATCGACGCCGGCGCGGTCGTCCTTGCCGCGGGAGGCCGCTGCTACCGCGAGGCGGAAGAGCGGGGTGAGCTCTCGACGAACCACCCGGGCGCCACCGGTGAGGTGACGCGGATCGCACTGGAGCTCGGCGCCGAGAGCCGCGATCTCGACGCGCTCCAGTACCACCCGAACGGCGGTGCGTGGCCGCCGACGATGCAGGGATACTCGATTCCCGAGACCACCCGCGCGTACGGGGCGACGCTGCTCAATTCGGTCGGGAAGGAGTTCACCGACCCGCTCGGCCCGCGCGATGCGGTCTCGCAGGCGATCTTTGACGAGGTCAACGCTGGCCGTGGCGTCGAGACTCCGGACGGCCGGCCCGCGGTGCTGCTCGACACCACCAAGATTCCCGAGGACGACGCCGAGATCTCGCTCCCATACATGCTGCGCCGCTACCGTTCGGCCGGCATCGACCCGCTCCGCGAGCCGATCCTGACCTACCCGGTGCTCCATTACCAGAACGGAGGCCTCGTGATCGACGAGCGCGCCGAGACGACCCTGGAAGGACTCTTCGCCTGTGGTGAGATAGCCGGCGGCACTCACGGGCGCAACCGGATGATGGGCAACTCGCTGCTCGAGTGCACGGTCTTCGGCCGGCGCGCGGGCACCGCCGCAGCGGAGAGGGCCGCAGCATGAGCACCGTTGCGATCGATATGCGTCAGACCGTCGAAGACGCGGCGGCCTACCTCTATGTCTGGGCGCTGAGGGACATCCCACAGGATCTGCGCGACGCGCTCTTCGCCGCGGCGGACCGCGAGACCTCAGTTCCCGGAAAGCGAGTGCTCGACACGATCGTTCGCAACGTCCAGGTCGCCGACGACAACGGGAACCTCGTCTGCCAGGACACGGGCATCGCGGTCTACACCTGTCGCGTTGGCGAGCACTTCCCGCTCCACCCGACCAAGATCTACGAGGCGCTCAAGGCCGGCACCGAGCGCGCGACGCTCGAGCATCCGCTGCGCTCGAACGCAGTGCACACGATCACGCGCGAGAACACCGGCCCAAACACCGGCTACCGCCTTCCCATAGTGCACTGGGAGTTCATCGCCGACTGGAACGGGCTCGACGTCAAGTGCGTCCCGAAGGGCTCGGGCTCCGAGAACATGAGCTTCCTCAAGATGTGCGTCCCCGCCGACGGCGTGAAGGGGATCAAGGAGTTCGTGCTCTCGTCGATCGTCGACGCCGGCGGAAAGCCCTGCCCGCCCGGGATCGTCGGGGTCGGGATCGGCGGCTCCGCCGACTACGCGATGTACCTCGCCAAGGAGGCGATCGCCCGTCCGATCGGCACACGTAACTCCGATCCACACGTGGCGAAGCTCGAGGAGGAGCTCTATGGCCTCCTGAACGAGACGGGGATCGGCCCGATGGGCCTCGGCGGCGACGTGACGGTCCTCAACTGCCACATCGAGCACGCGGATACGCACATGACGCTCAACCCGGTCGCGGTCAACTACCAATGCTGGGCCGCGCGGCGCGCCTCCGTCCACATCGGCGCCGACGGCTCCGTCGACTTCGACCGGGAGGCTTAGTCCTGATGGCTACGCACGAGGTCACCTTCCCGATCACCGACGAGGCCGAGATCCTCAAGCTCCGTGCCGGCGACGAGGTCGTCGTCCAGGGGCACATCATTGGCATCCGCGACCGCACGCAGATCCGGATCTTCGACCATGGCGTGGAGCCGCCAATGGATCTGAAGGGAGCCTTCTTGCTTCACACGGCGCCGGGCGTGCGCAAGCTGGACAACGGCAAATACGAGCCGGTTTGCATCGGCACGACGACGAGCGCGCGGATGGTCCGCTTCACCAAGCCGCTCGGCGCCCAGTACGGCGTGCGCGCGATCTGCGGGAAGGGCGGTTTCCCGGACCTGGCGATCGAGCCCATGCAGCGCCTCGGGATGGTTTATTTCGCGATCGTCGGCGGCGCGGCCGCGCTCGAGACGACACAGATCGAGGAGATCGAGGAGGTCGCCTGGGAGGAGCTGATGCCCGAGTGTCTCTGGAAGTTCCGGGTCAAGGACTTCGGTCCGCTCACCGTCGGCATCGACGCCCATGGCAACTCGCTCTACCACGACGTCCAGAGCGCCGCGAACAAGAAGCTGGAGGAGCTCTTTGCCCGGCTCTGATTTCCTCGATTTGCCTCGCGACGGCGGCTTGACCCACGTGATCGACAAGGGCCTTGGCCCGCGCGGCTGGGAGGACGTGCTAGAGACGAGCGGCGACTACATCGACATCGTCAAGCTCGGCTGGGGGACGGCGTATGTCACACCCAACTTGCAGCGGAAGCTCGAGATGCTGCGCGAGAAGCCCGTCGTGATCGGCGGCACCTTCTTCGAGGCCGTCTACGCACAGGGCAAGCTCGACGAGTACAAGCGCTGGCTGGCCGAGCTCGGTCTGACCCACGTCGAGATTTCCGACGGCGTGATCGATCTGCCGCGCGAGCGCAAGCTCGACCTGATCGCCGACTTCGCGCGCGATTTCACCGTCCTCTCCGAGGTTGGCTCCAAGGACGCCGAGGCGGTCTTCGCCCCCTACCAGTGGGTCGAGTGGATCAAGGGCGAGCTCGAGGCCGGCGCCTGGAAGGTGATCACCGAGGGCCGCGAGGGGGGCACCGCGGGGATCTACCGCCCGACCGGCGAGATGCGTACCGGTCTGGTGGACGAGATCGCGCACGAGGTGGATGTCGCCGACCTGATCTTCGAGGCGCCGTCGAAGGCCTCCCAGGCCTGGTTCGTGAACCAGTTCGGCCCGGCTGTGAACCTCGGCAACATCCCCCCCGAAGAGGTCATCCCGCTGGAGACGCTCCGCCTCGGCCTCCGCGGCGACACGCTGAAGGAGGTGCTGCTCTCTGACGAGCGCGCCCCCGCTTCCTGAGCTCGACTTCGAGACCATGAGCGCCGAGGACGTCCTCCGCTGGGCCTACGCGGAGTTCGGCGACCGTCTCTGCCTCACCTGCTCCTGGCAGAAGCAGTCGTCGGCCCTCGTGCACATGGCCTCCGAGCTCGGCCTCGACCTGCCGATCATCGAGCTCGATACGCATCTTTTCTTCCGCGAGAGCTATGAGACGCGCGACCGGCTCGTCGAGCGCTACGGCTTGAGCCTCCAGCGGCCGCCCAAGGTGATCACCGTCGCCGAGCAGCACCGCGCCGAGGGCCCGAACCTCTGGGAGACCGATCCCGACCGCTGCTGCCACATCCGGAAGGTCGAGCCGCTGCTGCAGGCGCTCGAGCCCTACGGCGCCTGGATCTCCGGGATCCGCCGCGACCAGTCCCCGAGCCGCGCCGCCACGCCGAAGGTGCAGTGGTCGGAGCGCTACGGTGTTTGGAAGCTGCACCCGCTCGCCGACTGGGACGAGAAGCGGGTCTGGGCCTACATCACCGTCAACGAGATTCCCTACAACCCGCTCCACGACGCGGGCTTCCGCTCGATCGGCTGCATTCCGTGCACCCGCCCGACGAACCCCGAGGAAGAGGAGCGGGCCGGCCGCTGGGCAGGCTCCGACAAGCTCGAGTGCGGCATTCACGTCGAAACCC
Source organism: Gaiellaceae bacterium (assembly GCA_035296785.1). Classification (GTDB taxonomy): domain Bacteria; phylum Actinomycetota; class Thermoleophilia; order Gaiellales; family Gaiellaceae; genus AC-32. Next base: position 16,078 of record DATHAF010000023.1, read on the forward strand.
CACTAGGAGGAACATGAGCGACCACATCTACGCCGCCGAGCATCCGGAGACCACGCACGTCCGGGCCGGCGGCTTCACGCTCTGGTTCACCGGGCTCTCGGGCTCGGGGAAGACCACGATCGCGCATCTCGTCGGGCCGGAGCTCGACCGACGTGGCCTCGTCGTCGAGTATCTCGACGGCGACACCGTGCGCACGCACCTCTCGAAGGGCCTTGGCTTCTCGAAGGAGGACCGCGACACGCACATCGAGCGCGTCGGCTGGGTCGCCTCGCGGCTCACGCGCCAGGGCGGAGCCGTGATCGCGGCCACGATTTCGCCATACGAGGCGACGCGACAACAGGCGCGTGAGCGGATCGGGGAGGTCGGCACGTTCGTCGAGATCTACGTCAGGACCTCGGTCGACGAGTGCGCCAAGCGTGACGTGAAGGGCCTCTACGAAAAGGCGTTCAAGGGCGAGATCAAGGAGTTCACCGGGGTCTCCGACCCCTACGAGGAGCCCTCGAATCCGGAGCTCGTGCTCGACACCGAGCAGCACGAGCCCGAGGAGAGCGCTGCGTTAGTCGTGGCGAAGCTCGAGGAGCTCGGTCTCGTGCCGGCGCAGGTGCCCGCGTGAGGCGCCACTTGCGGTGTCGTCTTCAGGACGCGCGGGCTTTGCTCGTGCATCCGTCGGCAATGACCGGTCGACCCGCTGCCCGTGAGGAGCAGGGACGATGAAGACCACCGAAACGGCCCAGCTGATCGAGCCGCACGGCGGCAAGCTCGTCGAGCGCACCGGCGCACGACCCGAAGGGATCGACCGGCTAGAGCAGATCCCGCTCACCTCCCGCGAGCTCTCCGATTTGGATTTGATGGCGAGCGGTGCGCTCTCGCCGCTCGAGGGCTTCATGAACCGCCACGACTACGAGCGGGTGGTCGAGGAGATGAGGCTTGCCCGCGGCCTGCCCTGGGCGCTGCCTGTCTGCCTCGCCGTCGATCGCGCCCCGGACGGGGAGCAGGTGGTTCTCACCGACGAGGCTGGAACTCCCGTCGCCATGCTCGAGGTGGACGAGACCTACGAGTACGAGAAGGAGCGCGAGGCGGAGCATTGCTTCCGCACCATCGACGACGATCATCCCGGGGTGGCGCGGCTCTACCAGCAGAAGCCGCTCTACCTCGCCGGCCGCGTGACCGTCTTCGAGCGGGCGGAGCCCCCCTTTCCGGAGATCGCGATTGATCCCGCCGAGACGCGGGCAACGTTCGCCGAGCGAGGCTGGCGACGGGTGGTCGGCTTCCAGACGCGCAACCCGATCCACCGGGCGCACGAGTACCTGACCAAGGTCGCGCTCGAGACGGTGGACGGATTGCTGATCCACCCGCTCGTCGGCGACACGAAGTCGGACGACGTGCCGGCCGCGACGCGGGTCGACTGCTACCGCATCCTCGTCGACAACTACTACCCTGCCGAGCGGGTGCTCGTGGCCGCCTTCCCGGCGGCGATGCGTTACGCCGGCCCTCGCGAGGCGATCTGGCACGCGATCTGCCGCAAGAACTACGGCTGCTCACACTTCATCGTCGGGCGCGACCATGCGGGCGTCGGCGACTACTACGGCACCTACGACGCGCAGCTGATCTTCGACGAGTTCGAGCCCCATGAGCTCGGGATCGAGCCGATGTTCTTCGAGCACGCCTTCTACTGCCGCCTCTGCGGCTCGATGGCGACACCGAAGACGTGCCCGCACGGAGGTGACGACCACGTCTTCCTCTCAGGGACGAAGGTGCGCGAGCTGCTGGGCAACGGCGAGCTGCCGCCGGTCGAGTTCACGCGGCCCGAAGTTGCAGAGGTGCTGATTCAGGCGTACCGCTAGGTCGGGATGACCTGGCAGTTCACGCTGAGCGGGTTCCTGATCGGAGCCCTCTCTTCTTCGGGCTTCAAGCCGACCCTCGCGGTCGGCACCGACATCCTTCACGGCGCGCTCTTCAAGAGCTTCGGCGCCGTGCGGCACCGGCGCCTGGGAACGGTGCACGGTCACCTGGTGCTCTGGATGTTTCTCGGCTCCGGGCCGATGTTGCTGCTGGGCGTGGTCGTTGCCACCTGGCTCAAGCACCACTACGGCGGCGCGGAGTCGATCGAGGCCTACGCGGTGGGGATCGCGCTCGTGGTGGGTGGGATCGGGCTCGTGGCGAAGACGATCATCCGCGGCGGGATGCAGCCGAGCGACGCGCCGTTCCTGCTCACTCGCCGGGACCGGGTGATCGCGGTGGCGCTCGGCGCTACTTGCGGGTTCGTCGTCGGCCTGACCTCGGTCGGGAGCGGCACGTTCTTCGGGCTGATTATGGTGCTCGTCTTCCCGCTCACGGTTGCGAAGATCGTCGGGACCGACATCTTCCATGCGGCGCTCCTGCTCTGGGTCGCCGGCTTGGGGCATCTCGTCGCCGGCAACGTCGACGTGCGCACGATGGCGTGGCTCCTGACCGGCTCGATCCCCGGGGTGTTGCTCTCGAATCAGCTCACGCTGAAGTGCCCGAGCGCCTGCGGCTGGGGCTTGCGACGGTTCTCATGCTGAGCGGGATCAAGCTCGTGGACCCGCCCGGTGTGGACTGGGTGATCGCCGCGGCGATAGCGGCCGGGATTGCCTTCGGGCTCTGGGGCCTGCTGCGGCGGCTCGGCCGGCGGCCGCCCGCTGAGACCGCAACCAAGCCTTTCTGACTACACTCGCCACCCCGTGGCGCGTGTTCTGCCGATGCTGCTCGTGCTGGCCCTCCTCGGCTGCACGGCCGCGGCCTTCGCAGTCACCGAGGCGCTGAAGCTCGAGAAGAGCCCGATCACCGACACCGAGGTTGCGAAGGTCGTCGCGCCCGACTCCGTGACGGGGTTTGCCACAGCCCCGATCAGCTTCGTGCTGCGCAAGGCGGACCGTCTGACGGTCCAGATCGTGAACGGGAACGGCGACGAGGTTCGCACGTTGGCCCGTTCGCGGGCGGCCCGTCGCGGGACGCAGCAGTTCATCTGGAACGGACGCGACGACCGCGGGCGCGTCGTCGCCGACGGCACCTACAAGCCGAGGGTCCACCTTGCGCGCGAGCACCGGACGATCGCCCTGCCGAACGCGATCCGGATGGACGCGACGGCGCCCCTGATCAAGCTCGTCTCCGTCAGACCGCTGGTGTTGTCGCCCGACGGCGATTTCCGGTTCGAGACGGTGCGCATTCGGTACCTGACGAGCGAGAAGGCTCGCGCGATCCTGTACGTGGACGGCGATCGGCGGACGACGGTCAAGCGCCTCGTCAGGGCCGGCAAGCTCGACTGGGGAGGCCGGGCTGGGCGCGGTCTGCGGCCGGGGCCTCACCGCGTTCGGCTGCGGGCGCTCGACGCCGCCGGGAACCTCTCGAATCCGACCCGGGCGGTGGTCGTCCGAGTGCGCTACATCGAGCTGAGACCTCATGTTCTGCGCGTGCATACGGGAGCGCGCTTTGGCTTCCGCGTCGACACCGACGCCGAGCGCTACAGCTGGCACCTCGGCTCGCGCGGGGGCGTCAAGAAGCAGCACCTGTTGATCCTCCGCGCAGGCGCTCCCGGGATGTACCGCCTCGTCGTCGCTGCCAACGGTCATGTCTCGCGCGCGCTGGTCGTGGTCAGCCCGTGACTTCCGAGCTGGCCCGGGCAGGAGGCGTGTTGGGTGCCGCCGGGCTGGCTGTGCTGATCGCTGCGCCGGGCCGGCTCCAGCGCCTCGCCGGCCTCGCGGCCTGGGCGCTCGGAGCCCTACTGCTCGCTCTCTACCTCGCGCCCGAAGGCCACCGGCCGTTGCTGGTGGCCGCCGCGGTCGTGGGGCTCGCGCTCGCGATCGGAGGCGCGGCCCTCTTCCGCCGCTGGGCCTGGCTGCTTCCGTTCGTCACGGTGGGCTGCATCCCGGCGCGCATCCACGTCACCGTGGGCTCGACCGAGGCCAACCTGCTCGTCCCGCTCTACGGCGTCGTCGCTGCCGCGGCGTTCTTGCTCGCGTGGGAGCTGTGGCGCCTTAGGGGCCAGGGGATCCAACGAGAGCTCGGAATCGTGACCTGGCCGCTCGCCACCTTCGTCGCCTGGGCCGGGATCTCGATCCTCTGGAGCGGCGACGTTCGCCAGGGCGCGATCGATCTGCTCTTCTTCTACCTCCCCTTCGGTCTGCTCGCCGTCGCGCTCGCGCGGCTCGAATGGCGCCGTCTCTGGGCGTTCGGGCTGCTAGTCGAGGTGACGGCGCTGGCGCTCGTCTTCGCGGCGATCGGCATCTACCAGTATGAGACGCGCGACGTCTTCTGGAACCCGAAGCTGCTTGTGGCCAACGCCTACGCGCCCTTCTACCGCGTCAACTCGGTCTTCTGGGACCCGTCGATCTACGGGCGCTTCCTGGTCGTCGCGATCCTCGCGTGCCTCGTCGCAGTCCTGTTCGGCCGCGATAGGCGGCTGCTGATCGGGGCCACCGCATCGATTGCCGCGATCTGGGCCGGGCTCTTCTTCTCGTACTCGCAGTCGAGCTTCGCGGCGCTCGCCACCGGGGTCGTGATCGCCTCGATCTTCGCGTGGGGTAGGCGCGGGGCGATGATCGCGGTGGTGGCGGCGGCGGCGGTCGCCGTCGGAGCGCTGGCGGTGCCGAACGTGCGCCACGAGCTCTTCGGCAACGGTCGCGGCCTCAACACCTCGACCGGCGGCCGCGGGAAGCTGGTTCGCAACGGGATCAAGATCGCGGTGCATCATCCGGCCGGAGGCGTAGGGATCGGCGACTTCAAGCACGCCTACGCGCAGGTCACGCACCTGAAAGGCCGCGAGCCGAAAGCCGCCGCCTCGCACACCACGCCGGTCACCGTCGCCGCCGAGACGGGCGTGCCGGGCCTGCTCCTCTACGTCTGGCTCCTCGCGAGTGGCCTCCTGCTCGCCTTCCGACGCTTCGCGCGCGACCCGGCAGGCCTGACCGCGCTGAGTTGTGGCCTCGTCTTCGCCGCCGTGGGCGTGCACAGCCTGTTCTACAACGCGTTCTTTGAGGACCCGACGATCTGGGCAGCGCTAGGGCTGGCCGCAGTGGCTTCCGGCGTGGTCTCATCGGGCAGCCGAGACGAGCCCGCGCAACCGGCGCAGCTCGACCGGGAGATAGAACCCGAGCGGCAGCAGGATCAGCGGGTAGACGGCGCTCAGCAGGACGGCGCCGGCCAGCGGGACGTCGAGCGTCTTCCCGAGCACCGTTAGCCCCGCGGAGGCGCCGACCACGAGCAAGATCCGCCGCCACTGGTATGAGACCCGGAACACCTGCTGCGCCCGCATGGTCATGCCGACGAACATGACCACGTAGGCGACGAGCGTGGCGATCGCGGCGCCGATCATCCCGTAGGGCGGGATCAGGGCGAAGCAGAGTCCGACGTTCACCGCTGCGGCGATCCCCGTCACGACCCAGTTGAACTGGGTCTGCTTCGCGCGTCCGATCCCGATCGACATCACGTTGAAGGCGATGAACGCTGTCCCGGCGAACACGAGCAGCGGCACGACGCGCGCGCCGGAGTAGAACGGCGGCGCGGTCAGCACCCGAACGATCCAGGGCGCCAGCAGCGAGAGGGCCAGCGAGACCCAGCACGAGACGTAGAGCACGTAGGTGAGCACGAACGAATAGGTGCGCTTGGCCTCGTCGTCCTCCTTGATCGAGTAGGCGAACGCCGGCCAGGCCGTGCGCAGCGCGATCAGGAGAAGCAAGATCGCCGACGAGACGCGCACGCCGACCGAGTACAGTCCGACCTCCGCCGCGTTCTTCAGCTTGAGGAGGAAGAAGCGGTCGGCGAAGTCGATCGCCCAGAGCGCAAGCCCGGACGGCACGAGCGGAAGGCCGAAGCGCTGCATCTGCCGGAACAGCGGCCGGTCGAACTCGAGCCCGAGCTGGAAGCGCCGGTAGGCGAGGAGCACGAAGTAGACGGCGAGCGTGCCGGTGAAGTTGCCGACCAGCACTCCGAGCGCTCCTTTGTGCCAGACGACGACGAGCAGGATCGTCGAGGCGACCGTGATCAGGACGTTCGCCAGCGTCGCGGCGACGTAGGAGAGCGAGCGCTCCTCGACCCGGAAGAGCGAGGTCAGCTGCTCGTAGTTCATCTGGGCCCAGAGGAGGACGAAGGCCGCGCGCACGAGCCCTGCCCTGGAGTGTGTCGAGAAGAGCGCCTCGGAGATCGGCCCGGCCAGCGCCCAGCCTGCGATGAGTCCCAGCGTGGCCGCGGTCATCGTGAACCAGAAGGAGGTGCGCACCACCCGCGTCCGGCCCGCCTCGTCCTCGGCGTCGAAGTAGAAGCGGAAGAAGGCCATCGAAATCCCGGCGCGCAGGACGATCACAAGCACCACCGAGAGGGCGATCAGCGTGTCCACGGCACCGAGCTCGCTGCGCGTGAGATAGCGCGTGACGACTGGCAGCAGGAAGAGGCCGATCAGGCGGGAGACGACGGCGCCGAGCCCGTAGATGGCTGAATGCTTGGCGAGCCGCGCGAGCTGCTGGGCGATCACTCCGTGAAGTTTGCTCGAAGCACGCCTCGGTAGACTGCGCCGTCGTGGCTCTGAGCGGGAAAAAGATCTTCATGACGGGTGGAGCGGGTTTCATCGGCACTACGCTCGCGCGGCGGCTGATCGAGGAGAACGAGATCGTGATCCTCGACAACCTCCACCGCGACTCGCTCACAGGGACCGACCTCGCGGAGCACCCAAACCTGCGCTTCGTCCAGGGGGACGTGCTTGACCTCCCGTTGGTGCGCGAGCTCTCGGCACGCGCCACGCACGTCATCCACATGGCGGCGATCGCCGGGGTGGACAAGGTGCTCGAGAGCCCGGTCCGCACGATGCGCGTCAACCTGATCGGCACCTTCAACGTGCTCGAGGCGGCGCACGCGGCCGGCACGATCGAGCGGATCGTCGACTTCTCGACCAGCGAGGTCTTCGGCACTCACGCGTACAAGGTCGAGGAGACTCACGTCACCTCGCAGGGCTCGGTCGGCGAGGCCCGTTGGACGTACGCGGTCTCGAAGCTGGCGGGCGAGTACATGGCGCACTCGTACTTCGACGAGTTCGCGCTGCCGGCGTGCTCGGTGCGCCCGTTCAACATCTACGGGCCCGGTCAGATCGGCAGCGGCGCGATCCACCACTTCACTGTGCGCGCGCTCGCGGGCGAGGACATCGTGATCCACGGCGACGGCTCGCAGATCCGAGCCTGGTGCTATGTGGACGACATCGTCGAGGCGCTGCTCCTGATCCTCGAGCGCGAGGAGGCGGTGGGGCAGGTCTTCAACGTGGGGAACCCGCGCTCGGTCGTGACCGTCTTCGATCTGGCGGCCCGGATCAAGCGCCTGTCCGGCTCCGACTCGGAGATCGTCTTCAGGCCGCTTCACTACACCGACGTCGAGATGCGCATCCCGAACGTGGACAAGGCGCGCAAGCAGCTCGGCTGGGAGCCGCAGGTCGACCTCGACGACGGGCTCGAGCGAACGATTGCGTGGTACCGGGAGCGGCAGCCCGTGCAGAGCCTGGCGCCTAGCGCGTGAAGTTTGCTGTCGTCGCGGCGGCGCTAGCCGTCGTGGCCGTTCCGGGGGCGGCGGCGCGGTCGAGCTCGGAGTTGCGCCTGCTCGGGATCTCGTCGCTGGTGATCAGCCCGAACGGCAACGGCGTGAACGACACGCTGCGCGTACACGTGGCGGCGCCGCCAGGCTCCGTGCTGGGGCTGCGCGCCTACGCCTGGGGCGGGCGGCTGGCAGGCTGGAAGCGGATCCGGACCGGAGTGACGGTTCGGGATGCGACGGTGCTCTCGTGGAACGGCACCAGCTCGACGGGCCATCCGCTGGCCGACGGCACCTATGTCGTAACCGTCTGCTCCGAGAATCCGGGACGGCTCCTGCCGGCTAAGGGGGTGTCGCGGCCGGGAGCGGCCGAGGCGAGCGTCCGTCGTCCACCGTGGCTTCGCTCGGGCTGCGTGCGCGAGCCGCGTGTCGTGCGGGTGGAAAGGCTGGCGGCCTTCGTCGACTCGACCGGAAGCTTCCGCCAGACAGAGCCGGTGCCGCTCGTCGTCGCCGCCGACCGGGGTGAGGCGGAATCGCAGCCCCAACAGGACTGTCTCGGCCCGAACGAGAAGGAGATCTCCTTCCGGGAAATCGGCAGCCCGTTCAGGGTCGCTCTCGGATCCCGACCCGGCCTCTACCACGTAGTTGCCCGCGATCGTGCCGGTGGCGAGTTCCGCGCACCGCTCGTCGTTCGCGCGCCGGTCCGGCTCGACCGGCCAGAGCCGCACACCGCCCTCATCGTGTGGTCCTACCTCACCTGGCGCGCGTACAACGCCTACGACGCCGACCTGAACGGCATACCGGACAGCTGGTACCAGTTCTGGCGCCAGCGACGGGTCTCGCTCCGCGGCCCGATTCTTCGAAACGGGGTCGAGGACGACCACGCGGCTTCTCTGCCGTTCTCGCGCTGGCTCTGCGCCCGTCCCGCCATCCGCACCCAGCACGTGACCGACGTCGAGCTCGGGCGCCTTCCGCTCGAGACGCTGAAGCGGTACTCGGCGATCGTGTTCCCCGGCCACACCGAGTACTACGAGCCCGCGACCTACGACCTGCTGCGCCGGTACCGCGACGGTCGCGGCAACCTCGTCTTCCTGCAGGCGAACCCGTTCTATCGGCAGGTACGGCTCGACGCCCAGCGCAATGCGATGGTGATGACCGACTACGACGCGCGCGAGGGGCGGTCGGACTTCGCGCTCGCGGGAGTCGGCTACGACGGCTGCTGCTTTCCTCGCGCGCGGGCCGCGCCGTACACGGCGGCGAAGGGCCGCGCCTACGAGCGCGTGCGCTGGCTCTTCCGCAACACCGGGATCGGCCCGGGCCAGCGCTTCGGCGTCGCGGCCTCCGAGAGCGACCGGATCGACCCCGAGCTGACCCCGCGCGATCACGTGGTAGCAGCGCAGGCGGTGATCGAGGGCAAGCGCGGCGCGATCAACGCGACGATGGTCTGGTCGCACGCCGGCCGCGGCTCGGTCTTCGCGACCGGCAACTACACGTTCCTGCGCATGGGGCAGGGGCTCACGTACAAGCTGCTCGACAACGTATGGCGAAAGCTCGTCGGCTAGCGCTGCTTGGCCTCGCCGCGCTGCTGACCGGCTGCGGCGGCTCGTCGGCACCCGAGCCGCCCCACGGAGGGGCCGTACTGCGGCTCTCCATACCGCTGATCCCGAAGTCGCTCGACCCGGCGAAGGTCGCCGACCTCTCGTCGCTGAACGTCGTGCACGAGCTCAATGCGGGCCTGACGCGCTTCTCGGGTCGAGGCACCGAGCCGGACCTCGCCGAGTCGTGGGAGCGGAACGATGACGGCCTCGTCTGGACCTTTCGCCTGCGCAAGGGGATTCGCTGGAGCAACGAGGTTCCGATCACCGCGGAGGACTTCCGCCGCTCGTGGCTGCGGGCGCTCGCGCCGGAAACGCGCTCCCCCTATGCGCGTGCCGAGATGCAGAACATCCGCGGCGCCCGCCGCTACCGCGTCACCGGTGCCGGAGAGGTCGGCGTCGAGGCGGTGGACACCCGCACCCTGAGGGTGACCCTGCAACACCCTGTGCCGTGGTTGGACGAGCAGGTCGCCTGGCCGGTCTTCTTCCCGGTTCCCCGCAGCGGTGACGCGACGAGCGGCCCGTTCCGGCTCGCCTCGCGCACGAAGGGCCGACTCGTCCTCGAGCGCAACTTCAACTACTGGAACGTCGGCGACGTCGAGCCGAGGCGCATCGTGCTGAGCAGCTCGAATCGGGGCACCGAAGGAATCCTGCCGCGGGCTCTTGCGCCGCCGGGCTTCCCGTGGATCGCAACGGCAGATGAGGCGCCGGAGGGGGCGCGGGCGCTACCAACCTTCAGCCTCGAGCTGCTGTGGCTGGTGACGCGCAAAAGCCGCCTGTCCGACCCGGGCTCTCGCCACGAAGTGCAGAGCTCGTTGGCCGATCTCGGCGGCCTGCCGAGCTTCGTCCCGCGTTCCATGCCGGGCGCGGCGACCGTCCTTCCCCAAGGAAGCACCGCGACTGTGGTCTCGCCCCTGCCTCTTCGGTTGACGCTCGCCTACACCGAGGAGGACGCGCGCGCCCCAACTATCGCGTTGAAGGTGCGCGAGGTTTTGGCGCAGGACGGCATCGAGACGACGTTGAAGGCGGTGGGAACGCTGCGCGAGCTGCTGCAGCTGGCAGGGCCCCCCGCCAAACCCGGTATCGACCTCGTCCTGCTCGGCTGGAGCGCCGAGTTTTTCGACGCCTACAACATCCTCGATCTCTTCCCGTGCGGGAGTGCGTTCAACGTCGCGCAGTGGTGCGACCGGGGTTACGACCGGCTGATGGCCCAGGCCGTTCGAACGCTGGACGACGAAGACCGCTGGCGGATCGAGCGTCGCCTGGTGACGCTGCTCGACCGAGCCGTACCGGCGATCCCGGTGGCTGCGCCGGCGCAGCATGTCTTTCTCGAGCCGGGCGTGCGCGGCTTCCGCTGGTCGCCGATCGGGTTCTACGAGCTGATGGGCATGACTCGTTCGTAGATCTCGAGGACGCGCCCGGCGACGCTCGTGTGCGCGTGCACCTTCTCGACGTACTCGCGGCTGCGCTTCCCGAGCTCCGGCAGCGTCTCGCGCACCTCAAGCAGCCCGGCGAGCACGTCCTCGAGATTCCCTTCGTCCGCACGTACGAGCGGCAGCTCGAGCCCGAACGCCTCCTGGCTCTCCGCAGCAGCCTCCTCGTCGAGGTGGACGACGACCGGCTTCGCCAGCGCCATCGACTCGATCGCGAACATGCCGTACCAGCCGATCTTGAGCTGGTCGACGATCGCGTCGGCCGCGGCGTAGCGCTGCCGCGCCTCGCGGTTCGGCACGCCCTCGATCAGGTCGAGCTCGATCGGCGCACCGCGTGCCCGCAACGCCGCGACCGCGGAGATGACCGCCTCGGTGCCCTTCACCGCGCGCTTGCTCGGTGCGTGGGCGACTCGCATGGCCCCCGCCGGCTCGGCGGGTGAGGGCGCCCAGTCCCGCAGGACGATCGCCGGCGGCACGACGTCGTAGTCGGGCCATGGCCCTCGCGGAGCCAGCCGCCGGGTCAGGTAGCTCCCCACGATCACCGCGTCCGCCCCGCTCAGATAGCCGACCTCCGAGGCGTTGCGTCCACGCAGATCGGAGCCCCACGACTGGAAGACGATCCCCTTGTCCGCCCGGCGCAGGAGCGGCAGCGTGATCCGACGCGGCGCGAGCGTCAGCCCGGCGTGGAAGTGGAAGACGTCGAAGTTCCGCATCGCCCACCTGAGCGCCCGCAGCTGCCTGGGTAGGTTGAACGGCACGGAGCCGAGCCGGCTCGTTTCGCGTAGCTCCAGGTTCACGTCGAACCCGCGCTGGAAGGGCCGCTCGTTGAAGACGAGCAGCGTGCTCTCCACGCCGAGCTCGCGCAGCCCTTCCGAGATCGCGCCGGGCCCACCCGCCACGTTGACAGGAGAGTGAAGGACTCTCACACGAGCGCGTTCTCGACGGCAATCTCCACGTCGAGAGCTTGCAGGGCGCGGTCGGTGCGGGCGTCGAGCTCGTCCTCGTCGGGCGCGCTCACGAGCAGGTAGCCGAGCCGCTCGGCGCCGGAGGTGAGCGGCGGCAGCGCCATCCCCTCGCGCCAATAGAAGCCCGCCTCGTGGACACCCTCGACCGCGAGCGCCGAAGCCGCCTCGAGCCGCATGATGCGCCCGGGCGGAGCCACCACGAAGCGCACCTGCCCGCACGGCGCCACCGGATCTCGGCGCTGCAGGTCGTCCCGCGTCAGCTCGCCGAGTGCCCAGAGCACGTTGGCGCGCACGGCGTCGAAGCCCGTCACGAGCTTGGCGAGCTCCGCGTCCTTACCGCCCCCGAGCCGCGCGCCGACCTCGATCGCCCAGGGCACGCCTTCGTCCACTCGTACCTGTACGTAGGAAGGGCCGGTCTCGAGCCCGACCGCAAGGCTCGCGGCGCGCGCCTGCTCGAAGAGCGCGTCCTCGTTCGGCAGCAGCGAGGGATAGCGGTGCGAGATGCAGACGCCGAGCGGCGGTGGCGGGTGCAGGATCCGGCGCGTCACGCTCATCGGGAAGTACTCGTCGTCGAGCAAAAAGCCGTTGACCGTGTACTCCTCGCCCTCGAGATACTGCTCGAGCACGACCGCGCCCGTACGCGAGGCCGCCAGCGCCCGGTCGAACGCCGGCGCGAGCTCGCCCTCTCGGCCCACCTCGGTCACGCCGCGCTGGGCCGAGCCGTCCACGGGCTTGACCACGACTCGCCCACCGAGCTCGTGGAAGGCCTGCTCGGCCTCTTCGAAGGTGTTCGCCTCGCGTCCGCGGGGGCAGCGCACGCGTGCCTTCTCGAAGGCCTTCCGCATCCGCCGCTTGTCGGCGACCGTCCTGGCCGTCTCCAGCGGCAGCCCCGGGAGGCCGAGCCGCTCAGCGAGCTTCGCGGTGGGCAGCACCGCCTGGTCGGAGCCCATCGTCGCGACGGCAACCGGCTCGATCCCCTGCGCGTCGAGGTCGGCGAGCACGCGCTCGACCTCGGTGAAGCTGCGCACGATCCGGTGGTCGGCCTCCGCAAGCAACGGCGCCGACTCGGAACCGTCGACGACGCACACCGCGTAACCGAGCGCGCGGGCGTTCTCGAGCAGGCCGAGCTGCGAGCGCGAGCCTCCGGTGAGCACGAACGCCCTGGCCATCTCTACGCCGTGGCTGCGGCTGCCCGCAGCGACTCCAGCAGCCGCCGCATGCCTTCGTCGAATCCAACCTCTTCTTGCCAGCCGAGCCCGCGCAGCCGCTCCACCGAGACGCGAGGCGTGACCCGCCCTGCGGGCGCGTCGACTTCCTGGATCAACGTCTGGGACGCGCCGGTGAGCTCGCACGCGATGCGGGCCGCCTCCGTGAGCGTCACCGGCTCCGCATCGGAGCCGATGTTGAAGATGCCCTCGCCCCCATGCTCGAGCACGAGCCGGATCCCGCGCGCCGTGTCGCCGATCCAGCACCAGCAACGCTCCTCGCCGCGAAACGCGGGAATCGGCTCTCGACGCTCTGCCTGCCAGAGCATCGTCGGGAGCGCCCCCTTCCCCTGCCCTGGCTCGTGGCCCGGGCCGTAGGGGTTCGCAAGCCGCAGCACCGCGAGCCCCTCTGGCGCGTAGAGCCGTGCGACCTGCTCGCCCCACCACTTCGTCAGCCCGTAGAAGCTCGAGGCAGCGGCGGGCGTCTCCTCGTCGGCGAACGCCGCACCGTAGACGTCCGAGGTCGAGACGTAGGCAAGGCGGGCTCGGTGCGCCGCCGCCGCGCGGGCGACGAGCGCGGTCGCAAGGACGTTGGAGCGCAGGGCAAGCGCGGGCTCGTCCTCGCAGCGCACGACGCCGATCCGCGCCGCTGCGTGGACGACCACCTCAGGCCGCGTCTCGGCGACGGCCGCCTCGGCGAGGCCGTCCTCCGCGAGGTCGCCGTCGCCCCGTTCGAGCGGGTGGACCTCGTAGGCTCCATCCCCGTGACGAAGCTCGTCGACCAGCGCGCGGCCGACAAACCCGGATGCTCCTGTGACCAGGACATTCATGGCCGTCGAGTCTACTGGCGCACCTGCGCGCTCCTGACTGCCGTCCTGGTCGTCGGAGGCTGCGACGAGTCGAAACGCCGGGTCGAGCCACCGCCAGCCCGGCACCGGTCGTTCCTGGCGCTCGACGCAGAGCAGCAGAGGCTCGTTCGCCACTATCAGCCCGTCAGCCGGCAGCTCGCCGCCTACGAGCTCCACCCCCGCGCGTGGCGCGCGAGGTTCACCAGGACCGTCGAGGCTGCGCTGGCCCGGGTCCGGCACGACCCCGCGAGCGGCGAGACGGCGCAGGCGAAGGCCCGGCTGGTTGCTGCTCTCGAGGCGCGTCGCCGAGCCCTGGGCGCCGCACCGGGAACCTCGCGGTACAGCGTGGAGTGGGACCGATCCGTCGTCGAGGCGCGCCGTGCGCTCACGATCCTCCAGGACATCCGCGACCGCGCTCGCTTGATTCCCCTGCCCGAGGACAGCGTTTCGTAGCCTTGACGTGCGTTGTGAGTGAGTGCTAACTTACAACGCGTGAACCCAATCACAGCACGAAAAACGGCCGATCAGCGACGCGAGGAGATCCTGGTCGCAGCCATGGAGGAGTTTGCCGAGCATGGCCTGCACGGCACCTCGACCGACACGATCGCGGAGAAGGCCGGCGTCTCGCAGCCCTACCTGTTCCGGCTCTTCGGCACGAAGAAGGAGCTTTATCTCGAGTCGGTCCGCCGCTGCCTGCGGCAGACGCTCGAGGTCTTCCACGAAGCCACCGTCGACAAGAGCGGCGAGGCTGCGCTCGAGGCTATCGGCACCGCGTACGGGGTTCTGCTCAGAGACCGCACCCGGCTGCAGGCACAGATGCAGGCCTACGCCGCCTGCGGGGACGAGGACGTGCGCGAGGTCGTGCGATCCGGCTACGGCGAGCTCGTCGAGTTCGTCGAGCACGTCTCGGGGGCCGAGCCGGAGCGCATCCGCGACTTCTTCGCCTTCGGGATGCTGCTGAACGTGTTCGCCTCGATGGACCTGCTCGACCAGAAATCGCCGTGGGCGAAGAGGCTGCTCGACGCCTGCTTCGAGCAGCCGAACCGGAAGGAGAGGAGACTATGAGCCGCCGCACAAGCACGATCTGGACCTTCGCGATCACCTCGGTCGCGCTGTTCATGACCACGCTGGACAACCTGGTCGTGACGACGGCGCTGCCGGTGATCCGAGACGACCTCCACGCGAGCCTCAGCGGGCTCGAGTGGACGGTCAACGCCTACACGCTGACCTTTGCGGTGCTCCTGATCACGGGCGCCGCGCTTGGCGACCGCTTCGGGCGCCGCCGGCTGTTCGTGATCGGGCTCGGGATCTTCACTCTCGCCTCCGCGGCCGCCGCACTCGCGCCGAGCATCGAGGTGCTGATCGCCGCGCGCGCGCTCCAGGGCCTCGGCGGCGCGATCGTGACCCCGCTGACATTGACCATCCTGAGCGCCGGTGTACCGAAGGAGCGGCGCGGCCTGGTCCTCGGTGCCTGGGGCGGGATCAGCGGGCTGGCCGTGGCGATCGGCCCGCTCGTCGGCGGCGCCGTCGTCGAGGGCATCTCGTGGCAATGGATCTTCTGGCTCAACGTGCCGATCGGGCTCGTGCTGATCCCGCTCGCCGCGCTGCGCCTGCGAGAGAGCCGCGGCCCGAACGACGCGCTCGACCTGCCGGGGCTCGGCCTTGCGAGCGCGGGCCTGCTCGGCCTTGTCTGGGGCCTCGTCCGCGCCAACCAGGTCGGCTGGTCGAGCCCGGAGATCATCCTCACGATCGCTGGGGGCGTGGCTGTGCTGGCCCTGTTCGTCCTCTGGGAGCTCCGCGCGCCGGAGCCGATGCTGCCGCTGAGCTTCTTCCGCAACCGCACCTTCGCGGCCGCAAACGCAGCCTCGCTGCTGATGTTCTTCGGGATGTTCGGCTCGATCTTCCTGTTGGCGCAGTTCTTCCAGGTCATCCAGGGCTACTCGCCGCTCGAGGCCGGGCTTCGCATCCTCCCCTGGACGGCGATGCCGATCTTCGTCGGCCCGATCGCCGGCGCGCTCTCGGATCGGATCGGAGGCGGGAGAATCATGGCCGTCGGCCTCAGCCTCCAGGCCGCGGGCCTCGCCTGGATCGCGACCGTGTCGACGCCGACGGTCGCCTACGGCGAGCTGGTCGTGCCGTTCATCCTCTCGGGCGTCGGCATGGCCCTCTACTTCGCGCCGGTCGCGAACGTCGTCCTCTCCGCAGTGCGTCCGCAGGAGGAGGGCCAGGCCTCCGGCTCTCTCAACGCGATCCGCGAGCTCGGCGGCGTCTTCGGCGTCGCCGTCCTGGCGGCGATCTTCGCGCACTACGGCGGCTACAGGACTCCCGACAGCTTCTCGAACGGCATGAACGCCGCGGTGTACATCGGCGCGGCTCTCGTGGCCGTCGGCGCGCTGGCCTCGTTCCTCATCCCGCCGCGCAGGCCGGTTATGGAGGCCGAGCGCGTGGAGGCCCGGCTGGAGGCCGCATAGTCACGTCCTGGCCCGACTCTGCCCCGGGCTGAGCACCCGCCCCTAGCGGCGTAACCCGGCGCGCCCTCTTACGACCTGCGCAGTAGGGCGTAGCCTTCTTGCAAGAACGGCGTTCGGTCGACGAGCGCTCGGATCTCCTCGGCCAGGTACGCGCCCTCTTCGGTCACCACGCGGTCGACGAGCTCCGGCGCGGTCAGGTCGAAGAGGCCGTCCTCGAGATTCGCGTCGGCCGCGTCCATTGGCGCGAGCTTGATCACTTCGCAGGCGACGATCGTCGGGACACATTGGTCTGCGGCGGCTTCCGCCAAGCTGTGCGTCCCGGCCTTGTTGGAGACCGTGCCGCACCGGAAGACCGTGTCGGCGCCGACGAGGAGCAGCGAGGCCCACTCGAGCTGCTTCGGCGCCTGGTCGTCCTCGACCAGCTCGACCTGCAGGCCCGCCTCACGTAGCTCCTCCGAGAAGGGGCGGCCTTCGTCCTGCGGCGAGGAAACGGTGCAGATCACGCGCTCCGGCGGCGTCAGCAGCAGAGCCTCGCGCACGGTGGCCGAGGCGGAGTGCGTGAGGACGACTGCGTCCTCGAGCCGCTCGCGCAGCTGGATCGCGATCACCGCAGCGGCGCGGCGGCGGCCGTCCACGAGCGACTCGGCCTCTTCGCGCACGAGCTGTTGCAACTGGTCGACCTCGAGCTGGACGTTCCCGCTTGCGGCTGCGAGCAGGCGCCCGACGGCACCGGCAACCGCGCCGACCCCCGGCCTGCTCTCGGCCAGCTCGCGGCCTGCGGAGACGAGGCTCTGCAACAGCGCCTCGCTCGACTCAGCGGACTGCTTGGCGACCTCCGCAAGCGCTTCCACGGCTCGCCGCGCCATCCAGCTACCGCCATGCTGACGATCGCTCCTCAGCTCTTCGATCCGCTCCCCGAGGATCGTGCTCACGGGGGGATTGTACGGACGCCGTCGCATGCGGTCGTGACAATGGCTCTGGTGCGACTTCTCGTCCTAGGGGCGGGCGCGGGGCAACTCGGCCTACTGGCTGCGGCTCGTGCGCGAGGCATCTTCGTGATCGCGGTCGATCGCGACCCCGCGGCGCCGGGCTTTCGCTACGCCGATCGGCGGGCGATCGTCTCGCTCGACGACGAGCCCGCGCTCGAGCGGCTGGCCGAGGCCGAGCGCGTGGACGGAGTGATCGCTCCCGGGATCGACTGGGCAGTCGGCCCGGCCGCGCGGATCGCGGCGCGCTTTGGCCTGCCGCATCCGATCTCGCCCGAAACTGCGGTGCTCGCGAGCTCGAAGCTGCGCCAGCGCGAGCGCCTGGCAGAGGCCGGCGTGCCCCAGACACGCTGGAAGATCGTGACCAGGCCGGACGACGAACTCGGGTTCCCCTGCGTGGTCAAGCCGCCGGATCGTCAGGGCCGCCGCGGTCTTGCACTCGTGCGCTCACCGGAGGAGTTGGCGGCGGCCGTCCGGGCTGCGCTGCGGGCTTCGCGGAGCGGCCTCTGCCTCGTCGAGGAGCTCGCGCAGGGCCCCGAGGTGACGGTGACCGCCTTCTCCAGCGGCGGGGCCTTCCATCCGCTGACGGTGATGGACCGGCTGCCGCTGGCCCACCTCTGGCCGAGTCACCGCGGAGAGTCCGCGGCGGCCGTGGCCGAGCTCGCGGTCCGGGCGCTCGGCATCGAGGACGGCCCTTCCTCGACCCAGCTACGAGTTGGCTCCGAAGGCCCTCGAGTCGTCGAGCTGGGAGCCCGCCTCGGGGGCGGTCACGACGCGGAGCTCTGCGAGACCGCTCTCGGCGTCGAGCTGAACAGCCTTGCCCTGTCGTCGGCTCTCGGCGAGGAGATCGAGCCGGAGCGGTTCGCCGTTCGCCCGCGCGTGGCTGGTGCCTGCGTCTACTTCATCGCAGGCGAGCCCGGCGAGCCGGACGGGCTCGAGCGCGCGGCCGCTTGCTCAGGAGTGGAATGGGTGCGGCTCTACCGCGGCTCCGGACGGCGGGGTGCAGTCCTCGCCACGGGTCACACGCGCGAGCAGGCCCTGGAGTGGGCGGCCCGCGCAGCCGAGTGCGTACGCTTCCGCACGGTCGATGCCGAAGCCCTCGCCTAGCCTCTCAGCCGTGCAGAAGCGGCTCCTTCGCCTTGCCGCGACGCTGGTCGTCACCGGCCTCTGCACGGCGTA
>DATHAF010000024.1:0-44697 GCA_035296785.1 Gaiellaceae bacterium
GACTCGCACGACTCGCAGCGCTTCCAGGACGGGACGATCGCGCAGGCGCCGATCGCGCCGTGCGAAGTGCAGGGCTACGTCTACGACGCGAAGCTGCGCACTGCCGAGCTGGCACGCGAGGTCTGGCGCGACCGCGAGCTCGCCGACAGGCTCGAGCGCGAGGCCGAGGAGCTGCGCCGGGCCTTCAACGAGCAGTTCTGGACTGACACGCGCGGCGGCTACTACGTGCTCGCGCTCGACGGCGAGAAGCGGCAGGTGGACTCGCTCTGCTCCAACATCGGGCACCTGCTCTGGAGCGGAATCGTCCCGAGCGAGCGCGTGGATGCGATCGTCGACTCGCTCATGGGCGAGGAGCTCTGGTCGGGCTGGGGCGTGCGGACGATGTCCTCGGGTGACGCCGGTTACAACCCGCTCTCGTACCACAACGGGACCGTCTGGCCCCACGACAACTCCCTGATTGCGCACGGGCTCTCGCGGGCTGCGCGCTGGCCTGAGGCGCAGCGGATCGTCCGCCGGATGCTCGGTGCCTCGGAGTATTTTGGCTACCAGCTGCCGGAGGTCTTCGCGGGCCTCCCGCGCGCCGAGACGCCGTTCCCGATCGCCTACCCGACGGCGGCGCGCCCGCAGGCCTGGGCGGCCGGCACTCCGGTCTTGCTGCTCCAGGTGCTGCTCGGCCTCGAGCCGGACCGGCGGCGCCACCAGCTCGAGACGCGGGCGCCGGAGGAACTTCCCTCCTGGGCCGGGCGCTCGCTTCGGCTCAGCGGTCTGAGGGCCTTCGACCGGCAATGGGACGTTCGTCTGGATCACGGGCGCGTGAGGGTGGACGAGGCATGAGCGGCGACGACCGGCTTCGGATCGCGATCCTCAGCCCACCCTGGTTCCCGGTTCCCCCGACCGGCTACGGCGGGATCGAGTGGATCGTGTCGCTCCTGGCCGATGGACTCGTCGAGGAAGGGCATGAGGTGACGATGTTCGCTTCGGGCGACTCGCGCTCGAAGGCGACCGTCTCGTCGGTCTTCGAGCACGCCCCCAGCGAGCTGATCGGGCGGTCGCTGCCGGAACTGCGGCACACGCTTGCGGCCTACGAGCGCGCCGGCGACTTCGACGTGATCAACGACCACACCGGGCCGCTCGGCGCCGTGCTCGGAGGGCTCGTCGACACGCCCGTGGTCCACACCGTCCACGGCCCGCTCGGCGGCGAGCCCGGCCACGTCTACGAGTCGATCGGCCGCGTCTCCCCGCAGGTGGGCCTGATCTCGCTCTCGCTCAACCAGCGCCTGCCCAAGCCGGACCTGAACTGGGTCGCCAACGTCCCGAACGCGCTCGATTTGGAGCACTACCCGTGCCAGCCCCATCGTGGCGAGTACCTGCTCTTCCTCGGGCGCATGAACCACGAGAAGGGCGCCCACCGCGCGGTTTCGGTCGCGATGGAGCTCGGACTGCCGCTCAAGCTGGCGGGGAAGGTGCGCGAGCGGAAGGAGCAGGACTACTTCGCCGAGTTCGTGGAGCCGCATCTCGGCAGGAACGGGATCGAGTACCTCGGCGAGGTCAACCACGGCACGAAGGTCGAACTGCTCCAGGACGCGCGGGCGACGCTCTTTCCGATCGAGTGGGACGAGCCGTTCGGGCTCGTGATGATCGAGTCCATGGCCTGCGGCACCCCGGTGATCGCGACCCGCCACGGCGCCGTGCCCGAAGTGATGGACGAAGGCCAGGGCGGCGTGATCGTCGATAACTACAAGCAGATGGCCGCCGCGCTCGAGCGGGCCGACGCGATCGACCCGCTCGACTGCCGCCGCTACGCCGAGGAGAGCTTCGCGCCCGAGCGGATGGTCGGCGACTACCTGGCCGCGTACCGGGACGCGCTCCGCAGGTGAGGATCGCGGCGGGTCTCGTTGCGGCCCTGGCGCTCGGCGCCGGGGGAGCCGCTGCGAGGCAGTCGCCGCCGAGCTACGCCCTGCCGTCGTGGTCGCCGGACGGGCAACGGCTCGTTTTCGCGTCGGCAAGTGGCACGGCCGGAGCCGCCGTCGTCAGGCCGGGGCGAGCGGCGGGCCGTTGCGGCGTCTGGCTCGCACGGGTGCGCTCTCGCAGGTCGCCTGGTCGCCGCGCGGGCGGCGGATCGCCTACGGCTCGCACGGCCGCATCTTCGTGATCCGCAACGACGGCAAGCAACGCCATGTCGTGGGCACGGGCGTGGAGGCTGCCTGGTCGCCCGACGGTTCAAGGCTCGCCCTCGTCCGCAGCGCCGTGGGCGGGCCGATCGACAGCGTGGACGTGAACGGCGGAACACGCACGCGGATCTCAGGCGGGCGCCTCGACCACGCCCCGGCCTGGGCGCCCGATGGTGAGCGCCTGGCCTTCTCTCGGGCAACCACCGTCGGCGGCCCCGAGAGCCTCTTCGTCGTGGGCGCCGACGGCACCGGCCTGCAGCCGCTCGGGCTGCAGGGAGCGTCGCCGGCCTGGTCGCCGGACGGGCGCGCCCTCGCGTACTGGCAGCGGACCACCGAGGGTGTCGCGCTGGCCGTGTTCCGGTTCGCTGGCGAGCAGGCGGTGACCCTTACGCGGACCTTCGCAGCGTTCAGCCGGCCGCCGCGCTGGTCGCCAGATGGGACGAGGCTGCTCGTCACGGTGTGCGGGCCCTTCGGCGCCTGCCGGCTCGACGTGGCCGCGGCTGACGGCGGCGGCGTCACCCGGCTCGGGCCGGGCAGCGATCCCGCCTGGTCGCCGGACGGGTCGCGCATCGCCTTCGTTCAGCGCCGATCGTGCCCGGGGTGGAGCGTGTTCGTGGCGAAAGCCGACGGGACTGGCCTGCGCCGCGTCACGCCGTGCCGCTAGCGTCGGCGCGCCGGCGACTTTCGCGGCACGAGCTCCGCTGCCGGAACGGCCGTCAGGGAACCGCCTCCCACGCCGGCTCGACCACGGGTACCTCCTCGTCAACCCGCCGCCGGAGATCGCGCACGTCTCGCACCGCCAGCGCCGCGAGGGTCGAGGCGGTGCCGAGCAGGGCGGCGAGCCACAGCGCCTCCGTCAGCCCGATTGCGTCTGCCACCGGCCCCGCGAGCGAGAGCCCGAGCGGGACGAAGACGATCGAGCCGAGCGCGTCGTAGGCCGACACGCGTGAGAGCTTCGCTCGCGGAACGTTCTGCTGCATCGCCATGGCCCAGGTGATGCTGAAGATCTCGAGCGACACCCCGGCGACGAAGTAGCCGGCCGCGATCACGGGGGTCGAGCGAACGCTCGCGAGGAAGAACAGCGGCAGGGCGGCCACCGAGAACGCGCCCATCCCCACGAGGAGCAGCCGTTTGGGATGGAAGCGCAGGAGCAGGAGGCCGCCGGCGAGAAGGCCCGCGCCCTGGGAGGCCATGATCACTCCCCACGAAGCCGCCCCGCCCAGGTACTGCTTCGCCACCAGGGGGCCGAGCACCATCGAGGCTCCCATCCAGACCGTGTTGCCGACCGCCGCCGAGGCAACGACCGCCCAGAGCCAGGTACGAGAAGCGAACTCGCTCCAACCCTCGGCCAGCTCCCGCCACACGCTCGGCGCCTCCAGCCGCTCGGCGCGCTTCAGGCGCATGCCGGCCAGGATCGCTGCGCTGGCCAGGTAGGTCGCGCCGTCGAAGCCGAGAGCCCAGCCCGGGCCGGCGGTCGCAACCAGCACCCCGCCGAGCGCCGCGCCGAAGATGTTCGTCCCGTTCTTGGTCATTCCGAGCAGCGCGTTTGCCTGCTGGAGAAGGCCGGGGCCGACGGTCTCCGGGATCAACCCCTGCACGGCAGGGAAGAAGAACGCCATCGCAATGCCCCTCACGACCTGGAGCACGATCAGATGCCAGAGCTCCGCGTGATGGGTCAGGAGCAGTACCGCGATCGCGCCCTGGGCGACGCCGCTCAAGAGGTTCGAGCCAACCATCACCAGGTGGCGAGGGAGCCTGTCCGCGAAGACGCCCCCGAAGAGCACAAGCAAGAGCTGCGGCACCCAATTCGCGGTCAGTACGAGACCGAGGTCGGTCTTCGAGCCGGTCAGGTCGAGCACGGCGAACGCGAGCGCGATCGGCGCGACCGCAGTCCCCAGCAGGGAGACGAGCTGACCCGAGAACAGAAGCCGAAACTCGCGCTCCGCGAGCGGCCCTAGCGGCCCGTCCTTACGCAGCTCGCTTCTCCCAGTAGCGCTTGAGCCCGGCATAGGACTGCCAGAACGGCATCGCCTGCCGGTAGGCCTCCCGGTCGACGCCGAGGTCAGCGGCGGCGAGCTCGTCGAACTGCTCTTCGCTCACGCCGTCGCGGACCCGCTCCGACCAGCCCTCGAGCCGCTCGCGCAGCTCGCCGAGGTGCCGCTGGGGATCGTCGGCGACGCCGAAATGGATCAGCGCCAGCCGCTTCGGCCCGCGCCGCTCGATCTCGTCGAGGGTGGAGGCCCAGGCCTCGAGATCGACCTCGGGCGGCGGTGTGGGCGGCAGCACGAAGCTGCTCGGAAGAATCCGCACCCCCGCGGCGTCGCCCGCGTAGAGCGTTCCGTCGCCGCCGAGGTAGCAGACGTGGTGGAAGGCGTGGCCGGGAGTGGGGAAGCACGCGAGCCCGAGCACCTGCGTGTCGGCGACCACGACGTTCTGCTCCGGCACCGGCGCGAGCTCGCCCCAGAGCGTGTCGAACTCGTCACCGTAGAGGCGCCGCGCGCTCGCTTCGAGGCGCGCAGGGTCGATCAGGTGCGGTGCGCCGACCTCGGAGACGTGGACCTGGAGCCCGGGATGCTCGCGGACGAGCACGCCCGCCGCGCCCGCGTGGTCGAGGTGGATGTGGGAGAGGAGCAGGTGCCGGAGGTCGGTCAATTCGAGCCCGCGCTCGGACAGGCGCGCCTTCAGCTCGGGAACGCAGGTGGCCGGCCCGCAGTCGTTGAGCGCGAGCCCGTCCTCGGTCTGGACGAGGTAGGCGCCGATGACGCGCTCGCGGCCGAGGTGGCGCAGGTCGAGCGGCTCCGGCGCAAGCATTCCGTGATCCTACGCACCGAAGCCACCCTCCCTGCGGCTGTGGTTCAGGCTCTGGAGCGCCGTCTCGCGACGAGCAACGCGGCGCCGGCGAGCACCAAAGCGCCCGGAATCCCGATCCCGGCGACCAACGCGAGATTCGTGCCCGAGGAAGCCCTCGGCCCGGACTTTGGCAGGCCGGCGCGGACGAGCAGTTCTTTCAGCGCGACTCCGGCCGGATACCAGCCGCCGGTCGTCTTCGCGTCGAAGATCGGCTGACCGGGCTTCATGTAGGTCACGGCTCCGGCTCGCGCGTACGGGTAGAGATCCTGGCTCAGGTGGAAGGTGGTCGAGTTCGGGCCAGGAACGACGTAGCGGATCGTGTATTTGGGGCCGAGCCTTCCAGCGGGGCGGCCTTTGAGCATCGGGTCGGGCGTCTGGCCGAACGCGGCGGGAAAGACGCCGGCGTACTCGGTCAGCCTGCTGGCGTCATCCATGCCCTTGAACGACATCGGCTTGCCCAGCCCGGGCCCCGAGATCGTGGCCTCGGACGGGCCCTTGGCAAGTGCGGCCGGAGCGAGCAGCGCGGCGGCGCAGAGCACGAACAGGAAGCGTCTCATCGGCGAGCTCCTTTCAAGAGGTCGCCGTCTCTACACCGGCCGGGCCGGCTAGGTTCCGGCGGTCGCGGTCGAGCGCACGAGCGCGGCTTCGAGGTCGGCGATCAGGTCGTCGGCCGACTCGATTCCGACCGAGAGCCGGATCAGGTTCTTCGGGGCCGCGAACGGCGCGTCCGCGGTGGAGGCATGGGTCATTTGGGCGGGCAGCTCGATCAGGCTCTCGACGCCGCCGAGGCTCTCGGCGAGCTGCCAGATCTTCGTGCGCGAGCAGATCGCGATCGCCTCGTCCTCCGACGAAGCCAGGAACGAGATCATGCCGCCGAAGTCGCTCATCTGCCTTTTCGCCAGCTCGTGGCCCGGGTGAGACTCGAGCCCGGGGTAGAGCACGCGCTCGACCTTCGGATGCCCGTCGAGGAACTCCGCGATCGCCCGTGCGTTCTCGCAGTGCTTGCGCATGCGCACCGCGAGGGTCTTCAGTCCGCGCAGAACGAGCCAGGCGTCGAACGGCCCCGGCACCGCGCCCAGCGACTTCTGCAGGAAGTAGAGCCGCTCGGCGACCGTCGGGTCGCTGGTCGCCGCGAAGCCGCCGATTAGGTCGGAGTGACCGCCCAAATACTTCGTGGTCGAGTGGAGAACGACGTCGGCGCCGAGCTCCAACGGGCGCTGCAGGTACGGGGTCGCGAAGGTGTTGTCGACGACGACGAGCGCGCCGACCGCATGCGCGGCCTCGGCGGCGGCCTTGATGTCCACGAGGTTCAGGAGCGGGTTCGTCGGCGTCTCGAGCCAGACCAGGCGCGTGCGCTCGTCGATCGCCGCCGCGACCTCCGCGTCCGGGACGAAGTCGAACTCGTAGCCCTTCGGGGCGTAGACCTGCGAGAACATCCGGTAGACGCCCCCGTAAACGTCGTTGACGCAGACGACGTGCTCGCCGGGGTTGACGAGGTGCATGAGCGTCGTGGTCGCGCCGAGACCGGACGAGAAGGCGGCGCCGTGCTCGGCCCCCTCGAGCGAGGCGAGGCAGAGCTGGAGCGCCGTGCGCGTCGGATTGCCCGAGCGCGAGTAGTCGTAGCCCTTGTTCTCGCCCACTGCGTCCTGCACGAAGGTCGACGTCTGATAGATCGGCACCGTGACGGCGCCGGTGGCCGGGTCCGGCTCCTGCCCTTCGTGGATCGCGCGGGTCTCGAAGTCCATTCCGCTAGCTCAGCGCGACGACGCGTTCTTCGCCGGAGCCGCGATAGTCGGACCCGAGCTTCTCCTCGAGCGTCCGCTCGAGCTCGCCGCTCTGGGCCAGCTCCTCGACGATGTCTGCGCCGCCGACGAGCTCACCGCCGACGAAGACCTGCGGGATCGTCGGCCAGCCGGAGAGCGCGGAGAGCTCCTGGCGGATCTGAGGGTCGGGGAGGATGTCGACCGCGGTGACCGAGGCCCCGGCCGCGCGCAGCGCCTCGAGCGCGCGCTGGGAATTGCCGCACATGACGAACTGCGGCGTGCCCTTCATGAACAACGCGACGTTTTCGCCCTCGATCACCTGCTTGATCTGATCTCTCAGCTCGCTCACCCCGCTCCTCTCCTCGTTTTGATCCTCAACTCGTGAATGGTGCCATCAGCGAGTGGGACCGCGAGCGCATCGTTCACCAGGCGATGCTGCTCGAGTAGCGGCAGGCCGTCGAAACGCGCGCTCGTGACGGTGACCTGGAAGTGGTCGCCGCCGCCGGTGCGATCCGCGACCGTGAGCTCCTCGGCGTCGGGGAACGCCTCCCGCAACAGACGCTCAAGCCGCTCCGTCACCTGGAGTTCCCCCGCCCGTGGGCCAGGTACTCGAGCAAATCGGAGCGCGTGAGCATGCCGGTGGGCTGCCCTTCCCGGGCGACGACGACCGCGGCGCTCCCGCCGGTCAGGGCGGCGAAGACCTCGTCCACCGATTCGTCCGCTTCGACCGCGGCCAGCGGGGGCTGCATAGCTGCGGCGACCTCCTCGTTGAGGGCGTCCGGGTTGCGGAAGACCAGGTCGAGGAGCCCGCGCTCCTGCAGCGACCCGACGACGTCCGCGAGCGAGCCCGCCGAGTCGTGGCGCATCACCGGGAGCTGCGAGATCGAGTACTGCTGCATCAGGTCGATCGCCTGGCCGACCTTCTGGTGCGACTCGATCGTAACAAGCTCGGGCACCTCCGCCTCGTCCTGGTGCTTGAACATCAGCACCTCCAGGACCTTCGGCGCCGGCTCGTGCCGCTCGAGGAAGCCGAGCTCGATCAGGTAGTTGTCGTCGTAGAACTTCGAGAGGTACGAGCGCCCGCCGTCGGGGAACAGTGTGACGACGGTCTTCCCCGGCCCTAGCTCCTTGGCGATCTCCACCGCCGCCCAAGCAGCGGTGCCGCCGGAGCCGCCGACGAGCAGTCCCTCCTCGCGCGCGAGCCGCCGGGCCATGAGGAAGGAGTCCCGGTCGGAGACCGTTACCCACCGGTCGATCACCGAGGGGTCGAATGTCTCGGGGTAGAAGTCCTCGCCGATCCCTTCGACGAGGTAGGGATGCTGCTTCTCGGGCCCCGAGGTGTAGATCGAGCCCTCCGGATCGGCGCCGACGATCTGGACGTCAGGGCTCTGCTCGTTGAGATAGCGCGCCATCCCCGTGACCGTGCCGCCGGTGCCGACCGCGATCACGAGCGCGTCGAGCGCACCGCCGGTCTGCTCCCAGATCTCCGGGCCGGTGGTCTCGTAGTGGGCCCGTGGGTTGTTCGGGTTGCGGTACTGGTCGGGCTTGTAGGCGCCGGGGATCTCCTCGGCGAGCCGGTCGGAGACCGAGTAATAGCTCTCCGGCGACTCCGGCTCGACCGCGTAGGGGCAGATGATCACCTCGGCGCCGAAGGCCTTGAGCAGCGAGATCTTCTCGCGGCTCATCTTGTCGGGCATGGTGAAGATGCAGCGGTAGCCCTTCAGCGCTGCGACGATCGCGAGGCCGGTGCCTGTGTTGCCGGAGGTCGGCTCGACGATCGTCCCGCCCGGCTTCAGCTTCCCCTCGCGCTCGGCCGCCTCGACCATCGTGATCGCGATCCGATCCTTGATCGAGCCCCCCGGATTGAGGAACTCGAGCTTCCCGAGCACCGTCGCAGCGTCGTCGGGGACGACGTTCTGGAGGCGCACGAGCGGCGTGTCGCCGACCAGCTCCAGCAGCGTCGGGTACTCGCGGGGCACGGCCGAACTCTAGACGGGCGCTTCGACGGCCTCTGCTTGTCTCTCGGTTCCGGCCAGGAGCACGAACGCGGCGGCGGCTCCCGCCAGGGCGAGCGCGAGCAGCGCCCAGAAGGCGTGTTGATAGCCGGACGTAAAGGCCTGCGCCTGGGACTCGCCGCTCTTCAGCAGGCTTGTAGCCTGTGTCGTGAAGATCGTGGCCGCCACGGCGACCCCGATTGCACCGCCGATCTGCTGTGAAGTGTTGAGCAGGCCCGACGCTAGTCCCGCCTCGTGCGGTTCGACCTGCATGAACGCGGCGATCGAGACGGGCACGAACGAGAACGCGAGCCCGAGGGCGAACACGAGGTAGGCCGGCAGGAGGTCGGGCCAGAAGTGCCCGTCGACCGGGATCTGCGTGTACCAGGCGAGCGCGGCGGCGAGCACGAGCATCCCGGTGACGATCACCGGTCGCGGCCCGAGGCGGGTGGTGAGCGCCTGGGCTACGCCGGCCCAGATCACCGTCGTGCCGGCGGTGGCCAGGAAGGTCACGCCGGTCCGAAGGGCCGACCAGCCAAGCACCTGTTGGACGTACAGGGTGAGCACGAAGAAGTTCGCGAAGATCACCGCCCCGAGGAGGAATCCGACCACGTTCGCTGCGGCGAGGGTGCGCAGCCGGAAGATTCCGAACGGCATCAGGGGCGAGCGGCTGCGGATCTCGATCACCGCAAAGGCGACGAGGATCGCGACCGCGGCAAGCAGCAGCAGGATCGTCCTGGCCGATCCCCAGCCTACGTCGGGTGCCTTGGAGATCGCGTAGACGAGCAGCGCCAGGCCCCCGGTGACCGTGACGGCGCCGGCCGCATCAAAGCGGCGGTGTCCCAGATCGGCCCTGCTCTCGGGGACGAAGGCGACGGCGAGCGCGAACACGAGCATGCCGACCGGCACATTGACCCAGAAGATCCACTCCCAGCCGAGGTACTTGGTCAGGATCCCGCCGAACAGCACCCCGGCCGCGGCACCCGAGCCGCCGAGCGCACCCCAGATTCCGAGCGCCTTGTTTCGCTCGGCGCCCTCCCGGAAGGTCGTGGTCACGATGGAGAGGGCGGCCGGCGAGATGATCGCCGCGCCCAGGCCCTGCACCGCACGGGCGCTGATGAGGACGTTGGAGCTGTTGGCCAGCCCACAGATGAGCGAGGCGACGGTGAACAGCGCCAGGCCAACCAGGAAGATCAGCTTGCGCCCGAGCAGGTCGGCCATCCGCCCGCCGAGCAGGAGAAAGCCGCCGAAGGTGATGGCGTATGCGGTGATCAGCCACTGCACGGTCTGCTCGTCGATCTTCAGGTCGATCTGGATCGACGGGATGGCGACGTTCACGATCGCAACGTCGAGGACGGTCATGAAGAAGGCGGCGCCCACGATTGCGAGGGTCAGCCAGCGGCGGTCGGAAGCGGCGGGGGTCATCGGGCTCCTTGGGTCGTTGCGGTCTGTGAACGACTAGCAGGCGAAGCCTATTTCGCCAAGCTCGGGAAGACACGAAGTCGAAAGATCCGCTACGGAGATGCGCGGCTAGCAGCCCCATGCTCGTTCACGGGGAGAAGTGGGAGAGAACGAACCGTCGCCAACCAATCGGGCATGGTGTCAGCGAGGCAGCTGCCAGAAGTCGTGGGTGAGGCCGAGGCGGTCGAGGATTGCCTGCGACTCGTCGCGCGTTCTCGGTTGCCAGTCCGGTGAGAGGGTGCCTGCGTGCCACGCGTGGGCGAGCTCGCACAGCTTC
Organism: Gaiellaceae bacterium; assembly: GCA_035296785.1. Classification (GTDB taxonomy): domain Bacteria; phylum Actinomycetota; class Thermoleophilia; order Gaiellales; family Gaiellaceae; genus AC-32. Next base: position 10,517 of record DATHAF010000024.1, read on the forward strand.
TTCGAGCTGATCGTTGCGCCGAGCTGGCGCCTGGTGGTCGCCAACCAGCGCATCAAGTGCTCTTCCGACCGGAAGAGGTTCATCGTGCTTCAGGTGAAGACGATGTCCTCCCACCAGCTCCGCGCGGGCACGAGCACGTGGAACACGTCGTCCGCCGGCTCCGGCCGCCGGTCGACCACGTCGATCTCGATCGGCTCGCCGCAGTCCGGGCACGAGCTGGAGATGTGGCCGTCGACGCCCAGCGCGGCGAGAATTCCGTACGCGTCCCAGGCGCAGTTGGCGAACCACGAGCGCCTCCTCGCTTCCACGCGGTAGGGGGTCGGCACCGCCGAGAACGGGATCGCCATCCGAATCTCCTGGCGGTCGGCCTCCAGCACGACCATGCGCAGTTCGTGCAGGCGCCCCAGCGCTTCCTCGGTCGTCGCGAGCTCGTCCATCGTCGGCGCCCTCCCCAGCTCGACGAAGCGCCGGTAGACGAGGTTCCGCAGGGCGAGATCGTCCATCAGTGCCGGAAGTGGCGGCGGTTGGTGAAGACCATCGTCGCGCCCGCGCGCTCGACGGCCTCGATCACCTCGCCGTCGCGCTTCGAGCCGCCGGGCTGGATGAACCCGGTCACGCCGGCGCTGAGCGCATGCTGCGGCCCGTCGGCAAACGGGAAGAAGGCGTCGGAGGCCAGGACCGACCCCGCCGGCTCATGGCCGTGCTCGCGCGCTTTCTCCAGCGCCAGCCGCACCGCGTCCACGCGGCTCATCTGGCCCGCGCCGATCCCGATCGTCTGCAGGTCGTGCACGAGCACGATCGCATTCGAGGAGACGTGCTTGCAGACTCGCCAGGCGAAAAGCAGGTCGCCCCAGGACATCTCCGTCGGAGCACCGCAGACGACTTCCATTCCTTCGCGGTCCTCGATGTCGGAGTCGCGCTCCTGGACGAGCAGGCCGCCGAGGACGCGCTTGTAGTCGCGTTCGCCGGGATTGGAGAGCCGCCGCTCGCGGTCCTCGAGGATGCGGGTCGCCGGCTTCTGCTGCAAGAGCTCGAGCGCCGTCTCGTCGTATCCGGGCGCAAAGAGCACCTCGACGAACTGCTCCGCCAGCCTTTCGCCGAGCGCCTCGCTGACCGCCCTGTTGAGCACGACGACGCCGCCGTACGCCGACAGCGGGTCGGAGGCGAGCGCACGCTCGTACGCCTGCTCGATCGACCCGGCGACGGCGACCCCGCAGGGATTGGCGTGCTTGACGATCGCGCAGGCCGGCAGCTCGAAGTCGCGCGCCACGAGCCGGGCGGCCGAGAGGTCGTTCAGGTTGTTGAACGAAAGCTCGCGGCCGTGGAGCTGCTCGACCCTCGAGAGGAGGTGCAGCCTGGCGGCGCGCTCGGAGTAGTACGCGGCGCGCTGGTGCGGATTCTCGCCGTAGGCCAGCTCGAGCTCCTTGCTGAAGCCCGGCATGAACGCCTCCGGGAACACCTCCGGTGCGGTGAACCAGTCGGCAATGGCCGCCTCGTAAGCGGCAGTCAGCGCGAAGGTCTCGGCGGCCAGCCGCCGCCGGGTCTCGAGCGACAGCTCGTGGCGCGCGCGCAGCTCGACGAGGATCTCCTCGTAGCGCTCGGGCGTGGCCACCGGCGCCACGTGTGCGAAGTTCTTCGCAGCCGCTCGCAGCATCGCGGGCCCACCGATGTCGATCATCTCGACCGCGTCCTGCTCGCCGACCGCCCGGCGGGAGACGACGTCCTCGAACGGGTAGAGGTTCACGCAGACCAGGTCGAACGGCTCGATGTCGTGGTCTGCGAGCTCGTCTCGGTCGTCGGCGCGGTCGCGCCGGGCGAGGATCGCGGCATGAATTCGAGGGTGCAGCGTCTTCACCCGGCCGCCCAGGAGCTCGGGCGTGTCGGTCACGTCCTCGATCGGCGTGACCGCGATCCCGACCTTCTGCAGGAAGGCGGCGGTGCCGCCGCTCGCCACGATCTCCACGTCGAGCTGCGCGAGCCCGCGGGCGAAGGGCTCGAGGCCCTCCTTGTCGTAGACCGAGATCAGTGCGCGCCGGATCACGAGATGAGCTGGCGGACGACCCGGGGCAGGAGCCTGTGCTCGACCGCCTGCACGCGGGCCCGCAGGCTCGAGGCGTCGTCGCCGGCCAGCACCGGCACGCGCTCGGCCGCGATCACGGGGCCGCTGTCGACGCCTTCGTCCACGTAGTGGACGGTGGCGGCGGTCTCGGCCACGCCCGCCTCGAGCACGTCCTCGATCGGCCGCGCGCCCGGAAAGTCCGGGAGCGGCGCCGAATGGGTGTTCACCACACGCCCGGGAAACCGCTCGAGGAAGCAGGGACGCAGCAGGTGCATGTACCCCGCGCAGACGACGAGGCGAGCGCCGTGCTCCTCGAGCCATGTGGCCATCGCCGCGTCGCGCTCGTCTCGGCCGGCATAGGCCTCGGCGGGAAAGATTCCGGTCGCGATCCCGGCCTCTAGGGCGCGCTCGAGCGCCCGCGCGTGGGGCTTGTTGCCGGCGACGCAGGAGATCGGCAGGTCCGCGTCGATCAGGGCCTGGAGGTTGGTGCCCTCGCCGCTGACGAGGACGCCGATCATGTGAGGCGTCCGATCACTGTGCCGGCGCCGGCGTCGTCTTCCGGGACGACGGCGCACATGCCGATGCCGACGTTGAAGACGCGCCGCAGCTCCTCCTCCTCGACGCCGTGCTCGGCGAGCCAGTCGAAGACCGGGGGCCGCTTCCACGAGCCCCAGTCAAGCTCGACGACGACGCCCTCCGGCAGTACCCGCGTCAGGTTCCCGAGGATGCCGCCTCCCGTCACGTGCGCGAGCGCCCTCACGTCGGCGCGTGCGCGGAGCTCGCGTACCTCGTCCAGGTACAGCCGGTGCGGCTCGAGCAGCAGGTCGGCGTCGAAGTCGTCGTCGCCGACGAGCGCTCGCACGAGCGAGAAGCCGTTGGTGTGCAGGCCGGAGGAGGGGAGGCCGAGCACGACGTCCCCAGGCCCGCAGCGGGAGCCGTCGATCAGCCGCTCGCGGTCGACGATGCCTATGCACGTGCCGGCGAAGTCGAGCTCCTCCCGCCGGTAGACGCCCGGCAGCTCCGCGGTCTCGCCGCCGATCAGCGCGCAGCCGGCTTCTCGGCAGACCTCAGCCGCGCCCTCGACGAGCTCCGCCACCTGGGCGAGGTCGAGCTGGTGCGCCGCTAGGTAGTCGAGCATGAAGAGGGGCTCGGCGCCGGTCGTGAGCACGTCGTCGATGCAATGTGCGGCGAGATCCTTTCCGGCGTCACGCAGCCGGCCCGCGCGGCGCGAGAGCACGAGCTTGGATCCGACGCCGTCGGTCGAGGCCGCCAGCAAGCGGTTCCCGTCCAGCGCGTACAGGCCTGCGAAGCCCCCGAACGAGCCCTGGACGCCCGGGGTGCGAGTCGAGTCGACGGCTGCCCGTAGCCGCTCGACCACGTCCCCGGCGGCGGCGAGCGAGACCCCCGCATCCTCGTACGTCTTTTTCACAGGGCGATCCTAAGCGCGAGACCGGCTACGCAAAGACCTCGCCGTAGAGCTCCGGCCGACCGCGCGGCCCGTCGGGAAGGAAGCGAAGACAGGCATCGCCGACCCAGACGCGCCCGTCCGCGGTGTCGAGCTCGAGCAGCTCCGCCAGCGCGCCCGCCTTGGCCCCGGGGTCGTCGGCACGCAGCTGGAGCTCCGTCAGCCGCAGCTCGTCCGCCGCCGCAAGCAGTTCGTCGATCCAGTCCCGCTGCGGGTGCACCTCGATTCGGTAGCCCGCGTCCGTGGCGATGAAGGTGCGCCGCCCCGGATACTCCTGAACGCGCAGCTTTCGCTGGGTGGCCCGCTCGAGCACGTCCTGGAACTCGTCGTCGTCGAGCGCCACCCCAACGTGATCCACTCGCGGGAGCGGCCACTGGCCGGGCTGCACGACGACGTTGACGGCTCCACGCTCGAGCTCGCTCAGGCGGTGCCGGAAGCCCATCTCCTCGAGCTCGTCCCAGGGCACGCCGGCCTCGAAGTGCACCTGGTCCTCGCCCACGCGCCCGTAGCGCGCGACCAGCCTGAAGCCGAGCTTGGCCAGGTAGCGGGCCTCGACCTCCCGCACGTTGTTGGTGACCAGGTGGTAGTGGAAGAGCTCCACTGAGCAAACCGATTCTGGCAGGAACCGAGGTCGAAACGCGGAAAGCGGCGGATGCCACATGCGTTCCTCGGGGGTCCACCACGTCGACCTGGTCGTTTCGTCGATCGAGCGAAGCCTGCCGTTCTACCGCGATCTGCTCGGGCCGCTCGGCTGGCACGGGGTCAGCGAGGTGCAGGGCGAGCGTGGCGAGACGATCTGGTACGTCTTCGGCACCGGCAGCTCGATCGGCCTTCGGGAGGCACAGACGGAGAGCGTCGAGCCCTACGACCGGTACCGCGTCGGCCTGCACCACCTCGCGCTGGAGGCAAGCTCACGCCAGGCTGTGAACGAGCGCGCCGACTGGCTACGTGCGCAAGGGGCCGAGATCGAGAGTGGTCCCGAGGAGTACTGGTACCAGCCCGGGTACTACGCGGTCTTCTTTTACGATCCCGACGGCGTTAAGTTGGAGATCGTGCACGTACCTGGCCTCGCGGCCTGACGAAAGGAGAGCTGGCATGACGACGACTCCTCCGGAGCAGCCCGCCGGAGCGCGGCCGACGATGGGGATGCCGTCCATCTCGTCCGGCGCTCGAATGCCCATCCCGGGCAACGCCGAGTTCGCCGCTCTGGTCGCGATCGAGATCTTCCTCGCGATCCTGCTCTTGGACGACGCGTGGAACGTGAACGACTGGGCCTTCGCCTCCGTGATCCTCGGGGCGGCGTACCTGCTCAGCCGCGGCATCGCCAAGGCGAGCCGGGTTCTGGAGCAGTAGCTAGACGGCCAGACCGGCAAAAGCCGGCCCAGCCTCTCATGGTCGGCGTCGCGAGCGAGCGCCTTAGACGGATGCCGGCTCGAACCTGAGCTTCGCGGACTCACGCGGGACTGCCGTCGGGTAGTCCCGCGTGAGGCACGCGCGGCAGAGCTCCGAGGGCGGGCGCCGCGTGGATTCCTGCAGGCCCTCGAGCGAGAGGTGGGCGAGAGAGGTGGCACCCACGTGCTCGCGCACTTCCTCCACCGAGCGTGAGGAGGCGATCAGCTCCTCTTCGTCGGCGAAGTCCATCCCGTAGAAGCACTGGCCGATCACCGGCGGCGAGGAGATGCGCAAGTGCACCTCGGCCGCGCCCGCCTCGAACAGCATCTGCACGATCTTGCGAGTGGTGTTGCCGCGGACGATCGAATCGTCCACGACCACGACGCGCTTCCCGGCGACCTCGGCGAGCGGGTTGAACTTCAGCTTGACGCCCTGCTCGCGCAGGCCCTGGTCGGGCTGGATGAACGTGCGGCCGACGTAGCGGTTTTTGATCAGACCCTCCGAGAACGGGATGCCTGTTGCGCGCGAGAAGCCGATTGCGGCGGGCGTGCCCGAGTCCGGGATGGGCAGCACGAGGTCGGCGTCCGCGGGGGCCTCCTGCGCGAGCCGCTCGCCCATCCGCAGGCGTGCGCCGTGCACCTCGACCCCTTCCAGGCGCGTGTCGGGTCGGGCCAGGTAGAAGAACTCGAAGATGCAGAGCGCACCGTGGGCCGCGGGCTCGAGGGCCCGCCGCGGGTGCGGGCCGGCCTCGTCGATGATCACGAGCTCGCCCGGTGCGAGCTCCCGCTCCAGCTGGGCGCCGACGAGGTCGAGCGCGCATGTCTCCGAGGCGAGGATCCATTCGCCGGCCTCGCCGCGCCCGAGGCAGAGCGGGCGGAACCCGTGCCGGTCGCGGAAGCCGATCAGCTTCCCTTCGGAGAGCATGACGACGGAGAACGCGCCTTCCAGCCGCGCCATTGCGTTCGCGACCGCGTCCTCGAGCGGCGCCTGATCGTTGGCGATCAGCGCGGCGATCATCTCGGTATCGGAGGTCGTGCCGAGCGTGATGCCCTCGGCCGCGAGCTCGGCGCGTAGGGCGGCTGCGTTCACGAGGTTGCCGTTGTGCCCGAGCGCGACGGTGCGCCCGCGCCCGCGCTGGATCAGCGGCTGCGCGTTCGCCCACTGCGTCGAGCCCGTCGTCGAGTAGCGGGTGTGCCCGATGGCGACCTCGCCGCGGAGGCCGTGCAGCTTCTGCTCGTCGAAGACCTGGGTGACGAGGCCCATGTCGCGCAACACGGTCAGACGGCCCTGGTCCGAGACCGCGATCCCGGCCGACTCCTGTCCCCGGTGCTGAAGCGCGAAGAGCCCGAAGTACGTCACGCGCGCGACGTCCCGCTCGGGCGCGCGAATGCCGAAGACGCCGCACATCAGCGGGCCCCTCTCACGCAGGTGATGTTCGCCATCAAGCGACCCTCCCGAGCTCGCGCAGGTTGGGCCAGTCGACGTTCGCGCCGGCGAGCAGGACCGAGCCGTAGGGCGCGTCCGTGGCCTCCGCCCTGAAGTCGCAACCGCTGAAGGCGGAGGCCTCGGCGAGCGCGTGGGCGAGCCCGCCGTCGCTGACGTCGTGGGCGAGTGAAAGCCGGGGGGCGTTGCGCCAAAGCCAGCCGATCAGCTCGACGTCGTCGCCCTCCGCCAGCCAGACGCGATCTCCCGGGCGCCAGCCGCGCGGAACCTCGCGCACGTCCTGGATCAGCCCGACGCAGCCGACCACCGGCGTCGGCGGAATCGCCCGGCCGTCGGTCTCGTTGTAGAGCGACACGTTGCCGGAGACCACGGGCACCCCGAGAGCCTCGGCCGCCTGGGCGATCCCCTCGATCGCCTGGGCCAGCTCCCAGCCGATCTCGGCCTTCTCTGGGTTGCCGAAGTTGAGGCAGTCGGTCAGCGCGAGCGGCTCGCCGCCTGCGCAGGCCACGTTGCGCGCGGCATCCATGACGGCCTGCACGCCCGCAACGAACGGGTCGCGCTCGCCGATCGGGGGGCCGTCGAGCGAGACCGCGAGACCGCGCCACGAGGGCCGAAGCCGCAGGACCGCTGCGTCGAGGCCGGGCCGGCGCACGGTGCGCGAGAGGACGAGCTGGTCGTACTGCTCGTAGATCCAGTCCTTGGGCTCGGCGTTGACGGGGTCGACCGCGGCCGCGGGACGCGCGGCAGCGAGCTGGTCGACTTCGTAGCGAGGGCATTCGTCGGTGAGGAGCGCGGCCGGGATCTCGCCGACGGTCTCGCCGTCGAAGAACGCACGCAGCTCGCCGCTGCCGGTGACCTCGCCGATCGCGGCGTGATGGAGCTCCCAGCGGGCAAGCACAGCCTCGACCTGCCCGCGCAGCTCGGGCCGGACGACCGCGACCATTCGCTCCTGGCTCTCGGAGATCATGATCTCCCATGGTTCCATCTCCTCCTCGCGCAGCGGGACGCGGTCGAGGTGGACGTCCACGCCCGCCTCGCGCCCGGACATCTCGGCGAGCGACGAGGCGAGCCCGGCGGCGCCGCAATCCTGCAGCGACTCGACGAGGCCGGCTTCGACGAGCTCGAGCGAGGCCTCGATCAGCTTCTTGCCGGTGAACGGGTCGCCCACCTGCACCGAGGGCCGCTTCTTGGCAGCTTCCTCACCGAGCTCCTGGCTCGCGAGCACGGAGGCGCCGCCGATCCCGTCGCGCCCCGTGGTCGCGCCGTAGAGGACCAGCAGGTTGCCGGTGCCTCGCGCCTGAGCGCGGGTCACCCGCTCCGCTGGGAGCAGCCCCACGCACATCGCGTTGACGAGGCAGTTGCCAGCGTAGGCCGCGTCGAAGACCGCTTCCCCGCCGACGGTAGGCACGCCGACACAGTTCCCGTAGTGGCCGATCCCCGCGACCGCGCGCCGGAAGCTCCAGCCGGGGTCTCCGAAGCGCAGGCCGTCGAGCAGCGCCACTGGGCGCGCGCCCATGGCGACGATGTCGCGCAGGATCCCGCCAATCCCGGTGGCCGCCCCCTGGAAGGGCTCGACCGCGCTCGGGTGGTTGTGCGACTCGACCTTGAACGCGACCGCCTCGCCCTCGCCGAGGTCGATCACGCCCGCGTTCTCGCCGGGCCCCTGCAGCACGCGACCTCCTGCGCTCGGGAGCCGCTTCAGCAACGGCGCCGAGTGCTTGTAGCCGCAATGCTCCGACCAGAGGAGCGAAAAGACCGCCAGCTCGAAGTGATTCGGCTCGCGCTCGAGCAGCTCACAGATCCGGGCGAACTCGGAGTTGGTAAGACCGAGCGCACGATGCAGCGACTGTTCTTGGAAGACCCTCGTCAGGACGTCGAGTCTAACCGCCTCACAGGACGCGTCCAGGGCGAATCAGGGAACGCGTGAACCGCCGCCACCTCGCGATGCTGCTCGCGCTCGCCGCGCTCTGGGGTGCATCGTTCATGTTCATCAAGGTGGCGGTGCGGGAGCTGACCCCGGCGACGCTGATCGTCGGCCGCCTCGGGCTGGCGGCGGTGACGCTCGCGCTGCTCATTCCGTTCGCGGTCGGAACCAGGGAGACGCTCGGCCAGCTGCGCGAGAACGCCGGCTGGCTGGTCCTGGTCGCTCTCGTCAACACGGCGATTCCGTTCTGGCTGCTCTCGTGGGGCGAGACGCGAATCGACTCCGGGCTCGCGTCGATCATCCAGGCCGCGGTCCCGATCTTCAACGCGTTGATCGCGTTCGTCGCCTTCCGTGAGGTGCGCGTCACCGGCACCCGGCTGCTGGGCGTCGGCGTGGGGTTTGTCGGGGTCGCGCTGCTCGTCGGCGCCCAACCGGAGGGAAAGGTGCTGGGCGCGCTCGCCGTGGTGGGGATGGCGTTCTGCTACGGCGTCGGCGGCCTGCTCACGGGCCGCTACCTCGGTGCCGTGAAGCCGATCGTCGTCGCGTTCGCCTCGACGGCAATCGCGGCGGCCGTCGCACTTCCGGTCGGGGCCGCGGAAGCTCCGCACCACGTGCCGGGCTGGAAGACGATCGCTTCGGTGGTGGTGCTCGGGATCCCGCTGACTGCGGTCGCATACCTGCTGTTCTTCGGCCTGATCACCGGCGCGGGAGCCGCGTACGCCTCGCTTGTGACGTACCTGATCCCACCGATCGCGCTCGCCTACGGCGCCATCTTCTTGGACGAGCGCTTCGGGATCGCCGCCTTGGGCGGCCTCGCGCTGATCCTCGCCGGCGTCGCCCTCGGCACCGGCGGAGTTCGCTTCGCACGCCTGGGGCGCGCTCGCTTCATGGGCGAAACCCGGTTTCCCCCATGAGCCGGTTTCCCCCATGAGCCCCCTCGTCATGTTGACGCGCTCCCCGCGCAGTCGAGCCTCCGACGGGCGAAGCCCGCCTCCGCCGAGGAGCAATGCTCGGCTGGGCCAGCGTCCCTATCGCCAGAGCGCTCGCCGCTCGAGAAAGAGCGCCGGCGACCGTACGACGGCGAAAGAGGCTGGGAACTAGCCGTCGAGCTTGGGCAGGGCTAGACGGTAGCCTCGAAGCCGTGTCCCGCTCGTACGTGATCTACATCGCCCTGCTGGCCGCCTTCTGGGGTGCCTCATACATGTTCATCAAGGTCGCCAACAGGGACTTTGAGCCCGCCACGATGATGATGGTGCGGCTTGCCGTCGCGTCGGCGGTGATCCTGATCGTGCTCGCCGTGCAGCGCGGCTGGCAGGCATCGGTTGCGGACCTGCGCCGGGTCGGCTGGGAGGGCTTCGCGCTCGGCGTGGTGAACGGCGCGATCCCCTTCACGCTGATCGCCTGGGGCGAGAAGCACATCGACTCCGGCGTGGCCGCGATCGCGAACGCCTCGATGCCGATCTTCGTAGTCTTGCTGGCCATCCGCTGGAAACCGAGCGAGCGCGTCCAGGGCCTCCGGCTCGTCGGCTTCCTTGTCGGGATCCTCGGCGTAGCCGTGCTCGCAGGCATTCACCCGGAGGGCGGCTGGTGGGGCGCGGCCGGGACGCTTGCCGTCGTTATCGCGTCGGTCGCGTACGCGGTCGGCAGCCTCTGGGGCCAGCGCCTGGTTGCGCACACAAGCGGTCTGACGCTCGCCGCAAGCACGATGATCGGCGGCTTCGTGGTGCTGCTCCCGTTCGGGCTGTGGCAGCTGCCCTCCCATGCGCCGGGCTGGAAGGAGAGCGGCTCGGTGCTCGCCCTAGCGCTGATAGGGACAGCGCTTGCGCAGATCATCCTCTACCGCGTCCTGCGCAGCGACGGCGCCGCCCGCGTGAGCCTTGTGACGTACCTGCTGCCGGTGACGGCGCTCTTCTATGGAGTGACCCTGCTGAACGAGCCGCTCACGTGGGAGGAGCTGGCCGGCATGGTGCTGATCCTCGGCGGCGTCGCGCTCGGCTCGGGGGCGGTCAGGCTCCACCGGCGCGAGCCCGTCGCGGCGCCCTCGCCGTGAGCGCGGTCAGCCTGCGCCGCGCCGAGCCGGGCGACCTCGACTTCCTCGTGGAGTTGATGACGCACGGGGAAGTCGAGCCCTATCTCGCCGTGATCCGGCCGCGCGACCGTGAGGGCGTGGCGGCGGAGATCGAGCGCTCGCAGGCCGAGCCGAAGGAGTTCGGCCGCTTCGTGATCGACGTGGACGGCCGGCCGGCCGGCCTGATGGGCTTTCAGGTCGCCAACCGCCGCAGCCGGATCGCCGACCTCGGCTCGCTGGCGGTGCACCCGTCGTTCCGGGGCAAGCGCGTCGCCGACGAGGCGGCTCAGCTTCTCCAGCGGCATCTGTTCGACGAATTCGGCTACCACCGGCTCCAGCTCGAGATCTACGGCTTCAACGAGCGCGCGCTCGCACATGCAGAGCGGGCCGGCTTCATCCGCGAGGGTGTGCGGCGGAAGGCGTACTGGCGCAACGACGACTGGGTGGACGGTGTGCTCTACGGCCTTGTGCGAGAAGATCTCGAGCCGTGAGCCGGCAGGCGCGACCCGCTCCCAGCTGGGCTCGCTGACGTTGGTATCAAAGCTCCTCGTCGCGGTGGTCGCAGCGGCCGTGGCGATCGCCTTCGCCGACTCGTCGATCGTCGTGCTGGCCCTGCCGGAGCTGTACGGGCGGTTCGACACAACGATCGAGCGCGTTGCCTGGGTGGTGACCGCCTACAACGTCGCGGTCGCGGTAACGGCCCTCGGCCTCGTCCTGTTCGTTCACCGGATCAACGCTGCGCGGGTGCTCGGTGCCGGGCTCGTCGTATTCCTCGGAGGGTCGATCGCCTGTGCGGCCGCGGGCAGCCTGCCTTTCCTCACCGCGATGAGGAGCGTGCAAGGCGTGGGAGCGGCATTGCTGCTTGCCGGCTCGCTGCCGGTGCTGGCCGCGCTGACTGGCTCGCCGGCCGCCGGCGCAAGCCTCTGGACGCTCGCCGGGACGTTCGGCGCAGCACTCGGGCCGGCTCTCGGGGGCATGCTGACGCAGGCCTTCGACTGGCGCGCGATCTTCATCGCTCAGGCGCCGGTGGCCGCCCTCGGGCTACTCGCCACCCTCCGTACCCACCAACACGTTGTCGCGAAGGAAGTCTGGAGCCCTTCGCTCCGGCGCACGCTGCCGGCGAATCTCTGCCTCGGGCTTCTCTTCGGCGCGCTCGTCGGCGCCCTCTTCCTGGCCGTGCTGCTCGTGATCACGGTCTGGGGCTATTCGGCGATCGGCGGCGCTGCGATCGTGAGCGTTCTTCCTGCGGCGGCGCTCGCCGTGCGACCGCTCGAGCGCCGGCTGCCGCGGATCGCGGCGGTGTGCGGCGGAGCGACACTTCTGGCCGGAGGGCTTCTCGGCCTCGCCCTGCTTCCCTCGGCGAGCGTGCTCCTGGCCGTCTATGCGCTCGCGCTCTGCGGCGCAGGGCTCGGGCTCGCCGTTCCGTTGCTCTCCGAGGAAGCTCTCGACCTGCGCGCCGGCCTAGCGCGCAGCGGAACGCTGACGGTTGGGGTGCGCCACCTAGGGCTCGTGCTCGCGCTGGCGTCGATCGCGCCGCTCCTCGCCTCGCAGGTCCCGAGGGCGGGCGACAAGGCGCTGCTGAAGGCGACCGCGGTGCTGCTGGACTCCTCCACGGGGCTCGACAAGAAGGTGCCGGTGGCGCTCGACCTGCAGTCAGCTTTCGCAACGGCCCGCGAGGGCGAGACGCCGGACCTGAGCGAGCCGTTCAACGCACACGGGGCGCGTGACGACCCAGCACTCGCCTCGACACGGGGCGACCTCGTCGGCACGATCGAGGCGACGATCACGCGCGCGTTTCGGCCCGCCTTCCTGCTCTCGGCCGGGTTCGCGGCGCTGGCCCTGCTCGCCGCGACAATTTTCCGCCGGAGGCTGGCCGCGTGACGCGCTCGCGGATGACGCCCGCGCTCTGGGTGCTGGCGGCACTGCTCGCTTCGATCCTCGCACTTGTGGCCGTCGAGCTCGGCAAAGGCGCCGCGAACGAGCCCGGGCCGAAGCTCGCGGATCCCTGCCGGCCACGTCCCGGGCGCACGGGCGGCTTCGACGCCACCATCCAGCGGATCGTGCTCGACGGGCTCGACGGCGCCGCGTGCCGCCTGCACTCGACCAGGGAGGAGCTGGTCCTATCGCTTGCGCCCGGGACAGGCGTCCGCCGGCGCTGGGACGAGCACACGATCGAGGTCGCCGTGCGCGCGGGGATGCTGCGATCGGTGGACGAGGCCGATCGTCGGGGGGACATCCCGAGCTTCGCGACGCCGCTCCTTCGTCGCCTGGTCGAGAGCGCCCCCATCGACCGCCTGATCCGCGGCGGAATCAGCCTGAACAACTTGTTCGGCTGAGGTAACTTGTGGGAACGTATGTTCGTGTCCGACCCGACGGTTCTACACGCCGACGTGGATGCCTTTTTTGCAGCGGTCGAGCAGCGCGACGACCCGCACCTTCGTGGACGGCCCGTGATCGTCGGGGCCTGGGTCGTGCTGGCCGCCAGCTACGAGGCGAAGGCCGACGGCGTCCGGACGGCGATGAGCGTCGCTCGAGCCCGGCGGCTGTGCCCTCGCGCAATCGTCGTCGAGCCCCGCATGTCCGCCTACACCGAGGCGAGCAGGGCTGTCTACCGAGTCTTCGACGACACCTCGCCGGTCGTCGAGGGTCTGTCGATCGACGAGGCGTTCCTCGACGTTCGCGGGGTCCGGCGCCTCTCGGGTACTCCCACCGAGATCGCCGCTCGCTTACGTCGTGACGTGCGCGAACGGGTCGGTCTGCCAATCACGGTCGGGATCGCGAGGACTAAGTTCCTGGCGAAGGTGGCGAGCGGGGTGGCCAAGCCCGACGGCCTGCTCCTGGTTCCGCCCGACGGTGAACTCGCCTTCCTGCACCCCCTGCCGGTCGAGCGGCTGTGGGGGGTCGGCCCCGTGACCGCGACAAAGCTCCATGGACTCGGGATCACCACCGTTGGTCAGGTCGCCGAATGCGCCGAGACGGCGCTCGTGTCCCTGCTCGGGCGGGCGTCGGGCCGACACCTCCACGCGCTCGCTCACAACCAGGATCCCCGGCCGGTACGGAGTCGTCGCCGCCGGCGCTCGATCGGGGCGCAACGGGCACTCGGCCGATCGCCGACGGCGTTTTCCGAGATCGACACGTCACTCGTGGCACTCGTCGACCGCGTCACGCGCCGGATGCGAGTTGCGGGTCGAGTTGGCCGCACCGTCGTGCTCCGTCTGCGTTTCGACGACTTCTCCCGGGCGACCCGCTCGTACACGCTGCCGCATCCCACCGCGAGCACCCAGGTGATCCTGGACGCGGCGAGAGGACTGCTCGCGGTCGCCGCGCCGCTGATCGCACAGCGCGGCCTGACGCTCGTCGGAATCGCGGTGACGAACCTCGACGACGGCCGTGCCATCCAGCTCACGTTGCCGTTCGATCGACACAGCAGCGACGCGCTCGACGCCGCGCTCGACGAGGTGAGGCTGCGCTTTGGATCGACGGCGATCACCCGGGCCGTGCTCCTCGGCCGAGGCGCTGGTCTCGCGATGCCACTGCTCCCGGACTAGAGAGGGCGGGTTTGGAGGGGGCCTACTTGAAATACGAACACATGTTCGCTTTCATCTGATGGGTGCAGCTCGCACTCGATGCGCTCGACCGGCTCGTGGACACGCTCGAAGAGCGCGGGCCTCTGACGGCGGTCGAGGCAGCGCGCTCGCTCTTCGCCACCTCATCGATCTCGGACGGCCTCGCTTGCTCGCTGATAGCCGACGTAACCGCCGGTGACAGTCGGCTCGTCTGCGCCGGCGCCACCGTCTCCCTCACCGGAGGACATGTGGATCCGTTGCTGGAGGAGGCCGAGTTCGTCGTCTTCGACCTGGAAACCACCGGCCTCTCGGCAGCTCGCGACCGCATCTGCGAGTTCGGCGCCGTGCGTGTGCGGGGGCTCGAGCCGGTCGATTCCTTTCAATCGCTCGTGAATCCAGGCGTGGCGCTGCCGGGTCCGGTCGCCCGCCTCACCGGGCTGCACGAGCAGGAGCTGCGCCGTGCGCCTTCCGTCTCGACCGCGCTCGGCCGCTTCTTGGCCTTCGCGGGCGATGCGCTCCTCGTCGCGCACAACGCCCGCTTCGACCAGCGCTTCCTCGAGCGACAGCTTTTCCTCCTGCACGATCGGCGCCTCGCCGAGCCGCCTCTGTGCACGGCCGCACTCGCGCGGCGCCTGCTCGAGGGCCGCCGGCGCCGCGTCGGCCTCGCCTCGCTCGCCGACTTCTTCGGCGTCCCGACTAGACCCTGTCACCGCGCCCTTCCCGACGCCGAGGCGACGGCCGAGGTGCTGGTCCACCTGATCGGTCTCGCCCAGGAGATGGGGGCAGGGCGGCTCTCGCACCTGCGCGCGCTCGCCGCACCGCGCAAACGTCGCGTCTACGACAAGCGCTGCCTCGCCCAGGGTGCGCCCAGCCGGCCCGGCGTCTACCTCTTCCACGACCGTCACGGCCAGGTGCTCTACGTCGGGCGGGCCAGGGACCTGCGCGCGCGCCTTCGCTCCTACTTCCGCAGCGAGCGCCAACGGCCGTCGGTCGAGGCTGCCCTGCTGGCGCTGGAGCGGGTCGAGTGGCGCGTGCTGGGCTCCGAGCTCGAGGCTGCCCTCGAGGAGCTTCGGCTGATCCGTGAGCTCCAGCCGCCGGCGAATTCGCGCAGCCGCAGGAGGGACAACGGCACCTACCTGAAGCGCCGGGGCGAAGATTTCGTGGCCACCAAGGCGCCGACTCTCCTCGGGCCGATTCCGAGTCGCCGGCAAGCGTTTCTGGCCGCACGCGCGCTCTCCGCGAGCACGGAGGAAGAGCTGGAAGGCCTTCTCCTGGGAGCGCCCCTGCCGCGCCTCCGGGCACGTCGGGCGCACCTGGCCGAAAGCCTCCGCTATGAGGAGGCGGCCCGCCTGCGGGATCGCATCGAGGCGCTCGAGCACGTAATCGACCGCCTCTGCCGGCTCGAACGGTCGCGCAGCCTGGAGGTCTGTCTGATTGCTCCCGCGGTCAAGTCGGGCTGGCGGAAGGCGTTCTTTGTCTCCGGCGGCGCAGTTCGTGCCGTTCGCCTTCTCCCGCCGGGAGGGGGCGTGAGGCTCGAGATCGACGCCGGGCTGTCCCTCTGTCGCTCCGCCAGCGAGCCGTCCGAGGCTCCGCTCACGCCGGACCAGGCCGAAGACCTCCTGCTCGTGAACGGCTTTGTTCGTCGTCCGCCGCCCGAGTTGGCGGTGCTGCCCCTGGAGGCCGAACGGATCGCGGCTCACGTGAAGGCGCAAGTCTGACTAGGCTCCTCGACGGAAGACCCCGGAGAAGGAGAACATCGATGATCGACTACGTCCGAGTCGGCTCGGAGCGCATCTCCCCGCCCGCGAATCCGCCGCAATGGATCTGATCCACACCTGCTACCGCATCACCGACCCGAACGCCTCGGTCGAGTTCTACGAGGCGCTCGGCTTCGAGAAGCGGCGCGAGCTGCCCATCCGCGACGAGGCGATCAACATCTTTATGGGTCTTCCCGGCGACGGCGACCGGCTCGAGCTGACCTACAACTTCGGCGTCGAATCCTACGAGCTCGGCACCGGCTATGGGCACATTGCGGTCACCGTTGAGGACCTCGACGGGACGCTGGAACGGCTCGCGGGTCAGGGCATCGAGCCGGAGAAGCCGCCCTACTCGGTGCGCGAAGGCGGCTCGCGGCTGTGCTTCGTCCGCGATCCCGACGGCTATCGCATCGAGCTGATCGAGCGTTAAGGCCGTCTGGAGCGGTTTCGAGCCTTCGAACATGCCGTGCAGGTGCGCGGCGGCTCGCTCCACGTCCGCGCACTTCTTTTTGCGACGCCGGCCACCCCCGGCTCACCAACCCGAAGGGATGGCTCAGCGTCGTCGCACCTTCGGCGTGAAGTGGTCAACCAGGCGTCACAGGCGTGTCGGTAGGTGACCGGAATGGCGAAAACGGCGACACCGTGGGGGGCGGCAGAGCTCGTCGAGGAACTGACGCTGGCGCAGCGCGCGGGCGAAAAGCGCTTCTCCTCCGTCGTGCAGCTGCTCGAGGTGTCGGGCGGCGAGCACCTGGTTCGCTTCGCCTACGCGACCCGCGGGACGGTGCGGCGCGGGCCGGTCACGCTGCGCAGGCGGGATCTCGAGCGGCTTCGGGCCGAGCTGGCAAAGCGGCCCGCCCTCGCCGATGCTCTCGGTTTAGGCGGTAGCGAGTAGACGTTCTCGAGCGGCATCCACGAGCGAGCCCAGCACGATGGCCCCGTCGGCCGAGCCGAGCAGAGGATCGACCGCGTGCTCGGGGTGCGGCATCAGGCCGAAGACGTTGCCCCGGCGACTCGCGACTCCGGCGACGTCGCCGATCGAGCCGTTGGGGTTGTCCTCGTAGCGCAGGACGATCTGTCCGTTGGCCTCGAGCTCGGCGAGCAGCTCCTCGTCGGCGAAGTAGCACCCTTCTCCGTGCTTGACGGGGATCGTGATGCGCTGCCCGGGCTCGGCGCGAGTGGTGAAGGGCGTGTTCGCCTGCTCGACTCGCAGCAAAACATCCCGGCAGATGAAGGAGAGCGACTCATTCGGGCGCAGGGCGCCCGGAAGCAACCCGGCCTCGCAGAGCACCTGGAAGCCGTTGCAAACTCCGAGCACGAGCCCGCCCTCGTCGGCGAAGCGCCACACCGCGTCCATCACCGGCGAGAAGCGCGCGATCGCGCCGCAGCGGAGGTAGTCGCCATACGAGAACCCGCCGGGGAGTACGACCACGCTCGCTTCGGGCAGCTCGGGCTCCGCGTGCCAGACCAGCACCGGCTCCGCGCCAAGGCCCTCCAGGGCAAGGGCGGCGTCGCGGTCGTCGTTCGATCCGGGAAAGACGACGACGGCGATCTTCGGGTGCGGTACGTCGCTCATTCGCTCGCCACACTGATCTCGTACGACTCGATCAACGGGTTCGCCAGCAGCTGCTCGCACATCCGCTCCAGCTCGGCGCGGGTCCGGTCCGCGTCGCCGAGATCGAGCTCGAGATCGACCACCCGGCCGACGCGCGCCTCTTCGACCGGAAAACCGAGCTGCTGCAGCGACCGCTGAACGGCCTCGCCCTGCGGGTCGAGGATGCCCGGCTTCGGGCGGACCAGGACGGTGGCTTTCACCGCAACACGACCTGCGGGTCGGCGAGGTACTCGTCGAAGGTGATGCCCGTCAGCCGCTCGAAGGCCTCGACGTAGCGCGCGCGGGTGCCGGCAACGACGTCCTCGGGCAGCTCTGGGCCCGGGTCGGTCTTGTCCCAGCCAAGCGTCTCGCAATAGTCGCGGACAAACTGCTTGTCGAAGGAGGGCTGAGGGCGTCCGGCCTCGTACTCGTCGGCGGGCCAGAACCGCGAGGAGTCCGGGGTGAACGCCTCGTCGCCGAGCACCAGCCGGCCCTCGGCGAGGCCGAACTCGAATTTCGTGTCCGCGATCAGGATCCCGCGCTCGGCGGCGTGCTCGGACGCGAAGCGGTAGAGGGCGATTGCCGTCTGCTCGACCTCGTCCAGACGGCTGTCTCCGACCAGCTCGGCCGCACGCCGGCGGTCGATGTTCTCGTCGTGGCCTTCCTGCGCCTTCGTCGCGGGCGTGAAGATCGGCTCGGGCAGTCGATCGGAGTCGCGCAGGCCCTCGGCGAGCACGTGCCCGCAGACCGCGCCGCTCGCCTGGTAGTCCTTCCAGCCGGAGCCGGTCAGGTAGCCACGCACGACGCACTCGATCGGCAGCATCTCGAGCCGCCGGCATTCGGTCGAGCGGCCGTCGGGCCGCAGCGCGACCAGGTGGTTCGGCACGAGCTCCCCCGTGCGCGCGAACCAGAATCCCGAGAGGCCGGTGAGGACACGGCCTTTGTCCGGAATCTCGGTTGGCAGCACCACGTCGAAGGTCGAGATCCGGTCGCTGGCGACCAAAAGCAGCCGGTCGTCCTCCAACTCGTAGAGCTCTCGCACCTTCCCGCTCCCAACATGTACGGCCGATTCAGGCATGGACCGGCTCCTCCTTCCGGGCGAGTGCGCCCAGCCGCTCGAAGGCGGCGTCGATATAACGGATGTACCAGCCGAGGTCGAAGATCGCGTCGAGGTCGACGCGGCCCGCCAGCTCGTCGTCGGCACGCACAAGCTCTCGGAAATCCTGCTCCTCTTCATTGGCCTGCAGGGCGTGCCGCTGGACGAGCTGGTACGCATCCTCCCTGGCCAGCCCGGACTCGACGAGTGCGAGCAACAGCCGCTGACTGAAGAAGAGCCCGTGCCCGTCCTCGAGGTTGCGGAGCATGCGCTCGGGCCGGACGACGAGGCCCTCGACGAGCCAGGTGAAGCGGTCGAGCATGTAATCGAGCGCGAGGAACGAGTCCGGGATCACGATCCGCTCCGCCGAGGAGTGCGAGATGTCCCGCTCATGCCAGAGGGCGACATTCTCGAGCCCGACGAGCGCGTTTGCCCGCACGACGCGCGCCAGGCCGCAAATGCGCTCCGAGACCACAGGGTTGCGCTTGTGCGGCATCGCCGAGGAGCCCTTCTGCCCCTTGCCGAATGGCTCCGCGACCTCGGCCACCTCCGTGCGCGCCAGATGGCGGATCTCGAGCGCGAACTTCTCCAGGGAGGCGGCGACGAGCGCAAGGGCGGCGAGTAGGTCGGCGTGGCGATCGCGCTGAAGGATCTGCGTCGACACGGGCGCAGCTTCGAGACCGAGCCGTTCGCAGGCGAGGCGCTCAAGCTCCGGGTCGGTCGCGGCATAGGTGCCGACGGCGCCCGAAAGTTTGCCGACGCCCATTCCGTCGAGCGCCCGCGCGAGACGCTCCCGTCCACGGTCGAGCTCGAAGGCCCAGCCGGCGAGCTTGAGCCCGAAGGTCGTCGGCTCCGCGTGTACGCCGTGCGTACGCCCGATGCAGATGTCGTCCTTGTGCCGCTGGGCTCGCGCGATCACGGACCCGAGGGCGCGCTCGAGCTCCTCGAGCAGGACAGCGCCCGCCTCGCGCACCTGGAGTGCGAGGGCGGTGTCGACCACATCGGAGGAGGTCAAGCCGTGGTGTAGCCATCGTCCGGCAGGGCCGAGCTCGGCCGCGACCGCGTCCACGAAGGCGGCAAGATCGTGCTGAGTCTCGCGCTCCAGGTCCGCCACGCGCTCGGGGGTCGGCGGCTTCGCTCCCGCGCGGATCTCGGCGACGGTCTCCGCAGGGATCGCGCCGAGCTCGGCCCAGGACTCGAGCGCGGCGAGCTCGACGTCGAGCCAGCGCGCGAGTCTGTTCTCGTCCGACCAGACCCCGGCCATCACGGGTCGGGAATAGCGCGCGATCACGGCTGGAGTCTAGAGCCAGCGCAGGAAGACAGCCGCAGCCGCAAGATTGAGGCAACCTCGGCACAGGCTCGTCACTCTCTCGCGTGCCTTGAACAGGCACCCTGGAGATCCCCGGGTGGGTGGGGGTTAAGGATGGGTCAGGACAGGCGCGGCCGCCGCGGAGAGCCGCTCGCCGATCTCAGCTTGCGAGGATGCGCGCGGCGAGTGCGGCCGCGTTCTTCGCGTTGTCAACGCCTACGGTCGCAACCGGCACGCCGGGGGGCATCTGCACGATCGACAGCAGTGCGTCGAGCCCGTCGAGCACGCTCATCCGCGAGCGGAGCGGCACGCCGATCACCGGGAGATCGGTGTGCGCCGCGACCACGCCCGGGAGCGCCGCGGCGAGGCCCGCCCCTGCGATCAATACGCGAATCCCTCGCTCTCTCGCCCCGCGCGCGTACTCGGCCACTGCGTCCGGGTCACGGTGAGCGGAACGAACCTCGAGCTCGTGGCGGATCCCGCGCGCCTCGAGCTCGTCGAGCGCGGGCTGCATCCGCTCGCAGTCCGACTCGGAGCCGACCAGGATCCCCACCAAGGGCGCCTCAGCTGCGGACATGGCCCTCCGCCGCTGCGAGCGCGATGTCTCGCCGGAACCGCATGCCGGCAAAGGTAATGCGCCCCACCGCCTCGTAGGCCGCCGTCCGTGCCGCGACGAGATCCTCCGCGGCTGCGGTCACGTCGAGGATTCGCCCTCCGTTCGTGACCAGCCGCCCTCCTTGCTTGGCCGTGCCGGCGTGGAACACGAGCGCGCCGGTCCCCTCGGCCTCCTCGACCCCTTCGATCGGCGTGCCGCTGTCGCTACGCTCCGGGTAGTCACCGCTCGCGAGCACGATCGTCACCGCGGCGCCCTCGCCGACGCCGAGGGGCGAGCGGAGCTCGCCGGTCGCGGCGCCCCAGAGCGCACCGAGTACGTCGCCTTCGACCCGTGGCAGGATCGACTGCGTCTCCGGGTCGCCGAAGCGGCAGTTGAATTCGAGTACGCGCGGGCCCTCCTCGGTGAGCATCAGCCCGGCGTAGAGCAGGCCCGAGAACGGAGAGCCCCGCCGGGCGAGCTCGGCCAGGACAGGGCGGTGCACGATCTCGAGTAGCTCCTCCACTTCCGGCTCGCCGAGCCCGGGCACGGGGGAGTACGACCCCATCCCACCCGTGTTCGGCCCCGTATCCTGCTCGCCGACTCGCTTGAAGTCCTGCGCCGGGGCGAGCGCGACAGCCGTGCTGCCGTCGGTCACGGCGAACAGCGACACCTCCTCGCCTTCGAGCAGCTCTTCGACCATGACGTCGCCCCCGAGTGCCGCGGCCCCGCGGAGACCGGAGTCCAGCTCGTCCTGGCTGAGACAGACGAAGACGCCCTTGCCGGCAGCGAGCCCATCCGCCTTCACGACGCAAGGAGGTCGAGCGACGGAGAGACGGGCAGCGGTCGGCACCCCCGCGGTCTCGAGCACCTCCTTGGCGAAGCTCTTCGAGCCCTCGATTCGGGCGGCGGCGGCCGTGGGGCCGAACACGGCGATGCCGGCTCGCCGAAGCGTGTCGACGAGCCCGACGACCAGTGGCGCCTCGGGGCCGACGACGACCAAGTCGATGTCGAGCTCCCGGCACAGCGACAAAAGGCCCTCTCCGTCCTCCGCCCGGACGGGATGGCACTCGCCGAGGCCGGCGATGCCGGGGTTCCCGGGGGCGGCGTGCAGGGCTTCGAGGGACGGGCTCTGGCTTAGCTTCCACGCGAGCGCGTGCTCGCGTCCGCCCGACCCGACGATAAGCACGTTCACGGCGGCGAGTCTACTCCCGGCATCGGCGCGATCCCTACCGCCCTCTGGTCCCTTAGTTGCGTTCGCCGGCCGCCAGCGTCCGCTGATTCGTGCGCCCGGCGATGCCTGCCTCGGTTGCCGGCGGGACTCATCCCGAGCTCGCCAAGGTCAACCGTCCCGAAGACCTGCAGACGATTCGGCAGCTCGCGCGGGGGGTAAGCCACGAGCATGGCGTTTCTCCTCCTGGGACTCGCGGTCGCGCTGATCCTGTTCGCCGTGACCGGCGGCCACCTGATCTTCCTGCCGCTCTTCTTCGTGCTCCCGCTCGGCCTGTTCGGGTTCGGCCGCAGGCGCGGGCGCGACCGGCGCTAGGGCCTGGCCAGCGCTTCGAGCGGGCCCGGAGCGAGTACTTGCTCGCGTTCGGCGCCCGTGCCGACAAGCGACACCGCCACCTCCAGCTCGCGCTCGACGAACTCGACGTAGCCCCGCGCATTGGCCGGCAGCGAGCCGAGCTCGGTGATCTCGTCGAGCGGCTGCTCCCAGCCGGGCAAGGATTCGTAGACCGGCTGGCAGTGGTGGAAATCGCTCTGGTGCGCCGGAAAATCCGACGTCTCGGTCCCGTCGCGCAGCCGGTAGCGCACGCACACCGGCAGCTCGGCGAACGCGGAGAGGACGTCGACCTTCGTCAGCGCCAGCGAGGTGATCCCGTTCAGGCGAACCGCGTAGCGCAGCGCAACCAGGTCGAGCCAGCCGCAGCGCCGCTCGCGCCCGGTCGTCGTACCGAACTCGGCGCCGAGGTCCCGCATGCGGGCCTGGTCGGGCCCTGCGATCTCCGTCGGGAACGGGCCTTCGCCGACGCGCGTGAGGTAGGCCTTTGCAACGCCGATGATCGAATCGATCCGGTTCGGCCCGATCCCGATCCCGACTGCCGCCGCGCCCGCGACGGTGCCCGAGGAGGTCACGAACGGGTAGGTGCCGTGGTCGAGGTCGAGCAATGTCCCCTGTGCACCCTCGAGCAGCACGAACCTCCCACCGCGCAGCGCGCAGTCGACGAGCAGCGAGGTGTCGGCGACGTAGGGCCGCAGCCGCTGCGCGAAGCTCTCGTACCGTTCGGCGAGATCCTCCAGCTCGAGTGGCTCGGCGCCGTAGACGCGTGCTAGCCAGACGTTCTTCTCCGCAAGCGCGACCTCGATCTTCTGGCGCAGGATCTTCGGATCGAGCAGGTCCTGGACGCGGATTCCGAGCCGCGAGGCCTTGTCCGCGTAGGCGGGGCCGATGCCGCGCTTCGTCGTCCCGATCTGCAGGTTCCCGAGCCGCCGCTCCGTGCCCTGATCGATCGCCACGTGCCAGGGCATGATCAGGTGCGCCTCGCCGGAGAGCTTCACCACGTCCGTCGAAATGCCGCGCGCCTCGAGGCCGTCGAGCTCGCGCACGAAGACCTCGGGGTCGATCACGCAGCCGGCGCCGAGGATGCACTCCTTGCCGTGCAGGATCCCCGAGGGCATGTGGTGGAACTTGAACTTCTCGCCGTCGACGACGATCGTGTGGCCCGCGTTCGGGCCGCCCTGGTAGCGGCAGACGAGGTCTGAGTGCTGGGCGAGCAGGTCGACGATCTTGCCCTTCCCCTCGTCGCCCCACTGCGCGCCCACGATCACGGTCGCGGGCATCAGACCTCACCGGGCGCGCAGTGGATATGGACCGGACGTGCGGGCGAGGCCCGCACGTCCTCCAGACGGCGCCCGGCGAGCGGGCGCCTCGGCGCCCCAACGATCACGGTCGCAGGCACGGGACTGAGTCTGCCGGAAGCTGCGGCCGACTACCAGAGAGGCGTCGTCGCCTCGGCGGCGACGGCGCTGCCCGCACGGATGATGCGAATCCGGTGGCCGCGGGGGCAGGTCGTCCAGTCGACGTCGCGCTCCAGGCGCAGGCGCCCCTGGGCCGTCAGGCCCGCGTACTCCTCGCGCGGCCGGTCGTCGGCGCAGGCCTGGCAGACAACCGTGAAGGCGGTTGCGCGGGCGAGGAGGACGACCGTCTGCTCGTACATCAAAGTTGCGCTTGCGCTGCCGTCGTCAGCGCCGCCGGGCTTAGCCGCTCCGCGCGTTCGAATTGACCGGTCGATAGCTGAGAAGGTGTTTGCACTGACGTTCCTAGGCGGCGGAAGGTGCGAGGTCGGCGAACTTCGCGTAGCGCTTGAGGAACGAGAGCTTGACGGTGTCGGTCGGCCCGTTGCGGTGCTTCGCCAGGTGTACCTCGGCGATCCCCTGCTGCTCGGACTCGTCGTTGTAGTACTCGTCGCGGTAGATGAACATGACCAGGTCGGCGTCCTGCTCGATCGAGCCCGACTCGCGCAGGTCGGAGAGGATCGGCCGCTTGTCGTGGCGCTGCTCGACGGCGCGGGAGAGCTGCGACATTGCCAGGATCGGCACGTCGAGGTCGCGGGCGAGGATCTTGAGCGAGCGGGAGATCTGCGAGACCTCCTGGACGCGGTTCTCCACGGTCGAGCCGGAGGTCATCAGCTGCATGTAGTCGACCACGATCAGACCGAGATTGGGCTCCCGCGACTTCAGCCGCCGCGCCTTGGAACGGATCTCCATCATCGTGATCGAGCCGGTGTCGTCGACGTAGATCGGCGCCTTCGCGAGGCGGTCGCAGGCGGCGGTGAGGCGGGGCCAGTCGTCGGCGCCGAGCTTGCCGGTTCGCAGGCGCTGCGACTCGACCTTCGCTTCGCTGCACATCAGCCGCTGCGTCACCTCCGACTTCGACATCTCCAGGGTGAAGAGCGCGACCGGCGTCTCCTCGCGCACGGCGAGGTTGGCGGCCATGCAGAGACCGAGGCCGGACTTCCCCATGGACGGGCGGGCGGCGACGATGATCAGGTTGCCGGGCTGGAAGCCAGACGTGAGCTTGTCGAGGTCTCGGAAGCCCGACGTCGTTCCCGTGACGTCGGCTCCCGCTTCGTAGAGCGCCGTGATCCGCTCGAAGCTGTCCTTCAGCAGCTCCTCGATGTGTGTGAACTCGCTCGTCACGCGCGCCTGCGAGAGGTCGAAGACGACCTGCTCGGCGCGGTCGACGAGATCGGTGGTGTCGCCCGGCCGCTCCCAGCCCAACTGGGAAATCTCGCTGCCAGCCCGGATCAAGCCGCGGAGCGTCGCCATCTCCCGGACGATGCGGGCGTAGTGGCCTGCATTGGCGCTCGCCGGGACAAGCGCGGCCAGCTCGTGGATGCGGACTCGCCCGCCTGCGCCCTCGAGTTCGCCGCGCTCCTCGAGCTCGTCGACGAGCGTGATCGCGTCCACGGGCTCGCCCTTCGAGTAGAGCGCCAGTGCCGCGCGGTACACCTTCGCGTGGCTCTCGCGGTAGAAGTCGCTTGCGTCGAGCACTTCGCTGACCGCCCCGATTGCGCCGGGGGAGAGCATCATCGCGCCGAGGACAGATTCCTCCGCTTCGAGATTCTGCGGCGGAACCGGGGCGGTCGGCGAGGCCTGGGCTAGCTGAGCCATCCGGTTTACGAAAGCACTCCTGAGGCGGTCGCGGTAGGTCTGGACGACCCGCCTTTCGACAGGTCTCTGGACGCCCGGAATGGGACGTTTGCAGGCATAAGGGAACACAGGTTCCCACGGCCTCCGGACGACGCCTGTGGGTAATTTTGTCGCTCGGAGCGAGAAGTTCCTACGGAATTCCACAGGCCGGCGGCGACCTGTGGAGAAGGCTGTGCACTTTGGTCACTCCCGCTCCGAGTCGGCGGCGTCGGCGGCCCGGTCGAATGCGTCCTCGGGCACCTGCTCGGCCGCCGCTTCTGCCTCCGGACCGGTATCCACTTCAGCCTCTTCGTCCCCCACTACCGCTTCGATCTCGGCCTCCGCCTCCTCGTGCTGCGCCTCCGCCTCTGCCTGCACGGCGGCCTCTGCCTCGGCCTCGGCGGCGGCGATTGCGTCGAGCTCCTCTTGCGGGGGCAGCTCGCCGCCCTCGGGCACGACCGCGACCTTCAGCGTGGCGATCACGTCGGGGAAGAGCTCGACCGGGATCTGGTAGCGCCCGATCCGCTTGATCGACTCGGGGAGGTCGAGCTTGCGCCGGTCGACCCGCACTCGCTGCGACTCCCAGAGCCGCTCGGCGAGGTCGGTCGCGGTGACCGAGCCGAAGAGCGTCCCGGTCTCCCCCGCGGGAACGTCAAAGCGTAGCTCCGTTCCTTCGACCTTCTGCGAGATCTCCTGCGCCTGCTCGAAGCTCTGCGCCTCGTGCCGTGCTCGCTTCTCTGCGTGCTTGCGCAGTTCGGCCACCTTGGCCGGCGTGGCCGTCTCGGCGAGTTTCCGCGGCAGCAGGTAGTTCCGGGCGTAGCCCGCGGCGACCTCCACGACCTCGCCGCGCAAGCCGATCTTCTCGATGTCCTCTCGGAGGATGACCTGCATCTCTAGCCGGTGGAGTAGGGGAGGAGCGCCATCTCGCGCGCACGCTTGACCGCGAGGGCGACCTGCCTCTGGTGGCGCCGGCAGGCGCCGGTGATCCGCCGCGAGCGGATCTTCCCCTTCTCGGAGACGTAGCGGCGAAGCTGGTTCGTGTTCTTGTAGTCCACTTCGGTGATCTTCTCGCGGCAGAAGTAGCAGTTCCGTTTCCGGATCGGGCCGCCTGGGGCAGGCCTGCCCTTACGCTGCTGTCGCTGGTCGCGCTGTGCCATCAGAAGGGGATGTCGTCGTCGGCCGCGGCGGTGCCGAAGTCGGCGTTCTCGGTGGTCGCGCCGCTGGGAACGAACTGCGGTTGCCCGCCCTCGGCGCCCTCGGGCCGGCCGCCCAGGAACTGGACGCTGTCGGCGATGATCTCGACGGCCTGTCGCTTGGTGCCGTCCTGGGCGTCCCACTCGCGCCAGTCGAGCCGCCCGTCCACGGCGACCGGACGGCCCTTCGCGAGGTACTGCGCGCAGCTCTCGCCTTGGTTGCCCCAGACGGTGACGTCGAAGTAGTTGGGCTTGTCGCCCCACTCGCCGGTGGCGCCGTCCTTCTGGCGCGTGTTCACGGCCAGGCGCAGCTTGCAGACGGCCGTGCCGCTCGGCGTGTGGCGAAGCTCGGGGTCCTTGGTCAGGTTGCCGACGAGGACGACGCGGTTGATGTTGGCCATTCCTCCCTCTCCTCTCAGGCGCTTTCGGTCTCGGTCATCACGGTCTCGGAATCCTGACTCGCGACGGCTGCCGCCGCTACTGGCTCTTGGGGAGCGGGCTCGGACGGCCGGGTGGAGGGGCCGACCACGCGGCGCACGGCCATGTGCCGCATGACGCCGTCGGTGATCTTCAGCACGCGGGAAATCTCCGCGAGCGTCGCGGGCTCGGCCGCGAAGGTCAGGAGATGGTAGGAGCCCTCGCCCTTGTGGCCGATCTCGTAGGCGAGGCGGCGCCGGCCCCAGGGCTCGTGCGCGTCGAAGCGACCGCCGTCGCGCTCGATCGCCTCGCGCGAGCGGGTGACGATCTCGTTCTGGCGCTCGTCAGGCAGCTCAGGGTCGAGCATGAGCAAAATCTCGTAGTCGGTCACGCTCCCGGGTCCTCCCTTCCTTCGGTCTGAGTCGGCCTCGCCGGCAGGCGCCGCTCGGGAGCGAACGACGCGATGGCGTGGCAGGAAGGGCGCCAGTGTAGCATCGGCCCAATGAGAGCCCGGATCGCCTGGCTGGCCGGCGCAGCAGGCGCGGGAGTCGCGCTCTACCGGAAGGTGAAGCGCGCGCCCGCTCCTACGGAGGACCCGCGCGCGGAGGAGCTCCGGCGCAAGCTCGACGAGTCGCGCACGATCGTCGAGGAGCGCGAGGAGTTCGAGGCGGCCGAGACTCCGGTCGACGAGGTAACCGGGCCGGAGGCAGAGGTAGAGGCAGAGGTTGAGGACCGGCGCAAGGCCGTGCACGAGCGCGGTCGCGCGGCCGCCGACGAGATGCGCGGCCGCTCGGCCGAGTGAAAGACGCCCTCCTCCTCGTCGACGTGATCAATCACTTCGAGCATGAGGACGGCGACCGCCTGCTCGAGTCGTTTCGCGTCCGCCACGAGGGGCTCGTGCGTGCCCTCGAGAACGCACGGGCCGAGGGAGCGCCCGTGGTCTACGCCAACGACAACTTCGGCGTCTGGGACGGTGACGGGCCGCGGCTCGTGCGGCAGGCTCTCGAAGGGAGGGGGGCCGAGCTGGTCGAGGCGGTGGCGCCACGAGACGACGACGCCTTCGTGGTCAAGCCGCGCTACTCCGCGTTCGACCACACGCCGCTCGAGCTGATCCTGCGCGACCTCGAGGCGGAGCGGCTGCTGCTCGCCGGCGCCTCGACCGAGGGCTGCGTCGCCCAGACGGCAATCGACGCGCGCGAGCTCGGCTTCAAGGTCACCGTGCTCTCGGAGGCCTGTGCCACCGTGGACGAGCGGATCGAGCGGGTCGCGCTCGAATACCTGGAGGCGGTCGCGGGCGTCAGGATCGAGCGCTCGGCAGCGCGATGAACGCCGCCACGCCGGCGGTCAGGCCCCGCGCCACGCGCTGTTGGTAGGCGCCCGTGTTGAGCAGCCGCCGCTCAGCCGGATGGGTGAGGAACCCGCTCTCCACGAGCACGGCCGGCACGTCCGACCAGTTGAAGCCGGTCAGGTCGGCGCGCTGGACGAGGCCGCGGTCGGCCGCGCCGGTCGCGCCGACCACCGCCCGCTGCAACGCGCGGCCGGCGCGCAGGCTCGGCGCGTAGATGTCGTCCGTCCAGCCACGGTGCCAGGCGGGGACGAGGGTCGAGACCCCGTGCACCGAGGTGTCACGAGAGCCGTCGGCGTGGATGCGCACCATCAGCGCCGGGTGCCGCCGGTTGCAGAACTGCGCCCGCGCGATGTTCCCGCCGTTGCCGTAGCGGAAGGTGGAGCCGGTGCGCGTCATCGCCACCCGGAAGCCACGCGCCAGCAGAAGTGCCCGCGCCTTGCGCGCAATCGCCAGTGCGACCCCCGCTTCTCCCGCGGCGCCGCCGCCGTCCTTGAGCTTCAGCACCTTCGAGCCCGGTCCGATCGGCTCCGTCTGCCGGCCGACGGCCGGCGGGGTGCCGTGGCCGGGGTCGAGGCAGATGAGCGCCGCGACGGCAACGCCCGCAGCGCTCATGATCACGAGAGCCGCTCCGCGAGATAGGCGATCGCCAGCGGGTAGCGGTACTCAATCGCCGAGTGCGTCCCCTCGAAGAGCTCGAAGAAATACTCGGTCACGCCGGCCTCCTCGAGCTTCCGCCGGAAGGCCTCCGCGCCGAGGTCGAGGTAGAACTGGTCACGCTTGCCGCAGTCCACGTAGATCGCCTTCAGCGAGCGCAGCGCGTCGGCTCGCTCGGATGCCATCCGCACCGGGTCCCACGCGAGCCAGCGCTCCCAGATCTCCGGCCGAAGCTCTCCCGTCGCGGTGTCGTAGGGCAGCTGCACCGTCCCGTCCTCGTCGGCCGAGTAGCAGGCGGCCATGCAGTAGTCGTTCAGGAGGACGTGGTCGCTGTCCTTCGAGAGTGCGGGGCGGCGGCGGAAGTCCTCCCAGAAGCGCTCGAACGACCCGTCGTAGTGCTCGCGGAGCGCCCGCACCGAGTTCCGGAAGTCAGGCAAATAGCACATCTCGAAGAGCGCGTCACCGGCGTGGGTGGCGAGGCCGCCGAAGACGTCGGGCCGCAGCATCGGGTTGATCATCGCGCCGTAGCCGCCACTCGACTTGCCCGCGATTCCACGGTGCTCGGGCGCGGCCATCGTCCGGTAGTGCGCGTCCACGAAAGGCACGACCTCCTCGCAGATGTACGTGTGGTAGCGGCCGGTTCCCGGCGAGTCGACGAACTGGCTCCCGCCGAGCGAGGTCCAGGCGTCGATGAAGACGAGCAGGCACGGCTGCGACTCCTCGCGCGCGAACATCTCGTCCACGAGCTCCGGGAAGTTCTTGCGAAATGCGGTCCGGTTGCGCCACATGTCGATCTGCCCGGTCAGCCCCTGGATCACGTGGATCACCGGGTAGCTCCGCTCGGACTCCTGGTCGTAGCCGGGCGGCACGTAGACCCAGAGCGGGCGTACGTGGGGGTCGCCGAGCGGGTTCTCTCTCAAGACCTCGCTCTCGAGTTGGTGCTCGTCGAAGCGGCCGGCGAGCTGGTACGACCAGGGTTCCACTAAGGCACCGCTCGCGGTGCCGTCGCGAGGCTGCGCGGGCTCTGCCCGGACGGCCGTGTGAAACGACCGGTCGACACGTTTGCGCTCATCTCCAAAACCGCACTTTTGGGGATGCTATGCAGAGGCGGGCGCCGGCGTGACCGGTAGGCCTTCGCGCTGCAGCAGGGAGCGCAGCATCTGTGCGTTCACGGGCGCCTGCGCGACCTCGGTTCCCTCCTCGGCCGGGCTCTCCAGCGAGGGCAGGCCCGGCATCGTCGAGCGGCCGTTGTTGTTGAACATTGCGTAGACGGTGTCCGCCTGACCGCTGAGCTCGGCCAGAGGCGCCACCCACTCCCCGAGCTCCTCCTCGGAGTAGAGGTAGTCGAACCGCTCGGCGGCGCTGCGGACGCGCTTGTTCCAGGTCTCTGCGTTGCGGCCGTGGTAGCGGACATACGCCGTCGGGGTGGTCGTGGCGACCACGGTGGGGGAGACGTTCCGCGCCTGCGTGCGCGGTGCGTCCACGATCACGTAGCTCATGTGATTGCGCTCGAGGAAAGCGAGCGTCTCGAGACGGTTGTCCTCGTCGAGCCAGCTCGCATGCCGGAACTCGACCAGCATCTCGTCCGCGCCTAGCTGCCCCTGCGCCCATTCGAGGTACTCGAGTGACGCGGGCTTGAAGACCACGTAGGGCGGGAGCTGCATCAGGATCCCACCGAGCTTGTCGTTCCGGCGCAGCGGCTCGAGCGCCTCGTGGAAGCGGCGGAAGACCTCGGCTCGGAACTCGCGCGGCGGGCGGTCGACCCGGCCCCGCTCGTCCACCGGCGCTCCCTCCCGCAGGTCCGGTGGGAGCTGCTCGAGCTTGACCGGGTGCCGCGTCATCACGCCGAAGGCCTTGACGTGCATAACGAAGCTCTCGGGCGTGCGCTCGTGCCAGCGCCGGACCATCTCCCTGTCCGGAAGCCGGTAGTAGGTCGAGTTCGCCTCGACGGTGTCGAAGCGGTCGGCGTAGTAGCGCAGCCGCTCCTCGGCGCCCTTCACACCCGGTGGGTAGAAGTAGCGCGTCAGCGACTCGTCGGCCCAAGAGCAAGTGCCGATGCGGATCGGCGCGGCCACACCGCCGACTCTAGGCGGTTTTGCCGAGCGCCGCCGCGGGCGCGAGGACGGTGCACATTCCGCGGGACAGCCTATTTTGCGGCGAACGAGAAGTTCCTAGCGCCGGACGCGGAATGCGGCGATCACGGTCTTGCCCACGTTGCCCGAGCGGTCCTTCGGGGTTGCGCGCAGACGATAGGCGCTCGGCCGGAGCGTCCTTCCGGCGACCTTGGCGTCGAAGCGAGTGCTGTTGGCGCCCAGGCCGCCGACGACTGCGACGCTCCCGGCAACAGGTAGGTATCGCGTGCAGGCCCGGCCGCGCCGGCGCGCGGTGCGAGGGACGCAACTCTTGCCCCGTCGCATCCCGGGCAGCACCCGGTCGAACCGCAGGATCGTGGTCGCGGCCTCCGAGAGCGTGAACGAGATGGTCGTTCCTTTCCCGGCGCGGAAGATCCCGGGTGCCACCCGAAGCAGCGTTAGCACCGGCCGCGTCCGGTCCGGGGTTGTGAACGTGATCGGCGTGCTCGAGCCGGTTCCGTCGGCGTTGACGCCCACGAGCTCATAGCGGTAGGTCGTGCCGGGTGCCAGTCCGGCGAGCCGGGCCGAGAGGTGGGCGCTGGTGTTCGGCGCGACCCACTGCAGGGCCGTGGTGCCGCCCGCAGTCGTGCCCTCCACGGTCCAGGCGAAGCGGTAGGCGGTCCAGAGCACGGTGCTCGCCGCGGTGCCTTCGAGCACCGCGCTCGTGGACGTCACGCTCGTGGCCGGCGAGCCGCCCGGAGTCGGCGGCGCGATCTCGTAGGCGCCCACGTCGCAGGGCACGCCTGCCTTGCGGATCGCTCCGCGCTGATCGGTTCCGGGGCAGACCGCGCTGGCATTCACCGCCTTGCTCGCAGCGAGCAGAGCGTGGGTGCTCGTCCCGCCGCCGTTGTCGGCGAGGGGGCCAAGCAGCACCGGCGCGTTCTGCTGGTCGTTCGGCGAGACCAGGTTGCAGTCGGTCGCGTTCGAGAGGTTGCTTCCCTGGGTGGAGATGGTGCCGACCGAGCAGTTGTCGGCGTAGGTCGCGCTCTGGTTGCTCTCGTGCGCGAGGTTGTTGGCGACGATCGTCCCCCCCAGGGTCGCCATCGATGCGCTGATGCCGCCGCCCGAGCCGAGGCCGTTGAAGGAGCTGTTGCCGACGATCGTGGAGCCGGTCGCTGTGAGCGTCGCGGCGCCGGAGCCCGAGATACCGCCCCCGTCGCCGTTCGCGCCCGGCCCGCCCGCCGTGTTGCCGCTGACCGTGCTGTTTGTCAGCCAGAGGGTGCCGCCGAAGTTGATTCCTCCGCCGTCGACGGCGCCGTTGCCCGAGATCTCGGTCTGCGTGACCGTCAGCGTGCCGTTGGAGTCGATTCCGCCGCCGTTCCCGTTCGACGCTAGCAGCGCGTGGTTCCCGGAGACGGTGTCGCGGACGAGAGTGAGCACGCCGGCGCTCGCGATCCCACCGCCGTTGCCATTGATGAATCCGCCGGTGATCGTGACGTCGGAGATCGATGCCGTGACGCCGGCCTTGACGTCGAAGACCCGGTCGCCGCCGCCGGCGTCGATCACGGTCGCGCGCGCACCGGAGCCTGAGATCGTGACGCTCCTGGTCAGGTCGAGATCGCCGGTGGCCGCAGCGTCCTCGCCGGTGCCTGCGATCCTCAGGCCATAGCGGCCGGCCGGGATCGAGATCGTGTCGCCCCCCGAGCCAGCGTCGGCGGCAAGTACGGCCTCGCGCAGCGAGCAGTCCGAGTCGCAGGCGCCCGGAACCGGGTCGTCCACCCGCGTGACGGTGAAGGTGGCGGCGTTCGCGTTCGCGGCCGCCGCCAAAGCGACCGATGCGGCGAGCGCGACCCCCGTCCGGATCCTCATCGGAGCCATTCGACGGTAGCGCCCGCCGCAAAAGCGGTCAAGCTATGTGTTGCTGCGGGCCCGCCCATGTTGATCCGCGTTCCGAGACCGAGCTCCTCGACGAGCAGAGCTGCCGCGGTGGCCGCAAGGCCCCACGCGAGCAGGTCTGCGTAGCTGCTGTCGGAGAAGACTGCGATCACGAAGAGCAAGATCGCGACGGCGAGCAGGATTGCTCTGAGTCCTAGGTTCATGGGCACCCTGTTCTGTGCCCGATCCCGTATTCTTTCCTGTAAACAAATCGCGCAGAAGTCCTAGCCGAACGTGAAAGCGTAAGCCTCGACACCGGGAGCGAGGAAGCTGATCTCGAATACGCGATCGGTGATCGATCGTGGCTGGCGAATCAGCTGATGCAAGCGTTGTTCAACCAGCGTTCCTCGACCCTCTTCGTCGACGTCGAGGCCGTGAGCGGCGCCGGGAGGGTCTCCGTCCAGGAGCACGAGGAACGGCACCGAGGTCCCTCGCTCGGTCGGTCCCATCACCAGGTGGACGTCGCGGGCGTGGAAACGGAACGCGATCCGCCCGTCGGCACCGTTCAGGATGCTCGCCCCCCTCTCGATCGTCCAGTCCCCTGCCAGCGCCCAACGGTTGAGCTTCAGCGGATCCGGGAGGTAATAGGTGCGTGGCTCATCAAGCCCGGCACCACCAGGCGACGCGAAGGTCTGGCCTTGCTCGTAGCCGAGGTACGTCTCCGGTGTCTTCAAGTTCGGCCAATCGGCCTGAGCCTCGAAGCCCTCGCCGGTGTCGGAGACGAGATCGTCAGCGACGGAGCCGGATCCAGTCTCGCCCAGCAAGCGTTGGATGATCCGTTCGCACTCTTCGTACGCGCCCTCGCCGAAGTGGTGGTGGCGGATCCGTCCTTGTGCGTCGGCGATGTACACGGCCGGCCAGTACCTGTTGCTGAAAGCGCGCCAGATGGCGTAGTCGCTGTCGAGCGCGACCGGATACCCGACGTTCATGTCCGCCGCGGCCTGGCGAACGTTTTCGACGTCGTGCTCGAACGGAAACTCAGGCGTGTGGACGCCGACCACGATCAGCCCGCGATCCTCGTACTTCTCGGCCCACGCGCGGACATAGCCGAGCGTGCGGAGCCAGTTGATGCAGGTGTACGTCCAGAAGTCGACGAGGACGACCTTCCCCCGCAGGTCCGCCGCGGTGAGCGATTGCGAGTTCAGCCAGCCGGTTGCCCCGTCGAAGCCAGGCAGGTCGCCCTCGATGGGCAAGTCGGCCACGAATCGACTCGACTCGATCGCTAGCCTCCACCTTCTCGGAGCGGAGGGATCTCGGTGGTGCTTTCGACCGTTGCCATGTCGACCTTCGTTCCAGGATGTCGCATGAACGACCTCGGCGACCGAGACCGTCGCGTCAGGAGAACGCGGCGACGATCCGACGACGACCCTCTCAGATGCCCGAGTGACGGGTCAAGCGGCTTAACCAAGATGGCACGAAATGAACCGTCTACCCCGTATTCGACGGAGCGGCGCAGGAGTCGAACCTACCGAGCCGTGGGTTGCACGACCGCACCGGTTTTGAAGACCAGCTGGGCCACCGGGCCCATGCCGCTCCGCGACGAGCCTAGCGCAGGGTTTCCCGCCGTCGGCTCACGACGAAGTGCCGCCGGGGCCGGGCTTTGCCCGG
>DATHAF010000025.1:0-80317 GCA_035296785.1 Gaiellaceae bacterium
AGCCGCAACTCGCTGCCGGGCGAGCCGGCACAGACGCTCGAGGTGGCGCAGTCGAGCGACGGCACGAGCACGGCGCAGGCCGCTTGATGGATCGGATCGGCGATGCCGTCCGTCGTGAGCTCGGCCGCTTCGGCACATCGGGTGCGATGGCCGATCTCGTCGGCGCGTGGCCCGAGGCGGTGGGCGAAACGATCGCCCGTAATGCGTGGCCTGCCCGTCTTGGGCGGGACGGGACCCTTTACGTCAACGCCGGCTCCTCTGCCTGGGCCTTCGAGCTCCAGCACCTCGAGAGCGAGATCGTCGGGCGCTTGCGGGAGGTTCTCGGAGAGACCGCGCCGGGCCGGCTCAGGGTCGTTCCGGGACATCTGCCGGAGCCTCCCGCTCCCTCCGTCGAGCGCCGACCCCCACCTCTTCCGGAGGCCACCGTGGAGCAGGCGCGAACAGCCCGCGGCTGGGCCGCGGAGATCGAGTCGGAAGATCTGCGCAAATCGGTAGAAAAAGCTGCGCGGGCAAGCCTTGCCAGGGCCTCTGACCGCCGCAGGGTCTGATACACTTAGGTCGGCCCAGAAATGCGCTACTTGCAGGGCTTTTTTCATGGCTAAGGCTACCTATACCGCCAAAGACATCACCGTTCTCGAGGGACTCGAGCCGGTTCGGCTGCGCCCGGGCATGTACATCGGCTCGACGGGCGCGCGGGGGCTTCATCACCTCGTCTACGAAGTGGTCGACAACGCGGTCGACGAGGCGCTTGCAGGACGCGCCGACACGATCGAGGTGACCATCCATCCGGACGACTCGGTCACCGTCACCGACAACGGTTCCGGCATCCCGGTCGACGTCATGGCCGAGCAGGGCCTTCCTGCGCTGACGGTGGTGCTGACAAAGCTGCATGCCGGCGGCAAGTTCGGCGGCGACGGGTACAAGGTCTCCGGCGGCCTGCACGGCGTCGGCGTCTCGGTCGTGAACGCGCTGTCCGAGTGGCTGACCGCGGAAGTGCACCGTGACGGCAAGATCTATCGCCAGGAGTTCGCCCGCGGCGAGGCGACGACGGGCATGGAGACGATCGGCGTCGCCAAGGACACCGGCACCACGATCACCTTCCTTCCCGACGGTGACGTCTTCGAGGAGATCGAGTGGTCGATGGAGACCCTCGTGCAGCGCTTGCGCGAGACCGCGTTTCTGACCAAGGGGCTGCGGATCGTGCTCTATGACGAGCGCTCGGGCGATGAGAAGCACGAGTTTCACTACGAGGGCGGCATCCGCGACTTCGTCTCCTACGTCAACCAGACGAAGGACCCGGTGCACAAGGGGATCGTGTACTTCGAGGGTGACAACGGCGAGGGGCAGCTCGAGCTGGCGATGCAGTGGAACAGCTCGTACCAGGAGTCGGTCTTCTCGTTCGCCAACAACATCAACACCACCGAAGGCGGCACGCACCTCTCCGGCTTCAAGGGCGCTTTGACGCGCACGCTGAACGATTACGCCCGGGCGAAGGGCCTGCTCAAGGAGAAGGAGGACAATCTCGAGGGCGAGGACGTGCGCGAGGGGCTCGCCGCGGTGCTCTCGGTCAAGCTGCGCGACCCGCAGTTCGAGGGCCAGACGAAGTCGAAGCTCGGCAACCCATGGGTCCGCGGGCTGGTCGAGCAGACGGTCAACCAGCGGCTCGCCGAATACCTCGAGGAGAACCCCACCGAGGCTCGGCGGATCATCGACAAGGCGATCTCCGCCTCCCGGGCGCGGCAGGCTGCACGCAAGGCGCGCGAGCTGACACGGCGCAAGAGCGCACTCGAGAGTTCCTCGCTGCCCGGCAAGCTCGCGGACTGTCAGATCACCGACCCCGCGTCGGCGGAGCTCTTCCTGGTGGAGGGCAACTCGGCCGGCGGCTCGGCAGTGGACGCGCGCGACCGCACCTTCCAGGCGATCCTGCCGCTGCGAGGCAAGGTGATCAACTCGGAGAAGAACCGGATCAACAAGGTGCTATCCAACACGGAGATCCAGTCGATGATCACGGCGATCGGCACGGGCATCGGCGACGAGTTCGACATCGAGAAGCTGCGCTACCACCGCGTGATCGTCATGACCGATGCCGACGTCGACGGGTCGCACATCCGCACGTTGATCTTGACCTTCCTCTACCGGCAGATGCCGGAGCTCGTCGACCGAGGACACATCTACATCGCCGTCCCACCGCTCTACGCGGTCAAGATCGGCGGCCGCGAGCAGTACGTCGTGAAGGAGTCGCAGTTCGAGGAGCTGCTCGTCCGCGAGCGAGTGAAGGACATCGAGGTCACCGACCGGGACGGCACAACGCAGAAGCTGACCGAGGCGCGGTATGCGCGCTTCAGCCGCGCGTTGCACGAGTTCGACGGGTGGATCTCACGCCTGCGGGCCGACTTCGGCAGCGGTCCCGCGAACTTCGTCACCGAGCACCGGCTCGTCGAGACCGAAGCGGCGCTCGCGGCCGACGTCGAGGGCGCTCTTTCGAGCCTCGAGCCGAACGGCTACGAGGTGTCGGTGGTCGAAACGACCGATGAGGGAGCGCGGATCAAGGTGATCGAGCGCGAGACGAGTGCCGCGACGCACGTGGTCGTGCCGGCCGAGCTGCTGGCGTCGCCCGTCTACGCAAACCTGCGCAGGACGTATGCGCGGCTGGCCGAGATCGTCGGGCCGCCGCCCTTCCGGCTCGAGCTCGGCAGCAAGAAGGCGCTGACGGAGACGTTCGAAGAGCTGCGCGACCATGCGCTCGAGCTCGCGAAGGAAGGTCTCAGGCCTCGCCGGTTCAAGGGCCTCGGTGAGATGGATCCCGAGGAGCTCGCCCAGACGACGATGGACCCGACGCGTCGGATGCTGATCCGGGTCGACGTCGAGGATGCGGCGGCCGCCGACCGGATCTTCTCGATCCTGATGGGCGACCAGGTCGAGCCTCGCCGCGATTTCATCGAGCAGAACGCAAAGGACGTCAGATTCCTTGACGTGTAGGAAGGGCGACTAGGTGGCGACTGTAGAACCGCTCGGCCCAGGCCGGATCGAGCCGCGCGAGCTCGAGCAGGAGATGCGCTCGAGCTTCCTCGACTACGCGATGAGCGTGATCGTCTCGCGCGCGCTTCCGGACGTGCGCGACGGCCTCAAGCCGGTGCACCGGCGCGTGCTCTACGCGATGCACGAAGCCGGCCTGCAGCCGACCCGCGCGCGGCTCAAGTGCGCCCGCGTCGTCGGTGACGTGATGGGTTCCTACCACCCGCACGGAGACCAGTCGATCTACGACACCCTGGTGCGGCTCGCCCAGCCGTTCTCGATGCGCTACCCGCTCGTGGACGGCCAGGGCAACTTCGGGAACATCGACGGCTATCCGGCCGCGGCGATGCGCTACACCGAGTGCAGGCTCGCCCGTTTGGCCACCGAGATGCTCCGCGACATCGATGCGGACACCGTCGACTTCAAGCCGAACTACGACGAATCGCGCCGCGAGCCCACGGTACTGCCCTCGCGCCTGCCGAACCTGCTCCTGAACGGCTCGGCCGGAATCGCAGTCGGCATGGCGACCAACATCCCGCCACACAACCTGGGCGAGGTAGTGGACGCGCTGGTGGCGCTGATCGACGAACCGACGATCGACGTCGACCGGCTGACGAAGCACATCAAAGGCCCGGACTTTCCCTCGGGCGGGATCATTCTCGGCCGCGAGGGCATCCGCGAGGCGTATCGCTCGGGCCGGGGCAGGATCGTCCAGCGTGCGCGCACCCACATCGAGGAGCTGCGCGGCGGCCGCACCGCAATCATCGTGAGCGAGCTGCCCTACGGAATCAGAAAGGGCGGCGACGAGGGCGTGATCAAGAAGATTGCCGATCTCGTGAACGACAAGGTCATCCCGGAGATCCACGACGTCAAGGACCTCTCGGACAAGTCCGGCATGCGGATCCAGATCGAGCTCAAGCGCGATGCGATCCCGCAGGTCATCCAGAACAAGCTCTTCAAGCACACCTCGTTGCAGACGACTTTCGGCTACAACGCCGTTGCCCTGGTCGACGGCGTCCCGCGGACGCTTCCGCTCCGCGACATGCTTCAGCACTACCTCGACTTCCAGCGCGAGGTCATCACCCGCCGCTCGAAGTTCGAGCTACGCAAGGCCGAAGCCCGTGCGCACGTTCTCCAGGGCTACCTGATCGCGCTCGACAATTTGGACGCGGTGATCTCGTTGATTCGCGCCTCCGCCGACCCGGACGCTGCCCGGGTGGGCCTCATGGAGACGTTCGAGCTCTCGGAGATCCAGGCGCAGGCGATCCTCGACCTCCGTCTCCAGCGGCTGACCGGACTCGAGCGCAAGCGGATCGAGGACGAGTTCGCCGACCTGCAGGAACGGATCGCCGAGCTGCGCGCCATTCTCGGCGACGAGTCGCGGATCGACGGCCTGATCCGCGAAGAGATCCTCGAGCTCAAGCAGGTTTACGGCAAGAACGACGAGCGCCGGAGCGAGATCGTGGCGGCTGAGGGCGAGCTCGATCTCGAGGACCTGATCGCGGAGGAGGACATGGTGATCGCGATCACACGCTCCGGCTACGTCAAGCGGCTACCGGTCACGACCTACCGAGAGCAGCGCCGCGGCGGGATCGGCGTCATGGGCATGGATCTGAAGGACGAGGACTACATCGAGCACCTTTTCGTCGCCTCGACGCATGACTACCTGCTCTTCTTCACCTCGGTCGGCAAGGTCTACCGGCTCAAGGTGCACGAGCTGCCGTTCGGCACGCGCCAGTCGAAAGGCCGCGCGATCGTCAATTTGCTCCCGTTCGCGCAGGGCGAGCAGGTGAAGGCGGTGATCGCCACCCGCGACTTCAAGGAGGCCGTTTTCCTCGTGCTCGCCACGCGCAAGGGGCTGGTCAAGAAGACCCGCTTCGAGGAATACAACACGCCGCTCAAGGCCGACGGGATCATCGCGATCAAGCTTCGCGACGATGACGCGCTGGTGGACGTGCTTCACTCGATGGGCGAGGAGGACATCATCCTCGTCTCGCGCAAGGGTCAGGCGATTCGCTTCCACGAGAGCCACGTGCGCCCGATGGGCCGCGCCACCTCGGGCGTCAAGGGCATGGGCCTGCGCAAGGACGACGAGGTCATCTCCGCAGGAATTGCCGATGACGAGCGGGACATGCTCGTCGTGACCGACCAGGGCTACGGCAAACGCACCCGGATGAAGGACTACCCGGTCAAGGGTCGCGGCGGCCTCGGAGTGAAAACCGTCCAGCTGACCAAGGCACGTGGCCAACTCGCCGGCGCGATGCCGGTCAGTGAGGGCTTCCAGGTAATGCTGATCTCCAACGGCGGAACCGTCATCCGGATGCCGGTCGACGAGATCAAGCGGCTCGGCCGCTCGACCCAGGGCGTGATCGTGATGCGGCTCCGGGGCGACGAGCAAGTGTCGAGCATCGCGCTCGTGGCCGAGTCCGACGAGCCCGTCGAGAACGGCGAGGCCGTCACCGAGCCCGCACCCGTGGAGGACTCCGCTGAAGAAAACGGCAACTTGCAGTAGTTTCGCGGGGTCTCTTCCCAAACTCGACGTAGGTAGCTATAACTTTCAACAGAGACAGTCCCTCGGCCGGAGGCCGCACCATGGCGTACGACAACGCAGCAGATTTCCTCGAGCCGATCGATATCGCGGAGCACCTGGACAAGATCGAGCTCTACCTCGGCCAGGTCTGCCAGATCGCCGGAATCTCGAAGATGCAGCTCGATTACTGGACGAACAAGGCGCAGATTCCGACCAAGGGCAAGAAGCAACGGATCTACGACATCGAGGCTCTCGAGACCGTCATGCTGATCAAGCAGGCCAAGGACAAGGGACTGAATCTCGGCGCGGCGATCGAGGCGGCGCGGCGCTTTCGCGAGACCAGGCACGTAGCCTCGCCTGCCTAGGCTTGGAGCGCCTCAGCCGCATCTTCCGGCCGCAGCGTGTTCACGTAGTAGCCAGCGCCGAGCTCGACCGAGGCGAAAACGGTCAGGCGCGGCAGGAGCTCCAGGTGCCAATGGCCGCCTTCGTGCAGCCAGAGATTCGCGGGTTGGGGGCCTACCAGGCCGTGCAGCCGCCGTAGCGCCTCGGCAGCGAGCGCGAGTGCGCCGCCGAGGAGGCCGCTCTGGAAGCCGCTGCTCTCGTGCTCGAGCGGCGCGACCAGACACTCGTACGGGGCGCGGCTCGCGTAGGGGCAGAGGAGCAGGAGGCCTTCGCGTTCGAGCACGACGCGGCTGCCTTCCCGGCGCTCCCTCGCCAGGTAGTCGCAAACGCGGCAGCCGTCGCCGCGTTGTTCGGCGGCAGGCACCGGAGGTTGCTCGCGAAGCCAGACGAGCTGGGAGTGCGAGTGCGCAAGCGAGGCGCCTCCGGCCTTGCCCTCGTTCATGCAGGCGAAGACGTGCTCGAACCCCTCTTCGCGCGCGGCCAGCAAGCGGAGGCCCCAGGCCTGGGCGACGAACTCCAGCTGCCCGTCGCCGAGCTCTGCGATCGAGCGGACATGGACTGGTGAATGCACGACGACCTCCTGGCGCTCGAACGCGGGGTACTTATTCGCCACCACGCGCACCACCCAGCCCGGGCTATTGGGCTCGCGGATCGTCGCCGGCAACGCGAGTGTCTCGGGAGGGGTGCGGTCCTCGCGCCCCTCGCAGAACGGGCAGGAGTCGAGCTCCTCGTCGGTGACCGGGTCGAACGACGGCGCCGACGCACCCGGGCGGGAGGACCGGCCGGGAGCCACGACCGCCACCCGCCCGGTCAGCGGGTCGACCCGCCGCTCGCTCAGCTGCCCTTGAGCCGCTCGAGGAACGGCGTCAGCAGGTCGATCGGCGCCGGGAAGACGATCGTCGTCGATTGCGAGGAGCCGAGCTCGAGCAGAGTCTGGAGGTAGCGGAGCTGAAGGGCGATCGGATGGTCCTCGATGACTAGGGCCGCATCCTTCAGTCGCTCGGAGGCCTGGTATTCGCCCTCGGCGGCGATTACCTTGGCCCGCCGCTCGCGCTCGGCCTCGGCCTGGCGGGCCATCGCGCGCTGCATTCCCGAGGGGATCTCGACATCCTTGACCTCGACGATCGAGACCTTGATGCCCCAAGGCGAGGTGGACTCGTCGATGATCGCCTGCAGGATCGAGTTGATCTTGTCGCGCTCCGACAGGAGCTCGTCGAGCAGGTGCTGGCCGAGCACCGACCGCAGCGTCGTCTGCGCGATCTGCGAGGTCGCGACCATGAAGTTCTCGACCTGGACGATCGCGTTCTTCGGCTCGACGATCCGGAAGTAGGCGACCGCGTTCACCCGGACGGGGACGTTGTCCTTGGTTATGACCTCCTGCGGCGGGATGTTCAACGTGATCGTGCGCAGGTCGACCTTGACCATCCGGTCGACGACCGGGATCAGGATGAAGAGGCCTGGTCCTTTCGGCTCCGGGAGCAGGCGCCCGAGCCGGAAGATGATCCCGCGCTCGTACTCGCGCGCAACCTTGATCGCCGAGACGAGGAACAAGAAGACGAGGAAGAGAACGGCGACGACGGCGATGAGCGCGGCAGTCACGGCACGATCCTACTCTGCGGGGAGCGGTTCGACTTCGAGGACGAGCTCGGGGCCGACACCCGCGACGCGGACGCGCTGGCCGGGCCGCAGCGCCTCGCCCGACGTCGGCCGTGCCCGCCAGAGCTCGCCGTGTACGAACACCAGGTCGTCGCGGCGAGCCTCGCCGACCTCGCCGACCATCGTCTCGGGCCCGGCGGCCAGGGGGCTGCGGCGCACCTGTACGGCCTTCGTCAGCGCGAACACCCAGAGGCTTCCGAGCAGCACCGCGAAGACGACGAGGAGCGGGGCGTTGACGTCGTTGTAGGGCGCGGGTGCGTTGTGGAAGAGCATCAGCGAGCCGACCACGAGGCTGATCAGGCCCGAGACCGTAAGCGTGCCGTGGCTGACGACGTGCGCGTCGGCCACCAGGAGCGCCGCCCCGAGCAGCAGCAGCGCCAGTCCGGCCCAGCTGATCGGGAGCACGGCGAAGCCGAAGAGGGCGGTCAGGAGCGAGACCGCGCCGAGCGCTCCGGGAAGCACCACTCCCGGATGGAAGATCTCGAAGCCGATCCCGGCGATGCCGGCGAGAAACAGGAGCGGAATCAGGTTCGGGTCGATCAGCGCGTTCAGCAGGCGGGTGAAGAAGCCCGGGTGCGCCTCGACGATCTCTGCGCCCGCGGTGTGAAGGACGAAGTTCTTGCCGACGGTCTTACGGCCGTCGATCTTCGTCAGGAGCGCCGGCAGGTTCGGCGCGATGTCATCGATCACGTGCCTGCGCAGAGCTTCGTCGGCGGAGAGGTTGCTTCCCTTTCGGACGGCGAGATCGGCCCAGAGCTGGTTGCGGCCGTGGAACTTGGCGAGACCGCGCAGCGAGGCGGCTGCGTCGTTCAGCACCTTGCGGCGGAGGTCGCTGTCGAGATTCGTTCCGTTGCCGTTGATCGGCGTCGAGGAGCCGATGTTCGTCGTGGGCGCCATCGCCAGCTCGTCTGCCGCCATCCCGATCCAGACCCCGGCCGAGGCGGCTCGGGCACCCGGTGGCGAGACGTAGACGATCACCGGAATCTTCGACCGGAGCTCGTTCTTGACGATCGTGCGCATCGACTCGGAGAGCCCGCCCGGGGTGTCGAGGATGATCACCGCAGCGCTGTAGCCGTTCTTCTGCGCGCGATCCAGCTGGTGGTCGAGATAGCTCGACGTGACCGGGTTGACCTCGAACTCGTAGTGGATCGCCAAGACGCGGGGCCTGCTCGAAGAGGCGCCGAACGCGAGTGCCGGAACGGCGAGGGCCACGGCCAGCGAGCCGAAAAGTACCCGCAGAAACGGCCCTTTCACAGCCGTAAAGATTCTATCAGCGACCCCGAATTTTCCTTGCGGCCCAGGAGGGCGTGTGCCACCCTCGAAAGCGGGTCAGTCCTCATGAAGCCGCTACTTCTCGCAGCCGTCCTCGCTGCCGCCTTTCCTGGTTCCGCTCTTGGAGCTGGGCTTACGGCACGAGAGTTCACGCTGCGGGCGCCGCGCGGCGCGGTTCCGACCAGGGTGTTCCAGCTCGTGGGTGCGCATTGGCGCGGGCCGGGCCTGGTCAAGTACCGGACGCGCAACCTGGCCGGCCGCTGGAGCGCCTGGCGCGTCTTTTCACAGGAGGACGCTCTTCCCGACACCCGGCGCGAGCGCCGAGCCACCCGGGGCTGGCGTGTCGCGAGCCCGTTCTGGACCGGCCCGTCGAACGCGATCCAGTACAGAAGCGTGGGGCGAGTGAGTCGGCTGCGGGCCTACTTCGTGCGCAGCCCGAGGGAGCGTTTCGCAGTGAGGCGAGCCGACCTCGCCAACGCGCCGCCTGTGATCGCTCGCGCCGGGTGGCACGCGGACGAAGCGATCCGGCGGGCGCCCCCGTACTACGCCGACTCCGTGCACCTTGCGATCGTCCACCATACGGCCGGCTCCAACTCGTACACGAGGGCGCAGTCGGCTTCGATCGTGCGCGCGATCGAGCTCTACCACGTGCAGGGCAACGGCTGGAACGACATCGGCTACAACTTTCTCGTCGACAAGTACGGCCAGATCTTCGAAGGGCGC
The DNA here is from genome assembly GCA_035296785.1 of Gaiellaceae bacterium. Lineage (GTDB taxonomy): Bacteria > Actinomycetota > Thermoleophilia > Gaiellales > Gaiellaceae > AC-32. The sequence continues at coordinate 9,599 of DATHAF010000025.1, forward strand.
TACGGAGGCATGACAAAGCCGGTCATCGGCGCGCACTCGCAGGGGTTCAACACGGGCTCGGTCGGCGTCGCGGTGATCGGCGACTACAGCTCGACCTCGATCACGCCCGCGGCGCGCGCCGCGCTCGTCTCGTTGCTCGCCTGGCGGCTCGACCTGGATCACGTCGACCCGTCATCGAGCGCCGTGCGCATTTCGGCCGGCAATCCTCGATACCGGGCCGGAGCGACGGTGACCCTGCGCGCGATTTCGGCCCATCGCGACGTCTACCCCACAAGCTGCCCGGGCGCGAGCTTCTACGGGCAGCTCTCCGCAATCCGGGCCGGAGTCGCTCAGACCGGCCTGCCGAAGCTCTACTCGCCGGCCGTCGTCGGGGCCCTCGGCGGCCCGATTCGCTTCACGGGGCGCCTCTCGGGCCAGACCTCGTGGGCGGTGACCGTGCGCGACCAGAAGAGGCTCGTGGTCGCAAGCGGTGCGGGGATCGGCGCGATCGTCGACTGGACCTGGAATTCGACCGCGGCGCCGGCCGGGCAATACACGTGGACGATCAGCGCGCCGCAGATGCGCTCGGCCACGGGCACGATCGGCCTCGCTCCCGCGCCGCTTTCGTTGCAGCAGCTGAAGATCATGCCGGGAGTGGTGACCCCTAACGGCGACGGACGCAGCGACGACGCGAAGGTGACCTACCGGATCTCCGTGCCTGCGCTCGTGACCGCGAGCGTCCTCAACTCGCTCGGAGACACCGTCGCTACGCTCTTCAGCCAGCGACGCCCGGCGGGACAAAGCACGTTCGCCTGGAGCCAGGTCAACCTCCCCGACGGGCGCTACCGCCTCTCGCTCGTCGCCAGGGACGACCGCGGCAAACAGGTGCAGTCGACCGTCCAGCTCTACGTCGACCGGACGCTCGCCGGCTTCATCGCCAGCGCGCGGGTGATCTCGCCGAACGGAGATGGCCGCTTCGACACGCTCGACTACTCCTTTCAGCTCAACGCACCGGCGCACGTAAGGCTGCGCATCCTGCGCGGTTCCTCGGTACTGGCCACGCCCTTCGACTCCGCGCTGGCCGCCGGCCCGCAGCGCCTGACCTGGGACGGAGACAGCCTCCCGGACGGGCGCTACTCGGCGGTGTTGATCGCGACCGACACGTTGCTCACGGTCAGGCAATCCGTGATCGTGCGCATCGACCGCGTGGCTCCCACTCTACGGCTGGCCTCGTTCCGGCTCCTGCGCTTCTGGCTGAGCGAGCCGGCGCAGGTGACGGTCGTGCTGAACGGGCGCCCGCACGTGCTCGCGATCAAGCGCGCGGGCTCCTTCCGCGTCGGCCACGCAGGCTCGGTGCGTGCAGTGCGCGCTTACGCCCGCGATCTGGCCGGCAATCAGAGCCGTCAGGTCCGCGGGCCCTGATTCCAGGCGTCGTAGCGGAGCTCGAGCAGCTCGAGCAGCTCGACCAGGAGCTCGGCGCGGTCGACCTCGCGGCCGGTCTCCATTAGCAGCGACGTCGCCGGACGGTCGACCTCCGTTGGGAGGTCGCTCTCGCCCACGTTCACGTTGATTCCAACGCCGAGCACGACCCTTCCCTCACGCGCCTCCGCCAGGATCCCCGCGACCTTGCGGCCCGCGACGAGCAGGTCGTTTGGGAACTTCAGCTCGGCCTCGATCCCCGTCGCGGCGGCGATTGCGTCGGCGCAGGCGAGCGCCGCGATCCCGGTCAGCTCGGGTAGCCGCTCCGGCGAGACCTCCGGCCGAAGCTGGACGGAGCAGAGCAGGCTCGTCCCGGCAGGCGCCAGCCAGCGTCGCCCGAGGCGCCCCCGGCCGGCGGTCTGCTCCCCCGCGACGGCGACGGCTCCCTCCGGCTCATTCGGCTCCAGGAGAAGCTGCGTGGACGGTGTCGACTGGACGTAGGTGTACTCGCGGCCGAAGCGTCCGCGAAGCAGCGGAAGCACCGCCTCGGGCGCCAGCGAGTCGAACACGGGCCATACACTAGGCCGACCGTGCAACCTCCTCTGCGCAAGGGCCGTCAGATTCGTCAGGACCCTCGGCCCGAGAGGCCGCTCGTCTACGAGAAGCTGAGTGACCCGATCCTGGTCAAGCGAGCAAAAGACGGCGATTCGGCGGCGCTGGAGGCGCTGTGCGAGCGGCATGCCCCACGGGTCGAGCGTCTCGCCGCGCAGGTCCTCGCTGATCCTGAGGACGCCCGCGACGCAGCCCAGGAGGCGCTGGCCAAGCTCTGCCTGCGGCTGCGTCAATTCCGCGGCGATTCGCAATTCGCGACCTGGCTCCACCGGCTCGTGGTCAACACCTGTCACGACGTCGCCGATCGCCAGCGCGTGCGCCGCTGCGAGCCGCTGCTCGACGATGAGCGCGTCGCCGGCGATGACGACCCCGCGCGGGAGGCCGATCTCGCCGAGCTCCGGCACGAGCTCGGAGCAGGGCTCGCGGGTCTCTCACAGGAGCAGGCGACCGTCGTCGTCCTGAAGGACGCGCTCGGCTTGTCCTTCGCCGAGATCGCGGCTCGCGAGGGCATGCCCGTCGGGACCGCGAAATGCTACGCGCACCGTGCCCGCGCGGGCCTGCGCTCACGGCTTTCGGACTCCGCGGCGGCGTGAGACGACGCTTGCGTCGTCGCTCTCAGGCCACGCGAGCCCTGCCCGTGTGGCCGTCTGCAATGACCGGTCGACACGACAGTCACGAGAAGCTGCGGCTGCAATGAGCCTGGGCCGTGAGGAGATCGAGGCGATCCTGCCTCACCGGGAGCCGTTCCTCCTGATCGACGAGGTGCTCGAGCTCGAGCCCGGCGAGCGCGTGGTGGCGCGCAAGACCGTGCGGCGCGACGAGTGGTATCTCGCAGGCCACTTTCCTGGCCGGCCGATCATGCCGGGCGTGCTGATCGTCGAGGCGATGGCCCAGACTGGTGCTGTCGCGGTGCTCACGCAGGAGGAAAACAGAGGCCGCCTGGCGCTCTTCGCGGGGATCGACGACGTGCGCTTCAAGCGGATCGTCGAGCCGGGCGACGAGCTCGTCTTCGAGTGCAGGATCGAGTCCGTGCGCGGCCCAATCGGCAAGGGCAGATCGACTGCTCACGTGGGCGAGGAGCTGGCCGCCCGCGGGATGTTGACCTTCGCGGTGGAGCGATGATCGGTACCGCGAACGGCGTCGCCATCTCGATCACGGGGCTGGGCTCCCATGTGCCGGAGCGCGTGGTCACGAATGACGAGCTCTCGACGATGATGGACACCTCGGACCAGTGGATCATCGAGCGCACGGGCATCCGCGAGCGCCGGATCGCCGCGCCCGAGGAGGCTCTTTCCGACCTTTGCCTCCCGGCCGCGCGGCAGGCGCTCGCCGACGCGGGGCTCGAGGGTTCCGAGATCGATCTGATCATCGTCGCCACGGTCACGCCCGATATGGCCTTTCCATCCACGGCCGTGATCCTGGCCGATCAGCTGGGAGCGACCAGAGCGGGCGCCTATGACCTCTCGGCCGGCTGCACCGGCTTCATGTACGCAGTCGCCCAGGGCTACGGCATGCTCGCCGGCGGCCTGGCGCAGAAGGCGCTGATCGTCGGCGGGGACGTGCTCTCGAAGATCCTGGACTGGAGCGACCGCGGCACCGCCGTCCTGTTCGGCGACGGGGCGGGCGCGATCGTCCTCGAGCGCGTCGCGGCAGGCGGCTTCCTCGGCTTCGAGCTCGGCGCAGACGGCTCGGGCGGGCCGCAGCTCTACCTGCCCGCCGGCGGCTCGCGCTCGCCTGCGAGTGCCCAGTCAGTGACCGATCGGCAGCACTTCGTGAAGATGAACGGCCGCGAGGTGTTCAAGTTCGCCACGCGCATCCTGGTCTCGTCTGCGCAGTCGGTGCTGGCCGAGTGCGGGCGCACGGTCGAGGACGTGGACGTGTACGTGCCGCACCAGGCAAACGTGAGGATCATCGAGCATGCAGTGAACAAGCTCGGCATCGCGAGAGAGAAGGTGGTCATCGACGTCGACCGCTACGGAAACACCTCGTCCGGCTCGATTCCGCTCGCCCTGGCGGACGCGAAAGCCGATGGAAAGCTTGGAAAGGGAAAGCTCGTGCTGATGACGGGAATGGGTGCCGGCCTCACGTGGGGCTCCGGTTTGATCGAATGGACAGACGGAGGAATGGGATGAGCGCGCAAAAAATCGCGTTTTGCTTCCCGGGCCAGGGCTCGCTCGAGGCGGGCATGGGCCGGGAGATCGCGCTGGCCGTGCCAGAGGCGATGGAGGTCTACCGGCGCGCGAGCGAGGCTTCGGGCCTCGATCTCGTCCGGCTCTGCTTCGAGGCTCCCGAGGCCGAGCTCGTGCACACCGAGGTGCAGCAGCCCGCGCTGGTGGCGACCAGCCTGGCGGTACTGGCCGCGTTGCGCGCCGACGGTTTCGAGCCAGACGTCGTCGTCGGCCATTCGGTTGGGGAATTCGCAGCGCTCGCGGCCGCGCAGGCGCTTTCGGTCGAGGACGCGCTGATGCTCGTTCGCGAGCGCGGTCTGGCCATGGCCGAGGCGGCGCTCGAGAACCCCGGCTCGATGGCGGCGATCCTCGGCCTCGAGGATGCTGTCGTCGAGGCCCTGTGCAAGGAGATCTCGGGCGTCTGGCCGGCCAACTACAACTGCCCCGGCCAGATCGTGATCTCGGGCCAAGACCCGGCCGTGGATGTGTGCTGCAGCGAAGCCGAGGTGAAGGGTGCGCGCCGAACGGTGAAGCTCCGCGTCTCCGGCGCCTTCCACAGCCCCCTCGTCGCGCGTGCTGCCGAGCGCCTGCGTCCGGCAATCGCGCGGGCCAAGATCAACGACCCGATCGCGCCTTTCATGTCCACGGTGACGGCGAAGATCGAGCCCGCGCAGCGGATGGCCTCGCTCCTCGTCGAGCAACTGACCGCGCCGGTGCGCTTCACGCAGGCGGCGCGCGAGTTGATGCGCCAGGGCGTCAAGGTTTTCGTCGAGGTCGGGCCCGGCAACGTGCTCAGCGGTTTACTGAAGAGAATCGATCGCAGCGTGAAGGCGATCCCGGTCGGCGACCTGGCGTCGCTCGAGAAGCTGCGGGAGACGCTCAGAACTGCCTGAGTCGTTCTGCTCCCTCGAAGGCAAGACCGCGCTCGTCACCGGCGGTTCCCGCGGGATCGGCGCTGCGATCGCCCTCGAGCTCGCGCGTAGCGGTGCGGCGGTGGTCGTCGGCTACCACTCGGGCGCCGACGAGGCGGAGTCAGTAGCCAAGGAGGCCGGCGGCCGCGCCGTCCAGGCCGACGTCTCCGATCCCGAGCAGGCGAAGCGGCTGGTCGAGGAGGCAGGCGACCTCGACATTCTCGTGAACAACGCCGGCCTCACGCGTGACGGCGTGCTGGCGCGCATGACGAACGACGACTGGCGCGCGGTGATCGAGACGAATCTCTCCTCGGTCTTCTACACCTGCCGTGCCGCGACGCGGGGGATGATGAAGAAGCGGGCGGGATCGATCGTCAACATCTCGAGCATCGTCGGCGTCCACGGCAACTGGGGCCAGGCGAACTACGGCGCCTCGAAAGCCGGCATCATCGGCTTCACCAAGTCGCTGGCCCGCGAGCTCGGCAGCCGCAACGTGCGCGCCAACGTGGTCGCGCCGGGCTACGTGAACACGCGCCTCACCGACGTGCTTCCCGAGGACGCACAGCAGGGGATGCTGAGCAGCACGCCGCTCGGCCGGCTCGGCGAGCCGGAAGACGTCGCCGGAGCGGTACGCTTCCTCTGCTCCGACGAGGCCTCGTTCATCACGGGCGAAGTGCTGCTCGTCGACGGGGGTTTGGGAATGTGACCACGGGCGCGAGCCTCAACGGAAGACGCAGGGTGGTGATCACGGGCCTCGGCGCCGTCACGCCGCTCGGTAAGGACGTCGAGTCGACGTGGGACGGCCTGCTGGCCGGACGCTCCGGTGCGGGCGAGATCACCCAGTTCGACTCGAGCCGCTTCAGCGTGCATTTCGCCTGCGAGGTGGCGGACTTTGATGCGACCGAGTACATCCCGTTCAAGCAGGCCCGGCGCATGGACCGCTTCGCGCACCTGATCGTTGCGGCCGCCCGTCAAGCCGAGTCCGATTCCGGGCTCGAGATCGAGTCAGAGGCCGACCGGATCGGTGCTGCGATCGCGACCGGGATCGGCGGGCTCAAGGCCTTCCAGGACTGTCACAGCGAGTTGCTCGAGCGTGGGCCCGATCGCGTCAACCCGTTCTCGATCCCAGAGATCATCCCGAACATGGGCGCCGCCTGGGTCTCGATGCAGCTCGGTACGAAGGGACCCCTGAGCTCCCAATGCACGGCGTGCGCTGCATCCAACATGGCGATGGGCGACGGCCTCGACGCCATCAGGCTCGGTCGCGCCGATGTGATGTTCTGCGGCGGCACCGAGGCGCCGGTGACGGAGGTTGGGATCGCGGGCTTCAGCGCGATGCGTGCGTTGTCCCGTCGCAACGACGACCCGGAGGCGGCGAGCCGGCCCTTCGACGCTTCCCGTGACGGTTTCGTCATGGGTGAGGCCGGCGCGGTGGTCGTGCTCGAGGAGCTCGAGCACGCGAGAGCCCGCGGCGCGAAGATCTACGCGGAGCTGCTGGGCTACGGCGTCTCCTCGGACGCGCAGCACATCACCGAGCCCGATCCCTCCGGCGTGAACCCGGCCCGCGCTATGACCATGGCCTTCGGCGACGCCGGGGTGAACACCGACGAGATCGACTACATCAACGCTCACGGCACCTCCACACCGCTCGGCGACGCCGCCGAGACACGCGTGATCAAGCTGGCTCTCGGCGAGGAGAACGCGCGTACGACGCCGGTCTCCTCGACGAAGGGCGCGACGGGCCACTGCCTCGGCGCCGCGGGCGCGGTCGAGGCGATGTTCTCGATCCTGGCGATCGAGCGCGGTGCGCTGCCGCCGACGATCAACTACGACGAACCCGATCCGGAGTGCGACCTCGACTACATTCCGAACGAGGCCCGCGAGGCCGATGTGCGCACCGCCGTCTCGAACTCGTTCGGCTTCGGAGGCCACAACGCGACCATCGTGGTCCGCCGCTTCGAGGACTAGCGCCGAGCCGTGGCGGATCGCTGGGTCACCTTCGACTGCTACGGCACTCTGATCGACTGGAATGGCGGCATTCGCGCCGAGCTGGCGCGCGTGTTCGGCGAGAAGCGGGCCGACGAGCAGCTCCACCGCTACCACGAGCTCGAGCCGGAGCTCGAAGCCGACGGGACGCGTTCCTATCGCGAGGTGCTGATCGAGGCGATGCGCCGGCTGGCGGCGGGGGCGAGCGAAGAGGACGGGCTGGCACACTCGCTTCCTCAATGGCAGCCGTTTCCGGAGGTTCACGAGGCGCTCGCGGAAGCTCAAGAGCAGGGCTGGAAGCTGGCGATCCTCTCCAATACCGACCGCGATTACATCGAAGCGTCGATGGCGCGGCTCGGGGTGCCGTTCGAACTGGCGATCGTTGCCTCGGAGATCGGTTCCTACAAGCCGGATCTCGGCCACTGGCGCGCTTTCCAGGAGCGCACCGGCCGCGGCCCCGACGTGCATGTCGCGGCGAGCCTCTTCCACGACATCGGGCCCGCAAACGAGCTCGGCTTGCCGTCGGTCTGGATCAACCGGCTGGGAGAGCGGCCCGGCCCGCAGCCGACGAAGGAGCAACCTGACCTCACCAACCTGGTCGCCGCCCTCGAGGAGGTCACGTGAGCCGCCTACGCGCCCGTTGCCCCGATTGCCACACCCTCACCGCGGTTGCGCTCGGACCTGGCTACGAGTGCCATTCGTGCGGCCGGGAGTTCGGCGCCGGGCTTGTCCGTGTTCCCCGCGCCTGGGGCGAAGGCGGCGAGACGATGGCAGAGGCGGCACGGTTGCCACTGCCGTACCCGGAGGCTTCGGTTGTCGAGGAAGAGACGCTCGGTGAGCAGAACCTCGCAATCGCGATGGATCTTCCCGAGCGACCCCTCGTGCTCGGCGGCTGCTGCTGTGCCCACATCGGCGCCGTCGAGGGCCTCGCGGCTCGAAGCAACAGCATCGGACTCGTCTGGTTCGACGCGCATGGCGATCTGAACACGCCCGAGACCTCGCCTTCCGGGAACCTCTGGGGAATGCCGCTGCGGATGCTGCTCGACTCGGGCGCGATCGATCCGGAGAACACGCTGCTGCTCGGCGCGCGCAACCTCGACCCGCCCGAGCAGGAGTACGTCGCCTCGGTCGGACTGCGCACCGACCCCGGCCAGCTCGAGCAGGCGCTGGAGGGCACGGATGGGGTGTACGTGGCCCTTGACGTGGATTCGCTGGAGCCGGGCGAGATAAGCCCATTCATGCCGGAGCCGGGCGGCCTGACCGTCTCGCAGGTCGAAGATGTCCTTCGGCGGGTACAGGAGCGCTCCACGATTCTCGGCGCGGGTTTCAGTGGCCTGGCCGCCGAGCCCGGGAACGTGGAGCCGCTGACCCGCTTCTGCGCGGCCCTGCGCGTGTAACTCTCAGCGGAGGCGCCGGGTCTAAACTCGCAAGCTCGTGTCCGAACGCATCGACGTCTCCATCGAGCACAAGCACGCTCCCACCGGGGACGGCGTGCGGCCGCATCCCAACACGTGCCCGAAGTGCGACTCGCACTACCGCGCCGACGAGCTCGAGCAGCACCTCAACGTGTGCCCGCACTGCGGTCACCACTTCCCGGTGCACGCGCGGGAACGGATTCGGCAGCTGGTCGACGAGGACAGCTTTGCGGAGGAGGCGGCCGAGCTGCGCTCCGACGATCCGCTCGACTTCTTCGATTTGCGCCCCTACACCGAGCGGCTGGCCGAGGCCGAGCTGGCGACCGGGCTCGGCGAGGCGATGGTGATCGGCCGCGCGGCGATCGAGGATCAACCCTGCCAGCTCGCGGTGATGGAGTTCGGTTTCATGGGTGGCTCTATGGGTCGCATCGTCGGCGAAAAGTTCGCGCGCGCCTGCGAGGGGGCCGCGGAGCGCGGGGTCCCGCTCCTCTCCGTCACCACCACCGGGGGTGCGCGCATGCAGGAGGGGATCCTCTCGCTGATGCAGTTGCCCAAGACCGTCTGCGCCGTCGAGGACCTGCACGACTCCGGCGGCACGCTGATCAGCGTGATGGCGCACCCGACCACGGCTGGTGTGCTCGCGAGCTTCGCCAGCCTCGGCGACGTCCTCGTGGCCGAGCCGGGCGCGCTGCTCTCGTTCACCGGGCCGCGAGTCGTGCAGCAGACGACGCGCGAGAGGCTGCCCGACGACTTCGGCCTCGCCGAGTCCAACTACCGCCACGGCCACGTGGACGCAATCGTCCCTCGACCCCAGCTGCGCGCGACGCTGGCGCGGCTGCTACGCCTCTTCGACCATGGCACGTGAGGCGGAGCTGAGGCTCCGGGAGCAGCTGAGCCGCCTCCGGAGCCTGCCGCTGCTGCGCGGCGCGAGGCTGTCCGGGGAGCTTGAGCGTCTCCAGAGGCAGCTCGAGCGGATCGTCGCAGAGCCGAGCGACGAGGAGATCTGGCGCTCGGTCGAGCTCGCGCGCCACCCGGAACGGCCGTACACCCTGGACTACGTCGACCGCCTGCTCGAGGACTGGTTCGAGCTGCACGGCGACCGCCAGCACGGTGACGACGCCGCACTTGTCGCCGGGATCGGGCGCTTTCGCGGGAGGTCGATCGTGCTGATCGGCAACCAGAAGGGCCGGGACGTGAAGGAGCGGACGCGACGCAACTTCGGCATGGCCTACCCGGAGGGTTACGGCAAGGCGATGCGCGCGATGGATCTGGCCGAACGGCACGGCTTCCCGGTCGTGACGCTGGTGGACATCCCGGGCGCGTACCCAGGCGTGATCGCCGAGCAGCACGGCCAGGGCGGAGCGATTGCCCGCTCGCAGGCGTTGATGGCGCGGCTGCGCGTTCCGACGATCACCTGCGTGATCGGCGAGGGTGGTTCGGGAGGCGCGATTGCAACGGCGCTCGCCGACCGCGTTTTGATGCAGGAGAACGCGATTTACACAGTGATCTCGCCCGAGGGTTGCGCGGCCATTCTCTGGCGCGACGCCGGCGAGGCCCGCAAGGCGGCCGCCGCTTTCAAGCCGGACGCGGGTCACTGTCTCGAGCTCGGGGTGATCGACGCGATCGTCCCGGAGCCCGGTGACGGGGCTCACACAGACCACGAAGAGGCTGCGCGTTTGCTCGGAGATGCTGTGGGCGAATCGCTCGAGCAACTCGAGGGGCAGTCGGGCGAGGAGCTGCGCCGCCGGCGCCGTGTGCGGTTCCGCACAATCGGGCAAGTGCCAGCAACCCGCTGAAACCGCGGCAAAACCGGCGCTTTTCCACATCTTCCACAGGCTTATCCCCCGTTCGTACACATGACGAGGCCGCCTTGTGGGCGGCCTCGTCCCTAACCCCCCGTTAGGTGGAGTAGCTTCGAAAAATGTACGACCCCGAGTTGTGAGTCTGGTTTCCCTCGCGAGACATTTGCTAAACGCCTCCCGGTTTTCAAGCCCTTTCAGCGGGTATCCCACGGTCATGGCGCCCTCGCTCTGGAGCGGCACGATCTCGCTCGGCCTCGCCAGCGTGCCCGTGCGCATGTTCAGCGCGACCGTCGAGACGACTCAGAAGAAGGGTTCCGGGTGCCGAAGGCGCGCTCGCAAGGCAAGCTGACTCCGTGGCCAAGCTCGCGGAGTACCGCAAGAAGAGGGATCCCAAGAAGACGCCGGAGCCATTCACCGGCAAGAAGGGCGCCAAGGAGCCGATCTTCGTGATTCAGCGCCACGACGCGCGCCGGCTCCACTACGATCTGCGCCTCGAGCGCGACGGCGCGCTCGCAAGCTGGGCGGTGCCGAAGGGCATTCCGCTCGAGACGGGCGAGCGGCACCTGGCGGTGCACGTCGAGGACCATCCGATCGACTACGCGACCTTCGAGGGGGAGATTCCGAAGGGCCAGTACGGCGCAGGAACGGTCGAGATCTTCGACCGTGGAACCTATGAGCTGGTCGAGGAGAAGCGTGACGGCGGGCTGACCTTCCGGCTGCACGGCGAGAAGCTCGACGGTGTCTGGACGCTCGTGCCGGCCAAGCTCGACGGCGACCCCAAGAACTGGCTCCTGATCCGCAAGAGCGGGGACGGCGAGGCCTCTTCGGCCTCCCGCCGCAAGTATGCGCCCATGCTGGCGACGCTCGAGGACGTGAAGAACATGCCGCGCAGGGACGACTGGGAATTCGAGATCAAGTGGGACGGCTATCGGATCGTCTCGCGTGTGGCCGGCGGCGAGGCGGAGCTCCGCACCCGCAAGGACCAGGACTACACCCAACGATTCGAGAACGTCGCCAAGGAGCTCGTCAGGGCGCTCAAGACTCCCGACTGCGTGGTTGACGGCGAGGTCTGCGCACTCGACGACGAAGGGCGCCCGAGCTTCTCGGCGATGCAGCAGCGCAAGTCAGGGACGCCGATCGTCTACTACCTTTTCGACCTGCTCGAAGCGGACGGCGAGCCGGTCCTCGACCTGCCGCTTTCCGAGCGGCGCGGGCGGCTCGAGAAGCTCCTCGACAAGCGCAACCGCACCGTCAAGTTCTCCGAGTCGTTCGACGACGGGCCGGCGCTGATGGTGGCAGCGAAGGAGCGACGGCTCGAGGGCGTGGTGGCCAAGCGGCTGGATTCGCGCTACCTCCCGGGCAAGCGCTCGCGCGACTGGCTCAAGTTCAAGTCTCACGGCGAGCAGGAATTCGTGATCGCCGGCTACACCAGCGGGAAGGGGCGGCGGGCCACCGGCTTCGGCTCACTCGTGCTCGCGGTCTACGGCGACGACGGCCTCGAGTACGTGGGGAACGTCGGCACCGGCTTCGGCGAGGCCGAGATCGAGCGGCTGCTGAAGCTGTTGCGACCGCTGGAGCGAAAGGACTCGCCCTTCCCACAGGTGCCAAAGCTTCCGCGCGTGCGCAAGGACGACATCGTCTGGGTCGAGCCGAAGCTCGTCGCCGAAGTCGAGTTCGTCGAGTGGACGCATGACGGCCGCCTGCGCGCGCCGGTCTACAAGGGCCTGCGCGAGGACAAGGATCCCGAGGAGGTGCGGCGCGAGCTTCCGGGCGAGCAACCGGCCACGTCGATCCCCGAAGTGATCAAGAAGGGAAAGCGGGTCCTCCGGCTGTCCAATCTCGACAAGCCCTTCTGGCCCGAGGAGGGGATCACCAAAGGCGATCTGCTCGCGTTCTACCGGGACGTGGCGCGGGTCGTCGTGCCCCACCTAGAGGATCGCCCGTTCACGATGAAGCGCTTTCCCGACGGCTGGCAGGGCAAGCACTTCTTCCAGAAAGACGCCCCGCAGGGCATGCCCGGTTGGATCTCGACGGTGGAGCTCGAGGTCTCGACACGCGAGAAGCCGCGCCGGCGGCGCAAGATCCTGGCGCCGCTCGTGAACGACGAGCTTGCGCTCCTCTGGATGGTGAACATGGGCTGCATCGACCTGAACACCTGGTACTCCCGCGTTGACAAGCTCGACCGGCCCGACTGGGTGCTCTTCGACCTCGACCCCTCCGACGATGCCGGCTTCAGGGAGACGGTGCAGGTCGCGTTGCTCGTGAAGCAGGCGTTGGACGCGCTCGGCCTCGAGTCGTTCTGCAAGACGAGCGGGGCGGACGGGATCCACGTGCTCGTGCCGATCGCGAGGCGCCACACCTATGAGGACACGCGGCAGTTCGCCGAGATCGTGGCGGGCGCGCTGGCCTCGACGCATCGAGGCCTCGTCACGACGGAATGGACGAAGGCAAAGCGAAAGGGCGTGCTGATCGACGCGAATCAGAACGGCGAGGGCAAGACGATCGCCTCGGCGTACTCCGTGCGGCCGAAGGGGGGCGCGCCGGTCTCGACGCCGCTGCGCTGGGAGGAGGTGGACGAGTCGCTCGACCCTGGCGCGTTCACGATGGACGTCGTTCGCAAGCGGATCGAGGAGCACGGCGACCTGTTCGCGGGCGTGTTGACGACGAAGCAGTCACTAGGGGCCGCGCTGCGCGCGCTCCAGTAGCGTCTTCGGACACGACTGCTAGGCTTTGGTTTCCGCTGTTTTTCGGCAAGGAGGTGCGCCATGACGACAATTGCACTCTCCGGTCGCAGAGCCTGAGGCTTTCGACTAGCCGCAGCACACCCCTGTAGCGAGTTCCGAGCCTCGGGCCACGTCCGGTCCGTCACTCGATCCTGAAGGAGATCTCGCTTGCAAGCACCACTGTTCACTCTTGACGACCTCGGCTGGAACGAGGGCTTCGCGGCGGCGTTCGAGTCGCTTGAAGACGACGAGCTGGTTCCCGCCCGCGTCGCGGCTCAGCACCGCGGCGGGTACGACGTGCTCACAGAAGGTGGGGAGCGGCGGGTCCGCCTCACGGGTCGTCTGCGCCACGAGGCCGCCTCGGCAGCCGAGCTCCCGGCGGTCGGCGATTGGGTCGCGCTCCGCGACGAGACGGTTCACGCGGTGCTGCCGCGCCGGTCGGCCTTCTCGCGTAAGGCCGCCTGGGCTCCGACAGAGGAGCAGGTTCTCGCGGCCAACCTGGACGCGATCTTCATCGTCAGCGCCCTGGACGACGACCTGAACCTGCGCCGGCTGGAGCGGTATCTCACCCTCGCGTGGGAGAGCGGGGCGACGCCCGTGCTCGTACTGACCAAGGCCGACCTCTGCGAGGACGTGGCCGGCGCCTTGCTCGAGGTCGAGCAAGTCGCTCTCGGGGCAGCGGTGCACGCGGTCAGCAACATCACGGGCGCCGGGCTCGAAGAGCTCGCGCCGTACCTCGCGCCTGCAAGGACGATCGCGCTGCTCGGCTCCTCCGGGGTGGGGAAGTCGACCCTGGCGAACCGGCTCGCCGGCGAGGAGTTGCAGCGGACGCACGAGATCGCCGAGGACGGGCGTGGCCGGCATACCACGGTCAGCCGCCAGCTCATCCGCTTGCCGGGCGGCGCTCTGCTGGTGGACACTCCAGGCCTGCGTGAGGTGCAGCTCTGGGACGCCGACGAGGGAATCCAGGAGGCGTTCACCGACGTGGACGAGCTCGCCGCCGACTGCCGATTCAACGACTGCTCGCATACCGGCGAGCCCGACTGCGCGGTGCAGGCCGCGATCGCCGACGGACGGCTCGCGCGCGAGCGCTTCGCAAGCTACGGGCAGCTCCAGCGTGAGCTTCAGCGGCTGGCGATGAAGCAGGACGCCCGGCTTCGCTCCGAGGCTCGCAAGCAGCGGGCCGCGTTTGCGCGCAGCCTGCGGAAGGCCTCCTGGTGACGTAGCTAGCTAGAGATCCTTGCGAGCGAACCCGGCCACGGCCAGGATTCCGATCAGCACGAGGTAGGCGACGGCCCAGAGCCTCAAGAGCGCTCCCCCGGTATAGGCGCCTCCGAACGGGCCGAGCTGCAACAGAAAGCCCGTGAACCCCGTCGTGTCCGCCGTGATCTGCCGCAGCCCGTCCTGGTAGAGCGCCTCGAAGGGGATCAGCCAGGCCGCGATCTTGGCCGAGTGCTGCAGCGTGTGCGAGTTGAGGGCGTGGCCGATCGAGCCCAGAAGCCCCGCGACGAGGCCTGCGCCGAAGATCATGAACACCGCGATCCCGTTCGCGGTTGCGGTCAGGAAGACGGAGCCGAGCAGCGAGAGAGCGGCGACGATCGCGACTCCGGCTGCCAGCTCGAGCCCCGGGACGAGCGCGTGGTCGGGCCACCAGTGGCCGGTCAGGCCCGTGATCAGCATCGCTGCGACGTAGACGGCGCCAACGTACGGTGCGCAGACCGCGACTGCGCCGAGCCAGCGCGCGAACAGCAGGGTCGACCGCCCGACCGGGCGCACGACCAGCGGCTGGAGCAGCCCGCGCTCGGCGTCTCCGCGCACGACGCCGAGCGTGAGGAAGACGGCGAGCACCACGCCGAGGAACAGTGTCGCGAACATCGCCAGGCCGAACATGAAGGCGCCCGCGAAGGTGCGCGCGTCGATTCCGACCGGCGGCGAGATGTCGTCGACGTCGCGGAAGACGTAGTGGTTGGCGAGCCAGTAGAGCCCTAGGAAGCCAAGAGTCAGGAGCAGCACCACCGCGAACACCTTTCGTCGCAGCGCCTCGCGCAGGCCGTAGCCGACGATCGTTGCGACCGCGCTCACGAGGTCTCCCCGCCGACCGCCTCGAGGTAGGTCTCCTCGAGCGTCGAGGTCAGGATGTGGACGCCGTACACGTGTCGTCCCGCGTTGACCAGCTCGGCCACGAGGCGCGGTGCGTCCTCGCGCGAGGCGCCCTCGAAGACTCGCACTCCTTCGTCCGTCTCGATCTCCACACCGCGGGCCTGCGCGAGCTCGCTGGGGGAGCCCTCCGCGACGAGGCGACCGTGCAGGAGGATCGCCACCCGGTCGCAGACCAGCTCGACCTCGCTCAGCAGGTGGGAGTTGAGCAGCACGGAGATGCCCCGGCTACGCAGCTCCTCGAGGAGGACGCGGACGGTGCGGCGGCCCACAGGGTCGAGTGCGCTCGTCGGCTCGTCGAGGAGCAGCAGCGGTGGCCGCCCCACGAGCGCCTGTGCAATCCCGAGCCGCTGCTGCATGCCCTTGGACATCTGTTCGACGCGGCGCCCGCGCGCTTCGGTGAGCTCGACCAGCTCCAGGAGCTCGCGCCGCTCGGCGGCACCGCCCTCCGAGCCCGTCAGACGCTGGTGCAGCTCGAGCAACTCTTCGGCCGTGTACCAACCGGGGAAGCGGAAGAGCTCGGCGAGATAGCCGATCCGGCGGCGAGCCTCGAGCGAGCCGGCCCGAGCATCGAGCACCTGCGCAGTGCCTCCGGAGGGTCGGACCAAACCGCAGGCGATCTTGACCAGCGTGGACTTGCCCGCGCCGTTTGGCCCGAGCAGGCCCACGAGCTCGCCCTCGCCGACTTCGAGGTCGACTCCGGCGAGAGCGTCGACCGGTCCGTAGCGCTTCTCGAGACCCCGGACGGCGAGAGCAGTGGTCACGGACGGGTCTTCTGTCGGAAAGCGTGTCGACGGATCATTTCAGACGGATGCACGGGCAACGCGCATCCTGGTAACGGCGTCGCAAGACGATGCCTCGGCCGAGTTTACGTAGGGGGCGCGAAAAACTTCGTGTAGTGGCCGAGCTCGTCGAAGCCGAGCTTGCGGTAGAGCTCCTTGGGCCAGTCCTCGGCATCGGCGACGAGGAAGACGAAGTCTGCGCCCGAGGCTCGCGCGTGCTCGATCGCGCGGAGGATGACGGCGGTCGCATAGCCCTTGCCGCGATGCTCGGGGAGGGTGCCGACGTCCTCGACCTGGGCTTCGGAGCCGTCCAGGTAGAGGTCGGCGTAGCTGACAACGGCGTCGTCCACTAGCACGCCGAAGAAGCGAGCCGTCACGCGCTGGCCGATCAGAGCCTTGGCCTGAAAAAGTTGTTCGACCATCTCTGGCGTCGCCCAGGGGAAGCCCTCCATCAGCCTCCGGCGTGCGGGCCGCAGCGCCTCCTCCTCCAACTCTCGCACGAGTGAGAGAGCGGCCCTCTTCTCAGGCGCGCGCAGCTGGGCCATCACGAGATGGCGGTCGATCCGCCAACCGTGCTCGGCGAACCACGGTGCGAGCCTCTCGCCGAGCTCGGGGTCGGGAACGAAGATCAGGCGGCGCTCGAGCCGCTGTGCCTCGGCAACGAGCTCGTCCGGATCGCCGTCTCGCTCGATCCAGAGGTAATTGCAGTCCGAGCGCTTCGGCACCTCGTCGGTGTAGATCGCGCGGCCGTACGGCGAAGAGACGGTACGGCTTCCGCCCATGTCTCCCCGCGCGAGGAACGCGTAGGCCCGCTCCAGCTCGTCACGCATCGCCGAGGCGCTGCGGGTGGCCGAGCATCGAGAGCTCGGCGATATCGCGCCGGAAGAAGAGCGACGTCGTCCAGTCGGCGACGACGCGCAGTTTCCGGGAGACCAAGGGCAGCTGGTAGAGGTGGTACGTGCGAGTGACGAACCAGCCGAGGAAGCCCGTCAGCCGCAGCCCCATCACGTCGGCGATCCCCTTGTAGCGACCGAGCGTCGCCACCTGGCCGAGCATGCGGTAGCGGTACGGCTTCCGCTTTCCCTGGAGGTTCTTGGCCAGCCGGCGGGCCTGGCGCAGCGCGTGCTGGCACGTGGGCGGATCGAATTCCCCCGGCGTGGCGAGGTTCGGGACGCGCGCGCCGTCTCCGAGGGCCCACACACGCTCGTGTCCCTCCACCGCGAGGGTCTCGTCCACGAGCACGCGCCCCTTCTCGTCGAGCGGGAGCCCAAATTGGGACAGCAGTGGATGCGCACGTACACCCGCGGTCCAGACCACCGTGTGCGTCAGGATCTTCTCACCGTTGGAGAGGTGAGCGGCGTTGGCCTCGACCGAGTCGAGCGTCGTCTCGACGTGGATCTCGACGCCGCGCCGCGCGAGCTTCTCGGCCGCGTAGTCACCGAGGCGCCGAGGGATCTCGGAAAGGATCTTCGGCGCGGCGTCGACCAGCACCCAGCGTTGCGGCACGGTCCGGAGCTCCGGGTAGTACTTGAGCGCGTCGCGCACGAGGTCGGAAAGCTCGGCCAGCGCCTCGACGCCCGCGTAGCCGGCACCGACGAAGACGAACGTCAGCTCGCGGAGCCGGTGAGTCTCGGTGGGCGCCGCGTCGGCAGCCTCGAGCCGGCGCAGGATGTGGTTGCGGAGGTGGATTGCGTCGGCGAGCGACTTGAAGCCGAGCGCGTGATCGGCGAGGCCGGGGATGGGCAGCGTGCGCGAGACGGCGCCGAGCGCGATCACGAGGTCGTGGTAGCTCAGGTTGAGAAGCCCCTCGATCGTCTCGACCTGGACACGCCCGCGCTCGAGGTCGATGCTCGTGGCGCGGCCGAGGACAAACTCCGCGTGCGGGCACATCATCCGCAGCGGCACGACGGTGTGGCGAGGCTCCAGCGTCCCGGAGGCCGCCTCGGGCAGCATCGGCGTGTAGAGCATCGAGTTCTCGGGGCTGACGATGGTGGCGCCGCGCTCGCGCAGTGAACGGGCGACGTAGCCACCGGCGAAGCCGCCGCCGATCACCAGCGTTCCCCCGCGAGCTTCCCGCTCGGCCACGGCTAGGCGCGCAGGAGCGGACGGGTGAGGCAGGTCGGGCCTCCGTCGCCCTTCGAGAGCTCGTTTCCCCGGTAGGTGAGCACCTCGGCGCCCGCGCGCTCCATGCGACGGCGTGTCTCGGGGTTGCCTTCCACGGCGAGGGCTATCCGCGGAGCGAGGGCCAAGACATTAGAGCCCAAGGTGGCGAACTCCGCGTCCGGCACCTCGACCAGCTCGACACCGCGGTCGTCGAGCAGCTGGGCCAGCCGAGTTGGCAGCAGCGGCGCATAGACGACCGCGAGATCCGGCGCGAGCGGGCTGATCAGCGACATCAGGTGCATCACCGCGCCCCGCCCCTGCCAGTGCGGGAGGTCGAACGCCAGGACCTCGACACCGGGGAGGAGCTCTCGGAGGCGCGAGATCCCCGCCTCGGTCGTCCGGTAGCCGCAGCCCGCGAGCAGCGTACCCTCGTCGAGCCAGCAGAGGTCGCCACCCTCCGCCAACTGATGGTCTTGTAGCCATCCGGCGATCGGCACGCCGGCGCGCTCGAGATCCTCCGCCATGGCCGGCACCTCCGCCCGGCGGCACTTCTTGCCGGGGTGGAGCAGGAGCGCTCCAGCGTCTGCGACCAGGGCGGGGTCGTAGGTGTAGATCGCGTCCGGGTTTCCGTCGGCCCTTGACTGGGCGAGCACGACCTCGGCGCCGGCGCCTGCGAGCAGCTTGCAGAAAGCGCCGTGCTCCGCCGCGATCCCGAACGGGTCGGGCTCGGCGCGCCAGCCGCACATCCGCGAGCCGTGGAGATCCTCGGCGCGTGGCGCTCGCACGAGCACCCGCCGGAGCTCGCCGGTCATGGACTGGCAGCCGTACAGCTTCTGCTCGACGCTCATGCGGAGGATCGTACTTCGGCAAGCCTGCGCTTCAAGAACGCGCGCTCCGCCGGCTGCGCCGCGAGCTCCAGAGCTTGCCCGTAGGCCGCGGCAGCCTCGCCGCTGCGACCGAGTCGACGTAGCAGGTCGGCACGGGCCGAGTGCAGGTGCCGGTAGCGGTCGAGGCCGTCGATGCGGTCGATCAGCTCCAGGCCGCGCTCCGGTCCTTCGGCCATGGCCACGGCGACCGCGCGGTTGAGCTCGATCACTGGCGACGGCGTGAACCGGGAGAGTCGTGTGTAGAGCGCGGCGATCTGCGGCCAGTCCGGCTCGGGCTCGACGTGCAGGGAGGCAATCGCGGCCTGGAGCTGGTACGGGCCCGGCTGCTTCAGCGGGAGCGCCCGCTCGAGCACGCGCCGCCCCTCTCCGATTCGCTTCACGTCCCAGAGCCGGCGGTCCTGGTCGCCGAGCAACACCAGCTCACCGAGCTCGTCGAGGCGGGCCTCCCGGCGCGCATCCTGCAGGAGCATCAGCGCGAGCAGGCCCAGCGCCTCCGGCTCGTCGGGCATCAGCAGCGCGAGCATCTTTCCGAGCCTGATCGCCTCCTCGCAGAGATCGGCCCGCGGCGGCGGCCCGTAGCCCTCATTGAAGATCAGGTAGAGCACTGCGAGAACGGCTCGTACGCGCTCCGGCAGCACGTGGTCCGGTGGGACGCGGAACGGGATTCCGGCGGCGCGGATCTTTCGCTTCGCGCGTACGAGCCGCTGGGCCATCGTGGGCTCGGGCACGAGGAAGGCTCGGGCGATCTCCTCGGTACTGAGCCCGCCGAGGGCGCGCAGGGTCAGCGCGACCTGCGCCTCGGTGGAAAGCGCCGGGTGGCAGCACGCAAAGATCAGGCTCAATCGCTCGTCCGGGATGGAATCCACCTCCTCCCCCTTCGGCGCGGGCTCTCCGAGCGCCGCCAGCAGCTCGGTCTTGTGCGCGAGCGTGCGCTCGCGCCTGATCCGGTCGATCGCCCGGTTGCGTGCCGTCGTCAGCAGCCACGCGCCTGGGTTGTCGGGGGCGCCGTCGCGGGGCCAGCGCTCCAGCGCGGCCGCGAAGGCCTCCTGCACCGCGTCCTCGGCAAGCTGCACGTTGCCGAGGGTGCGGACGAGGCTCGCGAGCGTGCGCCCCCACTCCTCTCGGAAGACGGCTTCGACTACGAGCCGTCCCCTTCGAAGACCATCACCGGCCGAACCTCGACAGAGCCGTGGCGTGACCCGGGCAGCTTCTCGGCCCAGCCGAGCGCCTCGTCGAGCGAGCCGGCCTCGATCAGGTAGTAGCCGCCGAGTTGTTCCTTGGTCTCTGCGAACGGGCCGTCGGTCGTCAGCGTTTCGTCGTTGCGCACGCGGACGGTCGTCGCCGTCTGGGTCGGCTCAAGCGCGTCCCCGGCGATCATCGCGCCGCTGTCCTGGAGCTCCTTCGTGTAGGCCATGTAGGCCTGCATCACCTGGCCGCGTTCCTCCTCGCTCATCGAGTCCCGGCCGTTCTCGTCGCCGTAGATCAGCAGCATGTACTGCATCTCGCCCTCCTTGGTCGCTGTCGAGAGTACGACGAACGAGCGAGGCCGGAATCGACAGCGGCCTCGCGCTAGCGCTTTGCGCCGCTGCGGGCGTTGCAGGGCGTCTGGAGCGGCCCTCGCGGAGTCCCTGCGCGGTAGAAGTGCACGGTGACGCATGACCTCGGCGCCGGTGCGAGCGCGGGCAGCGTTACCGGCGCACGTGGCGGTTGTGTCGGCGTGGCCGGGGCTGCCGTCACGCTGCTTGACCCGGAAGAGAAGCCGAAGAGCGCGAACAGCATCAACAGCAGAGCAATCATGCCCGGATTCTACGCGCGCTCGAGCATCCGGCCCAGTAGCCGCAGCGCGCCTCCCTTGTCGAGCGGCTCGTTCAGGTTGCCGCATTTCGGGCTCTGGACGCACGAGGGGCAGCCGCGTTCACAGGGGCAGCCTGCCAGCAGCTTCGCGGTGTCGGCGACCCAGCCCTCGAAGGCCTCGAAGCCGCGTTCGGTGATGCCGACGCCGCCCGAGTGGCCGTCGTAGATGAAGATCGTCGGCGCGCCGGTCTGGAAGTGCAGGTTGGTCGAGAGACCGCCGATGTCCCACCGGTCGCACATCGCCCACAGCGGCAGCAGCGCGATCAGCGAGTGCTCGGCCGCGTGCAGCGACCCGAGCAGCCTTGGCATCTCCTCGAGCCCGTCGAGCACCCGAGCCCCGGGCATGAACCAGATCGCCTCGGTCTCGAACTCGGTTTGCGGCAGGTCGAGGGCGACGAGCTCGATGCTCTCCTGCGTCTGGATCGACTTCTTCTGGTAGCCGACGACCTGCTCGGTCACCACCACGCGGCCGAAGAAAAGCTGCAAGCCGAGCCGCGTCTCCTCCTGTAGCGGTTGAACGATCGCGGTGGTCGTCTCCTTCTTGGCCTGCGTGTAGTAGTCGCCGCTAAATGGCTCGACGACGGCCGTGCGTGCGCCGAGGTCGAGCTCACGCACGCGATAGCTCTCACCGAGGTGCAGGTAGATCGCGCCCTCGTGAATGGTCGAGTAGGCGCGCGCTTCCTCGCTGATTCCGAGCATGGCGCCGCTGGAGCCGTCAACGATCTGGAACGACTCCGGGCTCGTCGAGCGCAACGAGACGCGCGCGGCCGGGTAGTCGCGGCCCGCCCAGACGTACCCCGCCTTGGTCTTGCGGAGCTCGGGCAGCGCCGCCGACCGCTCGAGGGCCGCGTCCCCGAGCACCGCGCGATCGGCGTCGTCCAGCGGCGCCTCGAACGCGGCCGCCAGCACGTGGCCGTCGAGCACGCGTGGGTTCTCGTGGTCGAGGATCGCCGCCTCGACTCTTCGCCCCAGCAGCGCGCGGGGCTCGCGCATGAAGTACTGGTCGAGCGCGTCCTCGCTCGCCACGAGCACGGCGAGCCCGTGCCCGCGCCGCCCGGCTCGCCCCCACTGCTGCCGCAGTGACGCCACCGTCCCGGGGAAACCGACCGAGATCACGCAGTCGAGCAGGCCGACGTCGATCCCGAGCTCGAGCGCGTTCGTCGCGGACACCCCCAGCAGCTCTCCTTCGAGCAGCCGGCGCTCGATCTCGCGCCGCTGCTGAGGCGTGTAACCGGCGCGGTAGGGCGAGAGCGCGGAGTCATCGCTGAGCCGGTCGGCGGTGAAACGATGGATCAGCTCCGCGGCTCGACGGCTCTTGGCGAAGCAGAGTGTGCGCAGGCCGCGTGAGACCAGGTCTGCCATCAGCCTCGAGGCCTCGCCGAGCGGGCTGGCCCGCAGGCCGAGCTCCTCGTCGGTGAGCGGTGGGTTCCAGAGGGCCACGGTCTGCTCGGCGCGCGGCGCTGCGTCGTCGCCGATCACCGTGGTCTCTTCGCCGATCAGGCGTGCGCCCAGCTCGCCCGGGTTCGCAATCGTCGCCGAGGCGAGCAGGAACTGCGGCTCCGCGCCGTAGATCCGCGCGAGCCGTCGCAGCCGCCGCAGGACGTTCGAAACATGTGAGCCGAAGACACCGCGATAGACGTGGGCCTCGTCCACGATCACGTAGGCAAGGTTCGAGAGCACGTCGCCCCAGCGGTCGTGGTGAGGCAGTACGCCCACGTGGAGCATGTCCGGGTTGGACAGGATCAGGTTGGCCCACTTGCGCACCTGCCAGCGGCGCTCCGCCGCCGTGTCGCCGTCGTAGACCGCCGCCCGCAGAGGTGATCCCGGGAGCCGTAGGCTGCCGAGCGCCCGCAGTTGATCCTGAGCCAGCGCCTTCGTCGGATAGAGGTAGAGCGCGCGTTGCTTGGGCTCCCGAGCGAGCGCGTCCAGGACGGGCAGGTTGAAAGCAAGCGTCTTGCCGCTCGCCGTACCCGTGGTGACGACCAGGTGCTCGCCTCGCTGCGCCGCCTCCCAGGCCGCCGCCTGGTGGGCGTAGAGCGTTGCGATTCCTCGAGCCGCAAGCGCCTCGCGCACGGATGGATGAAGGCCTTCGGGTAGCGGCGCGGTACGGGCCTCCCGCGGCGCCTCGGAGCCCAGGTGGGCGAGCTCCTCGCCCACCAGAAGGCCGTCCCACTGGGCAACGCTCGTGGCCATGTGCCGATGGTAGCCTTGCCGTCCCGGGGTGCCCTGAGGGGCTGAGATCACACCCGTCGAACCTGATCCGGCTCGCACCGGCGAAGGGAGGAAGTTGATTCGCACTTGTCTCACGATCGCGGGGTCGGACTCCGGTGGCGGGGCCGGCATTCAGGCCGACCTGAAGGCTTTTGCGGCTGCAGGCACGCACGGCGTGAGCGCGATCGTGGCCCTGACTGCGCAGAACACCGTCGGCGTGAGCGCCGTGCACGAGGTGCCGCAGGACTTCGTGCGGGCTCAGCTCGAGGCAGTCTTCGGCGACCTCGGCGTGGATGCCGCCAAGACGGGGATGCTCTTCTCCGTGCCCATGATCGAGACGGTCGCCGATTACCTCGAGCGGCACCCGGTGCCACTCGTCGTGGATCCCGTGCTGATCGCCAGTTCCGGGGCGCGGCTGCTCGAGGAGGATGCAATCGAGACGCTTGTCACACGCCTCTTTCCGCTGGCCACGGTGGTCACGCCGAACCTGGCCGAGGCCGAGGCGCTCGCCGGCACCGGCTCGAAGCGCGAGCTCGTCGAGTGGCTGCACGAGCTCGGCGCACCCGCGGCGATCGTGACCGGTGGGCACGGCGAGCCGGTCGACCACCTCTTCGACGGCGAGCGCCACCTCGAAATCCCGGTCGAGCGGCATGAGGTTGCCGCGACCCACGGCGCCGGCTGCACGCATTCCGCCACGTTGGCGGCGCTGCTCGCCCGCGGCGAGAGCCTCGGGGACGCGGCCCGGGGCGCGGCGGAGGCGGCCTCGCGCGCGGTTGCGCAGGGCCATCCCGAGCTCGGCGCGGGAGACGGCCCGGTGGACGTGTTCGGCCTGCGGGGGGCTGCATGAACACCGGGCAGGACCTCGCCGCGATCCGCGAGCGCAAGCCGCTCGTCCATCAGATCACGAACTTCGTCGTCATGAACGAGACGGCCAACGTGACCCTGGCGCTCGGGGCGCTGCCGGTGATGGCGCACGCGGTCCAGGAGGTCGAGGAGATGGCGAGCGCGGCCTCGGCGCTCGTGCTCAACATCGGCACCCTCTCGGATGAATGGGTCGAGGCGATGGTGCTGGCGGGCCGTGCGGCGAATCGCGCCAGGGTGCCGGTCGTGCTCGACCCGGTCGGTGCGGGGGCGACCGCCTATCGCACCGAGACTGCACGCGAGCTCGCGGAGGAGCTCGAGCTCGCGGTCGTGCGCGGCAACTACGCCGAGCTCGCGACCTTAGCTGGGCACAAGGCCGAGATTCGCGGCGTCGAGGCTCTCGGCGGCGGCGGCGAGCCCGAGCTGGCGCGGGAAGCCGCGCGGGCTCTCGGGTGCGTGGCCGCGGTCACCGGTCCGGTCGACCACGTCTCCGACGGCGAGCGTGTGCTGGCAATCGCGAACGGCCACCAGCTGCTCGCGGCCGTCACTGGTACCGGTTGCATGTCCACCGCGATCACGGGGTGCTTCCTCGCGGTGCGCCCCGAGGATCCGCTGGAGGCTGCCGCCGAAGCTCTCGTCGCCTTCGGCGTGGCCGGGGAGGATGCCGCCAAGAAGGCAACGAGGCCGGGCTCCTTCCACGCCGCGCTCTACGACGCGCTCTACGACCTCGATCCTTTGAAGATCGATTCATCCGCGAGATACGAGGACGCGTAGAGTTGAGACTGCACGCCGTTGTGAGCGACTTCGAGACCGCGCGCGGAGCCGTCGAGGGCGGCGCGACGGTCGTGCAGCTGCGCGTCAAGGCACCCACCGAGCAGGTCGTCGAGGCGGGTCGCGGGTTTCGGGAGCTCTCGGCGATCTTTGTCGTGAACGACGACGTCGAAGCAGCGTTGCGGCTCGGCGCCGACGGCGTCCACCTCGGCCGCGCCGACGAGGGGGCCGAACGTGCGCTTGCGGCGGGCCTCTTGCTGGGTGCCTCGGCCGCATCGGTCGCCGAGGCGCGGCAAGGCGAGCCCCTCGGTGCCTCCTACATCGGCGCGGGCCCCGTCTGGGCGACCCCGACCAAGCCGGATGCCGACCCGCCGATCGCGCTCGAGGGCCTCACTCAGATCTGCCGCGCGGTGTCGGTCCCGGTGATCGCGATCGGCGGGGTGGATGCCTCCAACGCAGGCGACTGCATCCGGGCCGGCGCCGCAGGGGTCGCGGTCGTTCGGGCGGCTACCGATGCCGCTGCGGTGCGGGCGGCGGTCGATGCGGCTCTCTGAGCTCGGTGAGCTCGGCCTCCTCGACGAGCTCGAGCGCCGAGGGCTCGCGAGCGGGATCGCGAACGACGCGGCTCAGCTCGACGGCGGGCTCGTCGTCACGCAGGACACGCTCGTCGAGGAGGTGCACTTCCGGCTCGCGTGGACGACCCACCGCGAGCTGGGCTACCGTGCCGCCGCCGTCAACCTCAGCGACCTGGCCGCCTCGGGCGCCGAGCCGGAGGCCCTCATCGTCGGGCTCGGCGCGCCCGCCGAGACGGAGCTCGACGACGTACTCGAGCTCTACGCAGGCCTGAACGAGCCCTACGTGCCGGTGGTGGGCGGCGACACCACTGTTTCCGAATGCCTCTACCTCGCCGTCACCGCGCTCGGCCGAGCGGACCGCGTCCCCGGTCGAGGCGGCGCCCGCCCGGGCGACCCGCTCGTCGTGACAGGCCCGCTCGGCGCCGCCGGCGCGGCGTTTCGGGACCAGCGCCACGCCCGCCCACCACTGCGACTCGAGGAAGGCCGCCGCTTGGCCTCGCGGGCCCACGCGCTGATCGATCTCTCGGACGGCCTCGCCCGAGACGCTGCGCATATAGCCCGCCGCTCGGGCTGCGGGCTGGTGATCGAGCTCGAGCGGGTCCCGCTCGCTTCCGGGGCCACGGTGGCCGATCTCGGCTTCGGTGAGGATTACGAGCTGCTCGCGGCGACGCCTGACCCGCTCGGGTTCACCGAGATCGGCCGCTGCGTCGAAGGCGAGGGCGTCGAGCTCTTGCTGGATGGAGAGCGGCTCGAGCTCGGCGGCTGGGAGCACTTCCGCTAACCGCCGCTCGATCGCTCGGCCGGCTTGCCGAACCGACCTCGAGCAGGCAACGTACTGACGGCAGTGCTTCCTTACGTGGTGAAGAGGCTGGCCTGGGCGGTTGTCGTCTTCGTCGCGGTCACCTTCTCCACGTACATCCTCTTCTTCGTCATCCCGACGAACCGGCCCGGCAACAGCAACGTGCAGGGCCGCGATATCACCGCGAGCGTCACGCAGGCCACCGGCATCCACGGCCCGGTCTGGAAGGAGTACGGCACCTTCCTGCGACGGATCGTCACCGGCCAGAGCCTCGGCCACTCGACCACGAGCCGTGAGGATGTGAACACGATGCTCAGGCGAGCGGCCCCGATCACCGCCTCGGTGCTTCTCGGCGGAGCCGTCTTCTGGATGCTCGTCTCGATCCCGATCGGGCTGCTCTCGGCGCTGCGGCCGCGCTCGCTGCTCGACCGGGTGGCGATGCTCTTCGTCCTGATCGGGATCTCCGTGCACCCGATCTGGCTCGGGCTGATCCTCGTCTACGTCTTCGGGTACAAGCTCGGACTGACTCCCGTCGGCGGCTACTGCGACTTCTTCTACGCCGGTTCGAGCGAGGTCTGTGGGGGCCCGCGGCAGTGGGCGTTCCACCTGGTTCTCCCCTGGATCACCTTCGGGATGCTGTTCGCGGCGCTGTACGTGCGCATGATCCGGGCAAGCGTGGTCGAGACGCTTCACCACGACTACGTCACCACGGCGCGGGCCAAGGGTGCCTCGGAGTGGCGCGTCCTGCGTGGGCACGTGCTCAAGAACGCCTTCCTTCCGGTGATCACGATGCTGGGAATGGACCTCGGCGTGGCCTTCGGTGGCTCGGTGTTCGTGGAGTCGGTGTTCGGCCTGCCGGGAATCGGGCGGCTCGCGGTGCGCAGCCTGCAACGGCAGGACCTGCCGCCGATCATGGGGATCATCGTGATGGTGACGATCGCCATCCTGGTCTTGAACCTGATCGTCGATCTGCTCTACGCCTGGCTCGATCCGCGGGTCGGGCACTCGCCGCGGGGGCTGGACGAGGAAGAGCGTGCTCAGCTGAGCGCGGGCCGAACCGAGCCTTCTGCGGCTAAGCCGGTTCGGGTGTGAGCCACCGAGCCCAAGCCTGCTCGTAGTGCGAGCGCGGGCGGGCTCCGACCACGATCTCGCGCGGCTCGCCGCCCTCGAAGAGGATCGCGGTCGGGATCGAGAGGACGTCGTAGCGCGAGGCGGTCTGGATGTTCTCGTCGATGTCGAGCTTCGCGAACCTGATCCGCGAGCCATAGTCCTCCTCGAGCTGGCGCAGAATCGGCTCCACCGCGTGGCACGGGCCGCACCAGGGAGCCCAGAAGTCCACGATCACCGGCGTCTCCGCCTGGATCACCTCCTGCTCGAAGGTCGCATCGGTCAGCTGGTCCACAGGGCCATGCTATAGGCGCCCCAGGAGGGCCTGGAGCCGCAGCAGCGGCACCTTCCAGATTGCCTCGAGGACGATGCGCTTGCTCATCTTCGAGCCGCCCCGCTCGCGGTCGACGAACGTGATCGGGACCTCGTTCACGCGATACCCGGCGCGCAGTGCGCGGTAGGTGGTCTCGATCTGGAACGCGTAGCCGCGGGCGGTGATCGCGTCGAGCTCGATCGTCTCCAGCACCTCCCGCCGGAAGCACTTGAAGCCGCCGGTGAGGTCGCGGACGTGCACGCCGAGGATGTGGCGCGCGTAGCTCGAGCCGCCGGCCGAGACGAACCGGCGCAGCCGGCCCCAGTTGCGGATCGAGCCACCGTCGACGTAGCGTGAGCCGAGCACGATGTCGGCCTCGCTCGCTGCCTGGATCAGGCACAGCACGTCGCTCGGGTCGTGGGAGAAGTCGGCGTCCATCTCGATGATCAGGTCGGCCCCGCTGGCGAGCGCCCGCTCGAAGCCGGCGAGGTACGCCGGCCCGAGCCCCTCCTTCCTCGGACGGTGCAGCACCTCGACGTGATCGAGCTCCGCGGCGAGACGGTCGGCCAGCTGGCCGGTGCCGTCCGGCGAGTTATCGTCGATCACGAGCACGGACACGCCCGTCTCGCCGAGGGCGCGGACCATCGGCTCGAGGTTCTCGCGCTCGTTGTACGTGGGCAGGCAGACGATCGTGCGCACGTCCATATGATCGCTGCAGTGGCGAAGGCGAAGACGCTTCCTCGCAACGCGGACGTGGCCGAGCAGCTCGAGCTCTTGTCCGACCTGCTCGAGATCGAGGGTCAGCCGGCGTTTCGGGTGCTCGCGTACAGGCGCGCGGCGACCAGGATCCGCGAGTTGGGCACGCCCGTCGCACAGCTTGCGCTCGAGGGCGAGGCGAAGGAGCTGCAAGGGATCGGCGCGACGATCCAGGACAAGATCGTCCAGATCGTGAACACCGGCGAGATCGAAGCCCTGACGAAGCGGCGCTCGACGATCCCGCCGGAGGTGGTCGAGTTCCTCAACATCCCCGGCCTAGGCCCCAAGACGGTGCGCCGGATCTGGCAGGAGCTCGGGGTCACGACGCTGGTCGAGCTGAAGGAGGCCGCCCGGTCGCAGCGATTACGAACCCTGCCGGGGCTCGGCTCCAAGCTCGAGGAGAACGTGCTCAGGTCGGTTGGGCGCAAGAAGAAGGCGACCGGGCCGCAACGCACGCTGCTGGGCCGGGCTCTGCCGGCGCTGCTCGCAGTGGTGGACGTCCTGCGCGAGCACCCGGCCGCGGAGCGGGTATCGGAGGCGGGGAGCGCGCGTCGCCGCAGGGAGACCGTGCGCGACCTCGACATCATCGCCACGGCGAGCGATCCGGCCGCGCTCACCGACTACTTCACGAGCCTCGCCTGGGTCTCCGAGGTGGTGGCCAAGGGTCCGACCAAGGCGACGGTGATCTCGCACGAGGGCTTCCGCTTCGACTTGCGCGTGGTTCCGCCCGAGTGCTACGGCAACCTGCTCCAGCACTTCACCGGCTCGAAGGCGCACAACGTCGCGCTGCGGGAGGACGCGGTGCGGCGGGGGCTGTCGGTCTCCGAGTACGGGGTCACGGAGGTCGAGAGCGGCGAGGTCTTCACCACGCAGCGCGAGGAAGAGCTCTACGAGCGGCTCGGCTACCAGTTCATTCCGCCGGAGCTGCGCGAGAACGCAGGTGAGCTGGAGGCGGCGCGAAAAGGCGAGCTCCCGACGCTCATCGAGGCTTCGCAGCTACGGGGCGACCTGCACACGCACACGCACTGGTCTGCGGACGGGAAGAACACCTTGACCGAGATGGTCGAGGCGGCAAAGGCGCGTGGCTACGCGTACTACGGGATCACCGACCACTCGCACTACCTGCGGGAGGGCCGCCTGGACGCTCAGGCGAAGGAGATCGAGAAGGTCGCTAAGCGGGCCGCGCCGCTGCGGCTTCTCAAGGGCGTCGAGGTGAACATCAAGGCTGACGGCACACTTGACCTGCCCGACGAGGTGCTGGCCGAGCGCGACTGGGTGGTCGCCTCGATCCATACCGCCTTCGATCGTGACCCGACGGAGCGGATCCTCTCGACGATGGAGAACCCGCACGTGGACTGCATCGGCCACCTGACCGGGCGGAAGCTGAACCGGCGCGAGCCGATGGAGATCGACATCGAGCGCGTGGTCGTCAAGGCGATCGAGACCGATACGTTCCTGGAGATCAACTCGCAGCCGGACCGGCTCGACCTGCGTGACGTGCACGTGCGGGTCGCGGCGGAGGCGGGTGCTCGGGTGGTCGTGAACAGCGACGCGCACCAGGTGAAGGCACTCGACTACGTCGCGTTCGGCGTTGCGCAGGCGCGGCGAGCGTGGTTGACCGCCGACCAGGTCATGAACACGCGCACCTGGGCGCAGCTGAAGAAGTTGATGAAGGGCTAACCCGCGTCGGAGCGATGTCTCGCACGAGCAACCGGACACACACGTCCGTGGCTCTTAGGCGTCGAGAGCGGTCAGCGTGGCGTCGTGCAGGGCGACCCGGTAGCGCCACAGCGCCCGTCCGGTCTCGAGCATCGCGGCACGCAGCGGTCCCGCCAGCTCGGCGGTCGTGCCCCAGCGGGCGGCTGCGATCTCGCGCACGTCGATCGGGTCGAGCTCCTCCGCCTCCGTCCGCGCCGAGAAGACGTGCGTGCGCCAGTCGATCACGCCCTCTCCGCAGCGGAATTGCGCTTCCGAGCTGACGAGGAACCGTTTCAGCTCGATCTCGATCCCGAGCTCCTCGAACGCCTCGCGTCGCACGCCAACTTCGAAGGCTTCCCCCGAGTGCACTCCGCCTCCGGGTGGACGCCAGATCCCCGGGCTGTACGACGGCTTGCGGATGAGCGCCAGCCGGCCGCCCGGGTCGAAGACGAAGAACGTGACGTCGTGGCGCCGTCCGGGCGACCGACCCGCGAGCGTGAACTCCTGCGGGCTCACCGCACCGTCCCAACCCAAAGCCTGAGGCTCGCCGTAGCGCTCTCGCAGCCGCGCGAGCACCGCCTCCGTGAGATGCATGCGCCGATGGTACGGTCAGCCCGTGCCACGAGTCCGCCGCCTCCGACGAGAGGCGCCCGCGCTCGAGCTGCTCGCGGCGACCCTGCCTGAGCTGCGGCTCGGCCTCTCCGAGGCCGCCGCGCGCACCGTCGCCTACGAGGTCTTCGAGAAGCTCGGCTACGGCGCCGTCGCCGTCACCGACACGACTCGCGTGCTCGCGTTCACTGGCGCGGGAGCCGACCACCATAGGCCCGGCGACGAGCCGATCCGGCCCGTCTTCGAGGCGCTGGCCGAGCGGCGGCCGCTGGTCGCGCCACTCGCGCTGCGGGTCGCGTGCGGTCATCCCGAATGCCCACTCGGCGCGGCTGCCGTCATTCCGCTTCGCCTGTCCGAGGGCCCGGCCGGCGCGCTGGTCGCGTACGCAACCGACGGCGCGCCACTGGACGAGGACGACGTCGACCTGCTCATCCACCTCGGAGAGCAGCTCTCGGCGCAGCTGCAGCTCTCGGAGCTCGCCGGCTCCGCGCGCGCTGCGGCCTCCGCCGAGCTTCAGGCGCTACAGGCGCAGATCGAGCCACATTTCCTCTTCAACTGTCTCAACACCATCGCCAGCTTCACCCGCACCGAGCCGGAGCGGGCGCGCGAGTTGATCCTTGCCTTCGCCGACTACTGCCGCTGGACTCTGGCACGGCCTGGAGAGTTCATCTCCCTCGAAGAGGAGCTCCGCCACGTGCGCAGCTACCTGGCGCTCGAGCAGGCACGGTTCGGGCCGCAGCTCCAGGTGACGATCGACGCGACGCCGGAGGCGCTCGCGGTACGGCTACCGCCGTTCCTCGTGCAGCCGCTCGTCGAGAACGCGGTCAAGCACGGCAAGACGGAACGACCCCTCGGCCTGCTGGTCCGCGCTCGTGTCCGCCGCGGCCGCCTGAAGGTGACCGTGCGCGACAACGGTCGGGGGATTGCCCGCGAGGCTCTCGAGCGCGTGCTCGTCGGGGAGGACGAAGGACTCGGCCTCGCGAACGTACACCAACGCCTGACCGCGTTCTACGGTGAGGGTGTGCGCCTGAAGTCCGGCGTCTTCGGCACGGTCGTGCGGCTCCAGGTTCCCGCGTGATCCGGGCGCTGCTCGTTGACGACGAGGCGCCTGCCCGCTCCGAGCTGCGCTACCTCCTCGCAACCCATCCGGAGGTCGAGGTCGTCGGCGAGGCGGCCACAGCGGTGGAAGCGCTGAAGCTCGCGGCGGCGGTGCCCTACGACGTGGTCTTCATCGACGTCGAGATGCCGGCCCTCTCGGGCCTTGACGCCGCCCGCCTCGTACACGGGCGAGCGGGTGCGGGCGCCCCTCAGCTCGTCTTCGTGACCGCGCACGAGCAGTACGCAGTCGAGGCGTTCGCCGTCGAAGCGCTCGACTACCTTCTGAAGCCCGTGGACCCGGAGCGGCTGGCCCAGGTGGTACGGCGGCTCGGCAAGAGACCTGACCCACCCACGCCGATGAAGAGGATCCCCGTCGTGAGCGGCGGCGAAACCGTCCTGCTGGACTGGGACGACGTGCACTACGCCCGTGCCGACGGCGACTACTGCCGCGTGCACACCTACGACCGCTCCTACCTCTGCACGCGCTCACTGCGCGAACTGGAGGAGATCCTGCCGAGGGATCGGTTCGCCCGCATCCATCGCTCGTACCTGGTCAACCTGGGCAAGGTCGCTGCGGTGAAGCGGCCCGGTGCCGACCGGCTGCGACTCGCCCTCGACGACGCGGAGGGAACCGAGCTCGACGTGGCTCGCCGCCAGAGCAAGGCCGTGCGCGCGCGGCTGCGGGTGTAGAGCGATTGCGATGGTTTCGTCTGCCTGGACGGATCGGTTCAGAGGGACGCGCGTGCGGAGCACGCACGTCCTGGCGACGGCACCGCAAACGGTGCCTTAGGTGCCCGCAGCAGCCCTCGGTCTCGCGCTCGCCGCCGCCTTTCTCCACGCGCTCTGGAATCTGCTGTTGGCGAAGGAGGAGGACACCGAGGCGGCGACGGCCGTCGGGCTCCTCACGGTCGTGGCTGTCCTCGCTCTGCCGGCCGCGCTTACCTGGCGCGTCGAGGCAGCGGCAGTCCCGTACGTGGCGGGATCGGCCGCGCTCGAGCTCGCCTACTTCGCGCTGCTCGCCGCGGCCTACCGCCGATATGAGCTCAGCCTCGTCTATCCGGTCGCACGTGGGTTGGCACCCGTTCTCGCCCTCGCGCTCGTGGTCGCGACCGGCGGCGCCACCCCGACGAGGCTCGGGGTCGCCGGGGTCGTGGCGGTGACCGGAGGCGTCCTGCTCATCCGGGGCGCACGCGGGAGCATCTTCGGGCTCGCCTTCGGCGCGGTGACTGCGGCGACGATCGCCGGCTACACCGTCCTCGACCGGCACGGCATCGGGCATGCGGCGGCGCTGCCCTACCTGCTGCTCGTGCTCGTCGGGCCCGCGCTCCTGTACTCGCTTGCGATCGGGCGGTCACGGCTCGCCACGGCGCTCAGGCCGGCAACCGCGGCCCTGGGTATTGCGGCCGGCGCCGCCTACGTGCTCGTCCTGCTCGCCCTCCGGTTGGCCAGCGCGCCGGCGGTCGCGGCCGTGCGCGAGACGAGCGTCGTGATCGCGACGGCGCTGGCGGCCGCCGCCCTGGGCGAGCGCGTCGGCCCCGCCCGTCTGGCCGGAGCGGTTCTGGTCGCCGGGGGCGTCGCGCTCCTCGCGCTTTCCTAGAGCCCTCGCAGCAGCTCGAGTAGCTCCGCCGGTGAGGCGACGACGAGATCGGCGGCCTCCCGCAAACCGGGCGGAGCCTCGGCCGAGTCCACGGCGATCCGCACTCCGATCTCGAGACCGTCCAGGCCCCGGAAGGCGTCCAGGTCAGTCGTGTCGTCACCCGCGTAAAGCGCGCGCCGCAGGTCACGCTTCTCCAGCAGCGTCCTCACAGCCGTCCCCTTGTCCGCCTCCACCGGCGGGCGCAGCTCGAGCACCTTCCGTCCCCAGCGCGCCTCGAGCCCCGCTTCCTCCGCTCGGGCGGCGACGTCCTCCAGCTCTGTCCGCGCGGCCGGTTCGTCAGCCGCCTCACGCCAGTGCAACGCGACCGTGAGGCCCTTGTCCTCGAGCCACGGCCACTCGAGCCGCGCGAACGGGCGCAGCGTCTCGCGCCAGCGTTCCGCCTCGGGCGCGAGCTCGAGACCGTGTACGCCGACGTAGACGATCCCATCGACGCGAACCAGGCGCCGCGCCTCGTCGCCGTCGCGACCGCTGATACAGGCAACTAGCGCATACCGGCCAACCAGGCGCTCGAGCTCCTCGCGCGTCTCCTTCGGCACCTCTGCCAGCTCAGGGCGCTCGACGACGGGCGCGAGCGTCCCGTCCACGTCCAGAAGCACGGCCGCCCGGGCCGGGTCCTGCCTCAGCCGCACCAGCGCATCCTCCACAGGCCGCAGAATACGGCGGTGCGGCTCCTCGTCATCGGCCTCCTTGCCGGCGTCTTCAGCGCCCTCTTCGGTGTGGGCGGCGGGATCGTCGTCGTCCCGCTCTTGATCCTCCTGGCCGGCTACACCGAGCGGCCGGCGATGGGGACCTCGCTCGCGGCGATCCTTCTGATCGCCCTCGTCGGCGCGGTCACCTACGCGCTGCACGGCGAGGTGAAGCCGGGAGCGGCGGCGGTCGTCGGCATCCCCGGCGCGCTCGGTGCAGTGGCGGGTGCCTCGCTCCAGCAGCGGCTCGCCAACCGGACTCTCTCGCTCGCGTTCTCTACGCTGTTGGCCGTCGTAGGCATCTGGTTGCTGGTCTGATGTGGGCGCTATTCGCAGCGGGAGCCCTCGGCCTCGCCGCCGGCATGCTCGCGGGGCTGTTCGGGGTCGGGGGCGGCATCCTGTTCGTGCCGACCCTGGCCCTCGTGCTCGGGCTCACCCAGCTCCACGCAGAGGCGACGTCGCTGCTCGCGATCCTGCCGACCGCGGCCGCCGGCGTCTGGCGGCAGCGCGGCTACGGCAACGTGCGCTGGCGCGCCGCGCTGACCCTCGGCGTTGCGGCAATCGCGGGCGTCGAGGGCGGGGTCCAGCTGGCCGAGGCGCTACCCGAGCATGCGCTGCGGAGGCTGTTCGGGCTGCTCATGCTGGCAGTCGCCGCCCAGATCGCGCTACGCGCCTCGCGCACACGGGCCTATCCTTCCTGACGTGCCCGGTCACGAAGAGGTCTGGATCCCGCTTGTCGACGAGCCGATCGGCTCGATCGTCGGCGGCCTCCAGCGCGAGCACCCGGAGATCGAGGCGCTCGTCGACTCGCCGCGCAAGCTGCTCGCCTTTCGCACGTTCGCCTACATTCGTGTGGGAATCCTGCTTGGGCGCCTGCTGGTCGAGAACGACACGGAGCCCGACGACTCGGCCACGTGGGCCGAGCAGCTGCTGCAGGATCCCGAGCATCGCGAGGAAGTCGTGAACGAGGTGCGCGCGGTCGCGCGGGAGATCGCCGACGACCCGGCCTACGCCGATGACCCGCCCCTCGGGCCCGGCGAGGACGAGCGCGCGCGCTTCATCGAGTTCGCGAAGAAGCGGCTGGCGACAGATGCCTAGCGGGCGACGGCGGTCAGCCGGACACCGAGGTAGGCCGCGAGCGTGATGCCCGCGACCGAGGCGCCGCCCGCCGTCTCGGCGTAGTACGAGAGGTAGAGTCCGCCGGCGCCGCACGCGATCGCGATCACGGCCGCGAGAGACATCATCGGCAGCAGCCTGCGAGTGAGGACTCGCGCCGTCGCGGCCGGCCCGATCAGGACCGCGAGAACGAGCAGATTGCCGAGGCCCTGGACTCCGATCACGATCGCGGCCGCGAGCAGTCCGAGGAGCGAGAGGTCGACGAGGACCGGCCGCGCTCCGAAGGCAGCCGCGTTGACGCGGTCGAACCCGACGGCGAGCAGCTGCCGGTGCAGCAGCACGAGGCTCGTCAGGACGATTGCGCCGAGGGCGGCGGCGATCGCGAGGTCGGTGCCGGATACACCCAGCAGGTCGCCGAAGAGGAGCTCGTTCAGGCCTGGGGGCGACGCGGACGCGAGAGCGAGGAGGACACCCAGTCCGAAGAGCGTCGTGATCACCACGGCGATCGCGGTGTCCCGTCCGATCTCAGGCGTGCGCCCGAAGGCAGCGACGGCCGCGGCCGCCACGAGCACGCCGCCGACGGCGCCGAGCACGAGCGGCGCTCCGGCCAGCGCCGCCAAGACGAGGCCCGGGAACAACGCGTGGGCAAGTGACTCGGCGCCGTACGAGAGCTCGTAGAACAGCACCCAGCAACCGAGCGCGCTTCCGACGATGCCCAACAGCGCGAGCTCGAGAAAGGCGCGCTGCACGAAGCCCTGCGACCACGGATCCGCGAGCGCGTGCGCCATCAGTGGTGATGCGGCGGCAGGATCCCGACCGGTTCGCCGTTCGCTGGGGGCAGCGCCACGATCTCGCCTCCGTACGTTTCTTCGAGCACGGCCCGGGTCAGCACCTGCTCCGGCGGCCCGAACGCGATCTGACGGCGATTGAGGCAGAGCACCCGGTCCCAGCGCCGCGCCTGCTCGAGGTCGTGCGTCGCGATCAAGACTCCTCGGCTCTCGGCCGCCAAACCGTCCAGGAGCCGGTCGAGCAGCTCGGCGCTCGGCTGGTCCACACCCGTGAACGGCTCGTCGAGGAGTAGAACCGAGCCGTCCTGCACGAGCGCCCGCGCGACCAGCACGCGCTGGCGCTGACCGCCCGAGAGCTCGCCGAACTGCTCCTCGGACCGGTCTCCCAGCCCAACTCGCACCAGCGCCGTCTGGGCAATGCGACGCTCCGCCCGCCCAAGCGGCCGCCACCACGTGACACGTGAGAGCGCGCCCATCAGAGCGACGTCGAGCGCGCTCACCGGATAGTCGAGTCGCGAGCGCTCGGTCTGCGGCACGTAGCCGAACCGGCCTGCGCTGTCGACCTCCCCGGCGAGCCGCGGCAGGATTCCCAGCAATGCCTTGAAGAGCGTCGTCTTGCCTCCGCCGTTGGGGCCGAGGACTCCGATCCGCTCTCCGGGCTCGAGGTCGAATGAGAGGCCCTCAAGCACGGGCTCGGAGCCGTAGCCCGCCGCAAGCCCGCGTACGGAGAGGAGCGCGCTCACGGAATCCCCGGAATCACGCAGCCATGCGCTCCGCCGGTGAACCCGCGCACCATCGCGTCCGCGTTCGCTCGTTCCATGCCAAGGTACGTCGCGCCGGGCGACCCGCGCGGGCCTAGCGTGTCGGCGTAGAGCGTGTGCGAGGAGACGGCGCCGGTCTCCCGGGCGATCGTCTGCGCGAGGCGCGGGCTGAGCGAGCTCTCTGGGAACACCGCCTTCACCTTCTCGCGCCGAATGAGCGCGATCAGGTGAGCGATCTCTCCCGCCGAGGGCTGAGCCTGAGTCGATTGGGCCGGGATGACCGCCCCGACGACCTGGATCTCGTAGCGACGGGCGAAATAGCCGAACGCATCGTGGTCGGTAACGAGCTTTCGCTGGCTGGGCGGCACATGTGCGAAGCAGGCCGCGATGCCACGATCGAGCGTGCGAAGCTGCGCGAGGTATGCGTCGGTGCGACGCTGGTAGCCCCGGCGATGGCTTCCGTCCACCTGAGCGAGCGCGGCGCCGATCGACCGCACGGCTGCCTCGGCGTTGCGCGGGTCGTGCCACCAGTGGGGGTCGTGGCGTGAAGCCCCCGGCCCGGACCGCTCGCCCGGCAGTTTGAGCGGGACCCGCTGACCGAGGACGATCTGATCCGGGTGGCCCCCACTTTGCGAGACGACGGTCGTCATCCAGGTATCGAGCCCGTCGCCGTTCTCGAAGACGAGCTTCGCATCCGCGGTGGCGAGCACGTCCTTGGGCCGCGGTTCGTACTCGTGAGGGTCGGTGTTCGGCTGGAGGACCTGGTGGACCGAGGCGTCGGGCCTGGCGAGCACGCGCAGCCAGTCCCCGATTTGGGTCGTCGTCGCTAGCGCGGAGGCGCCGCCGCTGCCGGAACCGCAGCCGGGCACGAGCAGCAGCGTGACCGCAGCACCGGCGGCGAGGAGGGGGCGCCGCCCGACGCGCGGCGCAGCGGCCCGCGCTGCCACTACGAGCGCGAAGAAGCCTCCACCTAGCACCGCGATCGCTGCGCCTGGAGGGGCGTTCGTCTCGACGGAGAGCCAGAGGCCCGCGACGCCCTCGCCTGCGGCCAGCAGCATCGAGCCGAGCTGCCAGACACGGAGTCTTCGCGTCAGCAACCGCACTGTTGCTGCCGGCACCACGAACAGCGCTGTCGCCAGAAGCGCGCCGATGGCCGCGAGAGCCGAGACGACGCTGAGCGCCGTGAGGCCGAGGAGGACGGCGTCGGGCAGCGGCGACCGCAACCCAAGGGCGGGCGCGGTTTCAGGGTCGAATCCCCTTGCCAGCCAGCGCCGGCCCAGCAGGAGCGAGCCGGCGAGGACCGTGGCGCTCGCAACAGCCGCGAAGACGATGTCGCCCCGGTCGATCAGCAGGAGGCTGCCGAAGAGCAGCGTCTCGACGTTGGCGCCGGAGTGGAAGACGTCGCTCGCGAGGATGACTCCCGACGCCAGAGCGCCGACGAGGACGAGGGCCGTCAGGCTGTCGTAGCTGCTACGCCGTCCGGCGGCGAGCCGCTCGACGCCGAGAGCGAAGAGGGCGGCCGCCGCAAATGCCCCGAGTGGAGCCGAGAAGCCCAGGCCGTCGGCGAGCACGAGGCCGGGGAAGGCAGCTGCTGCGACGGCGTGCGAGTAGAACGCCAGCCCGCGCATTACGATCCAGGTGCCGAGCAAGCCGGCTCCGACCGAGAGCATAAGAATTTCAAGCACGCCCCGCTGAACGAAGGCGTAGTGAAACGGCGCAAGCATCTCGGGCGAATAATACTCATTACCAGTATGAGACTCGGTATCATCCGATCCATGACATGCGGCTGGACCAGCGACACCATCGAGGCGCTCGGCCGGGCGGGTTATCGCAGCGGCGGCGCCCGCCGGGCGGTGATCGAGCTGCTCGGCCGCCAGGACTGCTGCCTCACGGCTCAGGAGATCTTCGACGGGCTCCGTGCGGAGGGGCGCGCCGTCGGGATCGCGAGCGTTTACCGGGTGCTCGATCTCCTCGGTGAGCGAGGCTTCGTTCAGCGGATCGACGTCGGGGCCGGGATGGCTCGCTTCGAGCCCGTGCACTCCAGTGGCGAACACCACCACCATCTCGTCTGCGAGGACTGCGGCAAGGTCGAAGCGTTTGCCGACGACGGTCTGGAGCGTGCATTGCACAAGGTCGAGGGCAGCACGGGCTACTCGGTCGCAGGCCACGACGTCGTGCTGCGAGGCGCCTGCGCCGACTGCTCGGCCTGAGCCCGCAGCCTGGGGCCCGCGGCCCGTACAGAGGACAATTCCCGAGGATTGTCAATAATGCGGAGAGGTGGGGAAGCGGCTCACAACCACATTGCTGCTCGCCGGGCTACTTTTGCTCGCCGTCGGGTCTTCCGGTGCGGGTGGAGCACGCTCGGCGGCGGGTGCCTCGGCACGCGCTTTTGCGATTCGCATCAGCGCTCCGGGCCAGGCCGGGGCCGTGGCCGGCTCGATCTCGGCGCCGCCTGAGCACGTCGCCTTCGGCTCGAGCTTCGCCTACCCGGCCGACGGCTCGGTGGTCACCACGGGCTCGATGACCGCCTCGGCCTCGACCGATACGGGCTCGACGGCCGTCGCCAGCGCCTCCAGCGAGGTGCAGTCGCTGATCGTCTTCGGCGGCGAGATCATCGCCTCGGCGGTCAACGGCGACGCGAGAGGGGCGACGCGTGGAGCACGCGCGAGTGGCGACTTCTCCGGCGCGGGGGTCTCGGGCTTGACCGTTCTGGGCCAGCCGGCAGCGGCAGGGGCAAACGCACGAGTCAGCCTCGCGGACTGGGGCTACCTGATCACGCTCGAGCAGGGGACCGACACGAGCTCCGGCTCCGGGGGCGCTCAGGGCTACCACGGTTTCGTGACCGCGCTTGCGATCCACCTGACCGCTCCGCACGGCGGCCTGCCGGCGGGCTCGGTGATCGAGATCGGCTACGCCGAGGCGAGCGTACAGGCGAGCGTCGCGCCGCCGCCGCCTGTCGACTCGGGCCTGACGAAGAAGAAGCGCAAGACGCCGACGACGTCGAGCGCGCAGAGACAGACGCGTCCCAGCCACGCCCAGCCGCCGCTGTTGGGAGTGCCCACCGGGCTTCAGCCGAAGCTCACCGCCGGCGGCTACGTCTTCCCGGTGTACGGACCTGCCTCTTTCAGCAATACGTACGGCGCCTTCCGAGGTGACGTGTCCGGAAACTGGCACCACGGCGACGACATCTTTGCGCCCCTCGGCGCACCGATCCTCGCCTGCGCCGACGGAGTCGTCTTCTCGGTCGGCTGGAACGACGTGGGCGGCAACCGGCTCTGGCTGCGCGACTCAGAAGGGAACGAGTTCTACTACGCGCACCTCTCGGCGTTCACGCCAGTCGCCAGGAACGGGCACCGCGTGAACGCAGGCGACGTGCTCGGTTTCGTTGGGAGTACCGGGGACGCGGAGGGGACGCCGCCCCACCTGCATTTCGAAGTGCATCCGTCCGAGCTGCTCTTCATGGGCTACGACGGCGCGGTCGACCCGACCTCCTACCTCGAGGCCTGGAGGCGCTTGCGGGACGTGCCTTTCCTGCCGAATGTCGCCGGCTGGTTCGGCGTCGTCACCAACCCGGCCCCCCGCCCGGCCGCGATCCTGCTCCAGGTCTCCGACATCTCGGAGGCGAGCGGGCTAGAGCCGGGCTCGCTGCGGCGCGCGATGGCCGCCCGCGGCGCCAGCGGTGCCGAAGGGCAGCTGCTCAGATCACTCGGTTTTCGCCCGCCGCGAGACGCGGACTCGAGCGCGCCCTAGCCCGGGACTAGGAGCCGTTTCCGCTCGAGCTGCCGCCGCCGTAGCCAAACTCCTCTTCCTCGCCGAAGACCTTGTCCTTGAGCCAGCGCCTGGTCTCGGGGCCGGTCATCGGGTTGAAGAGGATCCCGAGCGCGATCCCGGCCAGAAGCAGCGTGCTGTTACGGCCCTTGTGGCCCTCGGTGCCCTGGATGCGGTTCGCGGCGGAGCGGAGGTCGTCGATCGCGGAACGAAGCTGGTCCTGGATCTCCTTGTCGCTGGCGACCTTCGTGGCGACGCCGGTGACGCCGCGCTTGCCGATCAGCTCGTCGTAGACGCCGCGGGCGGTTTCGAAGGCGCTGCGCAGGTTGTCCCGCAGTTCCTCGTCCTGGAGTGCCCGCTGCACGTAGGGCTTTGCATCGGCAACCCTGTCTTTGGCCTTGGTCATGAGGCAGGCCGTCCTTTCAGTCGCGTGTGTGAGGGGATTCTCTACCCTTCGCGCGCGCGGTGCTAAACGCTACGCGGGCAACGCAGCCTGGCGCTCCGGGCGGGGCGCAGGCTCGGCTCTGACAGGGCCAGGCTTCTCGAACGCGACCGCCAGGACTTCCTCGATCGAGTCGACGAGGACGAACTGCAGCTCAGTGCGCGCCTCG
This sequence comes from Gaiellaceae bacterium, assembly GCA_035296785.1. Taxonomy (GTDB): domain Bacteria; phylum Actinomycetota; class Thermoleophilia; order Gaiellales; family Gaiellaceae; genus AC-32. The sequence continues at coordinate 50,582 of DATHAF010000025.1, forward strand.
GGCGGAAGCTCACCGAGATCGGGCTCGTTCTCGTGCGGGAGCACAACCCGCTTGAGACCGTAGCGCTGGGCGGCGAGCACCTTCTCGCGCACGCCGCCGATCGGGAGCACCTGCCCGGTGAGGGTGATCTCGCCGGTCATCGCGAGGTCGTCTGCGACGGGCACTCCGCGCACGAGAGAAGCGATCGCAGTCGCGATCGTGATCCCCGCAGACGGACCGTCCTTCGGCACCGCCCCGGCAGGAACGTGGATGTGCACGTCGTGCTGCGCGAACCAGTCGTCCGGCAGTCCGAGCGACTCGGAGTGCGCCCGCACCCACGAGAGCGCCGCCTGCGCCGACTCGCGCATCACGTCGCCGAGCTGCCCGGTGATGGTGAGCTTGCCCTTGCCGGGGTAGGCGGCGGCCTCGATGAAGAGCACGTCGCCGCCGACGGGCGTATAGGCGAGGCCGGTCGCGACTCCGGGATCAGCGGTGCGCTTGCGCGGGTCCGAGGGCACGCGCCGTGGTCCGAGCCACGAGCGCGCCTTACGTGCGTCGATCCGCACCTTCTCCGTCTTGCCCTCGGCGAGCTGGCGGGCGGTCTTGCGGCACAGATCGGCGATCCGCCGCTCGAGGTTGCGGACCCCGGCTTCGCGCGTGTACTCGCGGATCACGACCCGCAGGGCCCCGGGGCTGATCGTCAGGCGCTCCGAGTTGAGCCCGTGCGCCTCGAGCTGCTTGGGCACGAGGTACTTGCGCGCGATCCCCAGCTTCTCGTCCTCGGTGTAGCCGGAGAGGTGGATCACGTCCATCCGGTCGAGCAGCGGGCCGGGGATCGTGTCCAGCTGGTTGGCGGTGCAGATGAACAGCACCTTCGAGAGGTCGAACGGAAGGTCGAGGTAGTGGTCGCGGAAGTTGTTGTTCTGCTCGGGGTCGAGCACCTCGAGCATCGCGCTCGCCGGGTCGCCGCGGAAGTCTGCGCCCATCTTGTCGATCTCGTCGATCAACAGCACCGGGTTCTTGGACTCGGCATCGCGCAGCGAGCGGATGATCGTGCCCGGCATCGCGCCGATGTAGGTGCGCCGGTGGCCACGGATCTCGGCCTCGTCCCGGACGCCGCCCACGGAGATGCGCAAGAACTTGCGCCCGAGCGTGTTGGCGATCGAGTGCCCGAGCGAGGTCTTCCCGACTCCGGGCGGACCCACGAAGCAGAGGATCGGCCCGGAGAGGTCGTTCTTCAGCTTCGAAACCGCGAGGTACTCGATGATCCGATCCTTGACCTTCTCGAGGTCGTAGTGATCCTCGTCGAGGACCTTGCGCGCGTGAGAGAGATCGAGGTTGTCCTCGGTGGTCTCGTTCCACGGCAGCGAAAGGATCCAGTCGACGTAGGTGCGGATGACTCCGTACTCGGCGGCTGCGGGAGGCAGCTTCTCGAGTCGGGAGAGCTCCCGGTCGACGGCCTTCCGTATGTCCTCGGGGAGATTCTTGGCCTCGATCTGCTCGCGCAGCTCGGCCAGCTCTGCCTGCTGGTCATCGCCCTCGCCGAGCTCGTCCTGGATCGCCTTCAGCTGCTGGCGGAGGAAGAACTCGCGCTGGCCCTTCTCCATCTCGGACTGGACCTGGGTCTGGATCTTCGTGCCGAGCTCGACCACCTCGAGCTCCCGGTTCAGGATCCGAAGCACGTCGCGGAGCCGCTCGTAGACATCCGCCTGCTCGAGCAGCGCTTGCTTTTCCTCGGTCTTGAGCCGGAGGGTGGAGGCGACGAGGTGCGAGAGCGCGCTCGGGTCGTCCACGTTGGCCGCAGCGAGTTCGAGCTCGGCGGGGAGATACGGCACGAGCGAGATCAAGCGTCCGAACTCGTTCTGGACGCTGCGGGTCAGAGCCTCGAGCTCGGGCGTCTCCTCGACCACGTCGGGCACGTCGGTGAACTCGCCGACGAGATACGGATCGTCCTGGATTCGGCTGTCCAGCTCGATCCGGCCCACTCCCTGGACGAGGATCCGCAGCGTCCCGTCGGGCACGCGGATCATCTTGTGGACGATCGCCGCGGTGCCGACCTCGTTCAGGTCGTCCCAGCCAGGCTGCTCGATGTCCGCGTTCTTGACGGTGACCAGGGCGAGCACCCGCTCGCCGGCGACGACGTCGTCAACCAGCTTGATCGAGCGCTCCTGGCCGATCGCGAGCGGCGACACCGACTGCGGGAAGATGACCGTGTCCTTGAGGGGCAGGACGGGCAGCGCCGAGGGGATCTCGACGTCGGCCGGCTCGAAGGGCTCTTCGAAGTTCAGGTCGCTCATGACCTTGCTCCGATCGTGATCGTGACGCGCTCGACCTTCGGCGGGCTCGCGGCGATCGGGAGCACGACCGTCAGCATTCCGTGCTCGTAACGCGCAGTCGCGGTGTTCGTGTCCACCGGCTCGTCGAGCTGGATGCGGCGCTGGAACGGCCCGTACTCGACCTCCATCTGCTGATAGCGGCCGCGCAGCGGTGGGCGGCGCCTGACGCCTGTGACCACGAGGACGCGGTCGGCGGCGACCACCTGCAGCTCGGTCGGATCGACCCCCGGCAACTCGACGATGACGTGCAGTGCAGGCGGGTCCTCGTTGCGAATGCAGTCCGCCTGCGGCCTGAAGCCGCGACGGCCTCCTGCGAAGCGGGGAACGTGCCAGAGCTCGTCGATGAGCTCCTGCATCTCATCGTGCAGACGGTCGATGTCGTTGCGTCGTCTCATCGTCCTCTGGGGTAAACGTTAGTGAAGCCCGCGCAGATCCCGCTTGAGCCCCGAAGGGGGCGCTGATAAGTTAGCAACCGCTAGCTTCGTTGCCGCTGACGGGGCCGGAAGGAGGAGCCGCCGCAGATGGAGCGCTGGACTCGCTGGATTCTTCGGCACCGCTGGCCGGTGCTCGCGCTCTGGCTGGTGGTGCTCGTGGGCGGGGGCTACTCGTCGTCGAAGCTGCCCGCGCTGCTCTCGAACACCTTCACGATGCCCGGCACGGACTCCGAGCGGGCCCGCACGATCCTCGAGCAGCACTACGGCGATCGCAGCGACGGGTCGTTCACGGTCGTCTTTCGCGTGAACCGGCCGGATCTGGGGAAAAAGTCGCTACAGCGGGAGCTGGCACGTGCGGCGAGGCAGGTGCCGACCGGGCAGGCGCGGCCGCTGGTACAGGCCGGCGACCACATCCTCTACGGCGACATCGTCTCGACCCTCGACCTCGCCGACGCGAAGGGCTACACGGATGACATCCTTCGGGCGCTGCCGCAGCGGCGAGAGGCCGGCGATAAAGGGCTGCTCGAGTCGTACGTCACCGGCCAGGCCGCGATCCAGCACGACCTCGACCCGATCTTCGACGAAGACCTGCAGAAGGGCGAGTTCCGGATCGCAATCCCGATCGCGCTCGCCGTGCTGCTGCTCGTCTTCGGGCTGTCCTGGTCGGTGACGATTCCGCTGCTCTTCGCGGCCTGCACGATCATGGGCACGCTCGGAGCCGTCTATCTGATCGCACACGGCTTCACGATGGCCACGTACGTGACGAACCTCGTCCAGCTGATCGGTCTCGGGATCGCGATCGACTACTCGCTGCTGATCGTCTATCGGTTTCGCGAAGAGCTCGAGCGCTTCGGCTCGAAGGACGAGGCGATCGTCCGCACGATGGCGACCGCCGGACGGGCGGTCGTCTTCTCCGGTGTGACGGTCGCGATCGGGCTCGCGCTCCTGCTCTTCATGCCCTCGCCGTTCATGCAGTCGATGGGGATCGGCGGCTTCCTGATCCCGCTCGTCTCGATCCTGGCGGCCCTGACGCTCCAGCCCGCGCTGCTGTCGGTCTACGGGCGGCGCGGGATCCGGCGCGTCCCCGTGCTGCGGTTCAGCCGCCGGGAGCCGAGGCGTGGCTTCTGGGAGCGCCTCGCCCGAGCGATCATGAAGCGGCCCGCGGTCTTCCTCGCCGGGGGCGTCGCGCTGCTGGTGGCGGCCGCGCTGCCCGCTTTCGCCCTCAAGCTGACCCCCGGGTCGGCAAAGGGAATCCCGCAGAACCTCCAGTCCGTACGTGGCTTCAACATCCTCTCGTCCGCGGTCGGCGCGGGCGCGCTCTCGCCAACGCAGATCCTGGTCGACTCGGGCTCGCCCGGAGGTGCGGCGTCACCTTCCGTGCAGCGCCCGATCCGCGCGCTGATCGACCGCGTGCGTCCCGATCCTGAAGTCGCTTTCGTCCGCTACAGGCCCGCGCGGCCCTTCATCGATCCGAGCGGTCGCTACGCCCAGATCGTCGTGGCCGGAAAACACGAGTACGGCGAAGGCACGGCCCAGAGCTTCGTGCACCGGCTTCGCGACGACATCATCCCATCGGGCTCGTGGCCGGCGAATGTGCGCGTGCTCGCAGGGGGCGGCCCGCCGCAAGGAGTGGACTTCCTCGACCGCTCCTACGCGGTCTTCCCCTGGCTGATTCTCGGGGTGTTGGTGCTGACCTATTTGCTGCTGATGCGCGCCTTCCGCTCGCTGCTGTTGCCGCTGAAGGCCGTCCTGCTGAACCTGCTCTCGGTCGGAGCGAGCTACGGGATGCTCGTGGTGGTGTTCAAATGGGGTGTCGGGAGCGATCTCCTGGGGCTCTACGAGTTCGAGCAGGTCGAGGGTTGGATCCCGATCTTCCTCTTTGCGATGCTCTTCGGCCTTTCGATGGACTACGAGGTCTTCCTGGTCTCGCGCATGCGCGAGGCGTGGGACGAGACGCGGGACAACGGGAGTGCGGTCGGCCTCGGCCTCGAGCGGACGGGTCGGATCGTTACGGCCGCGGCGATCGTGATGGTCGCCGCTTTCTCGGGGTTCGTCGCCGGGCGCGTCGTGGGCTTGCAGGAGTTCGGCATGGGCCTCGCGGTGGCGATCTTCGTCGACGCGACGCTCGTGCGGGCGCTGCTCGTGCCCTCGCTGATGGCGCTCTTCGGTCGCTGGAACTGGTGGCTCCCGCCGAAGGTGGCGAGGGCCGCGCGCGTAGAGGCCTCGCCGCTCGAAGCGCCGACCTCGTAGCATTCGACGCCGATGACGACGCCTCTCAAGGGCGTGATCCTGGCCGGCGGCACCGGCTCGCGCCTGCACCCGCTGACGCAGATCACGAACAAGCACCTGCTCCCGATCTACGACCGGCCCATGATCAACTGGGCGATCGAGGCGCTCGTGAATGCGGGCGTACAGGAGCTGATGCTGGTCACGGGCGGCACCCACGCGGGCGAGTTCTTCCGGCTGCTCGGCAACGGCCACGAGCACGGGGTCGACCGGCTCCTCTACGCCTATCAGGAGAAGCCGGGCGGGATCGCCGAGGCCCTCGGCCTCGCGGAGCGGTTCGGCCGCGGCGGGCCGATCGTCGTGATGCTGGCCGACAACATGGTCGAGCAGTCGCTGGCCCCGGCGGTCGCCAACTTCAAGGCGCAGGACGGCGGAGCGCGCATCCTGCTGGCTCACATCGACCAGCCGGAGCACCTGCGCCACCTGGGCGTCCCGGAGCTGCAGGAGGGCCGTGTCGTGAACATCGTCGAGAAGCCGGATGACCCGCCAAGCGAGTACGCGGTCACCGGCGTCTACTTCTACGACGAGCAGGTCTGGGACGTGATCCCGACCCTCGAGCCTTCCGGACGCGGGGAGCTCGAGATCACCGACGTGAACAACTGGTACGTCGCCCAGGGAACGATGGAGTACGACGTGCTCGACGGCTTCTGGGGCGACGCAGGCGAGTCGATCGACGCGTACTACGAGGTCAACGACTTCGTGCGCGCCAACGGCGCCAACAAGGACGAGGCGTGGTCGACGGCATCCGGGTGATCCCGCTGCGCCGGTTCGAGGACGAGCGCGGCTGGTTCTACGAATTGCGCCGCGAGAGCCTCCTGCCCAAGCCGACGCGTCAGACGAACGTCTCGTTCTCACGCCAGGGGGTGATTCGCGGGCTCCACTACCACGAGGGCGGCCAGGACGACCTCTTCGCCTGCCTGGAAGGAATGGCCCGCGTCGTCGTGCTCGACCGGGAGAGCGGCAACACCTTCACCGAGGACATCGGCGACGACAACCCGGTCGCGGTCTACATCCCGGGGCGACACGCGCACGGCTTCGAGGCGCTTACGGATCTCCTGTTCTGCTACCACGTCACCGAGGAGTACGATCCGGCGGCTCCGGACGAGCACGGGGTCTGCTGGAACGATCCGCGCGTCGCCCACCTTTGGAGCACGCACTCGCCGATCCTCTCGGAGCGCGACCTCGCGGCGTGCTCATAACGGGGGCGGGTGGCCAGCTCGGGGCCGCGCTGCGCGAGGTTTTCCCCGAGGCTGACGCGCGCACGAGCGCGGAGTACAACGTCGTCGCGCCGCCGCCACTGGAGCCGCCGCCGGATTTGGTTCTCCACGCAGCGGCCTGGACCGACGTGGACGGGGCCGAGCAGCGGGAAGCGCTCGCGGCCGCCGTCAACGTCCGCGGCACGCGCAACGTGGTCGAGCTGGGGGCTCCGGTCGTCTACTACTCGAGCGACTACGTCTTCGACGGCTCGAAGCGGGAGCCCTACGTCGAGTCGGACGAGCCGAATCCGCTCTCGGCGTACGGGCGCACGAAGCTCGCGGGCGAGCTCGAGCTGCGCGACGGCTGGGTCGTGCGCAGCTCCTGGCTCTTCGGTGCGACCGGTAGGAACTTCCTGCGGACGATGCTCGCGCTCGGGCGAGAGCGAGACGAGGTCGCGGTCGTCGCGGATCAGATCGGCTCGCCGACCTTCGTCGGCCATCTGGCCGAGGCCACGCGCGAGCTGCTCGACCTCCCCTATGGCACCTGGCACCTCGCCGCCGAGGGACAGTGCACCTGGGCGGAGTTCGCGGCGGCGATCTTCGAGGAGGCTGGGCTCGAGACCCGCGTGCGCGAGATCACGACGCAGGAGCTCGGCCGGCCTGCCCCTCGCCCGCCGTACTCCGTCCTGCGGAGCGAACGCGAGCGAGCTCCCCACCTCCCGCATTGGCGAGAGGGGCTGCGGGCCTGCCTGGAGCGCCTGATCTAGGCTTCGCTCGATGCGCGTCCTCGTCACGGGAGGAGCCGGTTTCATCGGCTCGCACTTCGCAAAACACCTTGCCGCGGCGGGTGAGGACGTCGTCGTGCTCGACAAGCTGACCTACTCGGGAAACCCCACGAACCTCGAAGGGGCGCCGGTGGAGCTCGTGGAGGGCGACATCTGCGATCCGATCGCCGTGACGGCCGCCGGCGAGGGGTGTGAGGCGGTCGTCAACTTCGCGGCCGAGACCCACGTCGACCGGTCGATCCACGGGGCCTCCGAGTTCATCGAGACCGACGTGCTCGGCACCTACATGCTCCTGCACTGGGCGCGCGAGAACGGCAGGCGGCTGGTGCAGGTCTCCACGGACGAGGTCTACGGCGACGTGCCCCCGGGCGCCTCGTCTCGCGAGGGCGACCCGCTGCACCCGTCGAGCCCGTACTCGGCCTCCAAGGCGGGCGGCGACCTCCAGGTGATCGCGGCGGTTCGCACCTACGGCGTCGACGCGTGCATCACGCGCGGCTCGAACACCTACGGGCCGAACCAGTACCCGGAGAAGATCATCCCACTCTTCGTGACCAACGCGCTCGACGGGGAGCCTCTGCCGCTCTACGGGGACGGTCGCCAGACGCGGGACTGGCTCCACGTCGAGGATCACGTCGCTGCGGTCGAGCTTGTGTTGCGGCGGGGCGCGAGCGGTGAGATCTACAACGTCGCCGGCGGCGAGGAGGTCGAGAACCGCGACCTGACGCGGCTTATCCTCGAGCTGACCGGCGCCGACGAGTCCCTCGTCCGCCACGTGGAGGATCGCCCCGGACACGACCGCCGCTATTCGATCGATGCGACGAAGCTCCGTTTGCTCGGCTGGGCCCCGAAGCGGATGCTCGCGGACGGCCTGCCCGAGACCGTGACCTGGTACCGCGAGAACCGCGACTGGTGGGAGCCGATCAAGTCCGGCGACTACCGCGCCTACTACGAGAAGCAGTACTCAGAGCGGCTCGGTTAACAGCGCTCAGCACGCTTGCGGATCTGCGTCGGCTCATGGCGCTCGGGCTCCAGCTGCTCCGCGCGCCGCAGATAGGTGACCGCCTCCTGGCAGCGGTCGAGCCGGTAGAGCGTGTAGCCGAGGTTGTAGTTCGCATAGCCCTCGTAGGGGTCGCCCGGCCCCGTGCCTTGGAGCTTCTGGACGGCTTGCTGGAAGAGCGGCAACGCGCTCGAGTAGCTGCCCTGCTGCATGAGCCGGTAGCCGCGGTCGTTGAGGGCGTGCCCGCTCGCGCCGAGGACGGCAGCAGGTGGTGGCGGAGGCGGTGGTGGCGGAGGCGGTGGCGGAGGCGGCGGGGGCGCGGGCTCCCGGGTAACGGTCTGGAGGACGGTGGTCGTGCCGGCGGAGCCGACGACTGTCCTCGTCTTCGGCTCTCCGCCTGAGGCGAGGAACGCAGCGATCGACGCTCCGACGGCCGCCGCAACGAGGAGCAGCGCCGCGGGGATCAGGAACCTGCGCGGGCGGCCGCCCGGCCCAGACGACTCCGGAAGCCTCGGCGGCAGCTGCTGCGTTGTGTTCGCCGAGCCTTCGAGCGTCTCCCGCAGGTCCGCGACGAAGTCCGAGGCGGAGTCGAAACGCGCCGCCGGGTCCTTCGCCAGCGCCCGTCGGAAGACGCCGTCGAGCTCGGGCGGAAGATTTTCGCAGAGCGCTGCGATCGAGGGTACGGGCGTGTGCACGTGCGCTACGGCCTCCGCGGTCGGCGAGTCGTTCTCGAACGGCCGCCGGCCGCTCAACAGCTCGTAGGCGACGACGGCGAGTGCGTAGAGGTCGCTCGCTGGGCCCGCCCGCTCGCCGTTAGCTTGCTCGGGCGCGAGGTAGCCGGCCGTGCCGAGAACGGTGCCGGTGAGGGTCATGGAGTCCAGTCCGGCCGCGCTGGCGATCCCGAAGTCGGCGACGTGGAGGTCGTCGTGCGTGTCGAGGAGCAGGTTTGCCGGCTTGACGTCGCGGTGCACGACCCCGTGCCGGTGCGCCGAGTCCAGCGTCGCCGCGGCCTGCTCGAGCCAGGCCAGCGCGCGAGCGGGCGGCTGAGCGCCTTCCCGGCCTAGGCGGTCCTCCAGCGAGCCCCCGCCGAGGTGCTCCATCACGATGAAGGGGCGCCCTTCCCATTCGCCGACGTCGAAGATCGTGACCGCCCCCGACTCGCCGGAAAGCCGCGCCGCCGCCAGCCCCTCCCGCTTGAAGCGCGCCGTGATCGCCTCGTCGGAGGCATAGCGCTCGGAGAGCACCTTCACCACGACCTGGCGCCCGAGGGTTTCGTCGGTCGCGAGGTAGATGTCGCCCATCGCGCCGTGGCCGATGCGCCTGGGCGAGCGGTACCGGGGTGGGAGGATCTCGGTGTCGACTGCCATTTCGATGCGCTTCCCCGTCTCGAGGAAGCCGGAAACGGCCTCTTCCAGTCGTGCGAGTTCTATAAAACCGCCGGAAAACCGTCGATAGGTTCGCTAACCTCAGGCCAGTCCGGCTGCGGCGCCCGGCGTGCACGCCACCCGTCGCGATTCGGACTGCTCGGGGTCTAGGGCGATGGTCAGCACACTCGCAGCAGCCGTCCTCGCCGCGCTGGGGCTCACAGGCACCACCCCGGCGGGGCACGCCGCGCAGTCATCGCCCGCGTTCTTCGCCACCGGGCACGGCTGGGGCCACGGCGTCGGGCTCGCGCAGTACGGCGCTTACGGATACGCGCTGCACGGCTGGACCTACGACAGGATCGTCGCGCACTACTACCCGGGAACGACGTTCGGCGAGGCACCGGTGAAGCGGGTGCGGGTCCTCCTGGTGGCGGGTTCGAAGCGCGTCGTCGTCTCCTCGCCTTCGCCTTTCAGCGTCCGCGACGGCTCCGGAAGGAGCCACAAGGTGCCGGCGGGACGGCAGGAGCTCGGGGTCGGGCTGAAGCTGAAGCTTGCCGCCGACAGTGAGGCGAAGGCTCTGCCCGGCCCACTCGTGTTCGCTCCAGGCGTCGATCCGCTCTCGGTCGGCGGCCGGCCCTATCGGGGCTCGCTGCGCGTGAGCGCCGCGCGCTCGCTGCGCGCGGTCAACAGCGTCGGCCTCGAGCCGTATCTGATGGGCGTCGTGCCGTCGGAGATGCCCGACCGCTGGCCCGCCGAGGCGTTGCAGGCCCAGGCTGTCGTCGCCCGCACCTATGCGCTTCGCCACCTGCACAAGGGGGGCGACTTCGACCTCTACTCGGACACGCGGAGCCAGGTCTACGGCGGAATTGCCGCCGAGTCCGAGACCGCGAGCGACGCCGTCTCGGTGACCGCAGGAGTGGTTGTTCTCTACAAGGCCGACTTGGCCGACACGTTCTTCTTCTCGAGCTCCGGCGGACGGACGGCCAACGTACGGGATGTGTGGCCCGGCTCGGGCCCGACCCCGTACCTGGTCTCGGTGCCGGACCCCTACGACACGCTCTCGCCCTACCACGACTGGGGGCCGCTGCGGTTCACGCCGGCGGTGCTCGGACGCCGGCTCGGCGCGCGCGGCCGCCTGATCGACGTCAAGGCAGACACCGCCGCCTCCGGGCGGGTGCGGACGCTGACCGTGATCGGGACGAAGGGCGAGCGGACGATCAGCGGCTCGGAGGCGCGCAGGGCTCTCGGCATGCGCTCGACCTGGTTCACGATCGGGATGCTGAGCCTGACACCCCCGTCGTCGCCGGTCGTCTTCGGCGCCCAGGCGCGTCTGGCCGGGCTTGCGCGGGGAGTAGGCAAGGTGACGCTCGAGGCGCGTCCTTACGGCGGCCTGTGGAAGCCGCTGGCGCTGCTGACCTCGAGAGGCGGTCAGGTGGCGGCAAAGCTCTCGCCGAAGGTCTCGACCGAGTACCGGCTCTCGACCGGTGTGATCCGCAGCGGTGTCGTTCGGCTCTCGGTCGCGCCGTTCGTCCGCATCGCTGCCGCACCCGACCACTTGTCGTTGACCGGGCTCGTCCGGCCACTTCTCCCGAACGCCTCCGTGCAGGTGCAGCGGCTTGCGGGAGCAACGTGGACAACCATCGCCCGTACGACCGTCGAAGGCGACGGCACCTTCTCCGGTGATGTCGAGTTGACGCCGGGGGCGTATCGTGCGCGTGTGATCTCGGGTAAGGGTTTCGCGATCGGGCTCTCCAAGGTGCTGACGGTGGTTCCGGCATGAGACGCGCGCTGACAGTCGTCGCGGCGCTGGTCGCCCTCGCTGCGCCCGCTGCCGCGTACGCCGGTTTCCGCCCGAACGATCCGCTGGCGCAGAAGCAGTGGTACATCGAGAAGGACCGGGCATTCAGCGCGTTCGACTCGTTCGACGTCCTGCCGCAGCTTCTGACGGTGCGAGTGGCGGTGATCGACTCGGGCGTGGACTCGAACCATCCCGAGCTGAGGAACCGGATCGTCGGCGAGCACAGCTTCGTCGGCGGGAGCGTGAACGACGTGCAGGGCCACGGCACCTTCGTCGCGGGCGAGATCGCTGCGCTGACCGACAACGGCCTTGGAATCGCGGGCTTGGCCCCGCCGGCGCGCCTGCTGATCGCGAAGGTCGTCCGTGACGACGGATCAATCTCGCCGAAGGCGGAGGCGCGCGCGATCCGCTGGGCGGTTCGCTCCGGCGCGAAGGTGATCAACCTCAGCTTCGCGGGCGTGCGCGATCCGAACGACCCGAGCGTCGACGGCTTCTCGTACGCCGAGCGCCTCGCGATCGATTACGCCATCCGCAGCGGTGCGCTCGTAGTCGCATCGGTCGGCAACGGCGAGGAGGCGCCGAGCAAGCCCTGGCGCTTCGCGAGCTACCCGGCTGCGCTCCCCCACGTGCTCGGCGTCGCCGCCTACGGGCGCTCGGGGGACGTGCCCGCCTTCTCCAACCGTGACGATGTCTTCGTCGACCTGGCCGCGCCGGGGCAGGACATGCTCTCACTGTTCCCGCGTCTCCTGACGAGGGAGTTCCCGGGTTGCCCGGACCAGGGCTACTCGAGCTGCGGCCCCAAGGAGTACCGGCACGCCGACGGGACCTCGTACTCCTCGCCGCAGGTGGCCGCGGCGGCTGCGTTGCTCTTTGCGCTCGGGCCGAACCTCCGGGCCGACCAGGTATCCGCGCTCCTCGAGCGGGCCGCCGACGACGCCACTCCGGGGAACGGCTGCGGCGCCTGCTCGCCGGGCCGCGACGCGCTGACCGGCAACGGCCGCCTCGACGTGGCCGCCGCGGTGCGATCCCTGCGTGGGCAGATCCCGCCCGCGGATCGCTTCGAGCCGAACGACGACGTGGGTCGTGCGGCACAGATCGTCTTCGGCGGCTCGCTGGTCGCCCGGCCGACGCTCGATACCTGGGACGACCCGAACGACGTGTACAGCATCAAGCTGCGCCGGGGCCAGGGGATCTCGGTCCTGGTGGGCTCCGGGAAGCTCGACACCTCGATCGTGCTCTGGAAGCCGGGCCTGCAGGGGCTCGCGCTGGCAACCGATCAGCTCCGCGCTCGGCGCTCGATCCACCCGCAGAGCGTTCCCGAGCGGCTCGTCTACCGCGCGCCCGCGAAAGGCTGGTACTACCTGCAGGTCAAGCTGGCGCGGGCCGGCTCCGGGCCCTACTGGATCCGCATCGCGTCATAGGAGCTCCTCGTCGGGCACCTCGCGGATCTGCCGCGCGGGATTGCCGACCACGAGAGCGCGTGGCGGCACGTCACTGATCACCACAGCGCCAGCGCCGACGAACGCCTCTTCGCCGATCTCGATGCCCGGTAGCAACACCGCGCCTCCGCCGATGCGCGCGCCCCGGCGGATCGTCGGCCCCTTGATCTGCTCGTGCCGCTTCTCGGTGCGGCCCATGAAGTTGTCGTTCGTCGTGATCACGCAGGGTGCGATGAAGACGTTGTCCTCGAGCAGCGAGTAGGCCGTGATGTACGCATGCGCCTGGATCTTCGTCAGGGCGCCGACCGAGGTGTCGTTTTCGACAAGCGAGCCCCGGCCGATCACCACGTCGGCGCCGATCGTGCAGCGCTCGCGAACGCAGGTCTGGTCGCCGAGGATCACGCGGTCGCCGACGGTCGTTCCGGCGAAGACGACTGCGCCGGTCGAGACCACCGTGCCCGGGCCGAGCACGAGCGGCGGCAGCTCCTCCCGCTTCGCCGTCGAGCGTGGCGAGAGCGTCGGCTGCTTGCCGACGACGGCGTAGTCGAGAATCTTGCAGCCCTCGCCGATCACCGTTCCGGGGAAGACGACAGCGGTGGCGGCGATCTCGCTCAAGCCGGCGCGGCGACCAGAGACGCCTGCAGCTGCTCGAGCACCCGCACGACCGCGAGGCCGTCCTGAGCGGCTCGCAGCGGATCGCCCTTGCCGGCAACGAGGTCGAGGAAGTGGCGACACTCGAGCCGCAGCGGCTCGTCGCTCGGGATCTTCGGGCTGGAGATGTCCCCGGTGCGCGTCTGCCACTCGCCGTAGGTGTGCGTCGGCTGCCAGGGCCCCTTCTCGTAGATCGTCACCTTGCGCTCCAGCTCCATGTCGTCGAAGACGACCATCTTCTCCTTCCCGACCACTGTCAGCTTGCGCATCTTGTGCGGATCGAGCCAGGAGAGGTGCATGTGCGCGATCTTTCCGGAGGGGAAGCGCAGGTAGCAGAACACGATGTCCTCGACTCCGGGCGTGAGGAACGAGTTGCCGTGAGCCCACGTCTCGGAGGGCTCCTCGTCGAGCAGGTGCAGGATCACGGAGAGGTCGTGGACGCCCAGAGACCAGAGCGCATTCTCGTCGGCGCGGATCTTGCCTAGGTTCTGGCGGTTCGAGTAGACGCAGAGCACCTCCCCGAGCTCGCCTGTCTCCATGAGCGTCTTTACCGTCCGCACGGCCGGGTGGTAGAGCAACAGGTGGCCGGGCATGAGCACGCGGCCGGTCGCCTCCGCGGTCGAGACGAGGTCCTCCGCATCCACGGCGTTCATGGCCGGCGGCTTCTCGACGAGAACGTGCTTGCCAGCCTCGAGCGCGCGCTTGGCGAGCTCGTAGTGCGTCACGGCGGGACTTGCGATCACGACCGCGTGGAGCTCAGCGTCGTTCAGGAGCTCGTCGAAGTCCCCGGTCACGCGAGCGTCCGGGTAGCGTGGGGCGAAGCGCTCCCGCAGGTCCGGGTCGAGGTCGCAGAGCCAGCGCAGCTCCGCGAGCTCATCGAAGTTCCGTGCAAGGTTCGGGCCCCAGTAGCCGAGGCCAACGAGGCCGATCTTGGTCACAGCTTCCAGACTTTTTCGTCCGTGCGGCCGTTCCTGCCGGTGGCGTTGCGGAAGTCGATCACCATCCTCGCATCGTCCACGAGCTTCTCGTAGTCGATCGAGGAATGAGCCGTGACGATCGCGACGCAGTCGTAGGCGCCGGGGTCGAGCGGCTGTGACGAGAGCCCGCGGCTCGCGAGCTCGGGCACGTGCGGATCGTGGTACGCGACGTCGGCGCCGGCGTTCCGAAGCAGCTCGATCAGCTTCAGAGCCGGCGACTCACGGGAGTCGGCCGTGTTGGCCTTGTAGCTGACCCCGAGCACGAGCACCTTCGAGCCGTTGAGCGAGCGCTGCGCACCGTGATTCAGCGCCTGCGAGATCAGCGAGCGGCAAAAGTACGGCATGTTCGCGTTGACCTTTCCGGCGAGCTCGATGAACTCCGTGTAGAAGTCGTATTGCCGCGCCTTCCAGGAGAGGTAGAACGGATCGACCGGCAGGCAGTGGCCGCCGAGGCCCGGCCCCGGCTCGAAGCGCATGAACCCGAACGGCTTCGTGGCGGCCGCGTCGACGATCTCCCAGACATCCAGGTTCATCCGGTCGCAGAGCTGGGCGAGCTCGTTGACGAGGGCGATGTTGACCGAACGGAAGATGTTCTCGAGCAGCTTCGCCAGCTCGGCCGCCTCGGGCGAGGAGACCGGCACCACTTCCTCGACAGCGCTCCCGTAGAGCTCGATCGCGCGCTTTGTGCACTCTTCCGTCAAGCCGCCGACGACCTTGGGCGTGTTCTGGGTCGTCCAGTCCTCGCGGCCAGGATCGACGCGTTCCGGCGAGAAGGCGAGGTGGAAGTCCGTGCCGGCGGCGAGGCCGCTCTCCTCGAGCAGCGGCTTGACCCTCTCGCGGGTCGTGCCGGGGTAGGTGGTCGACTCGAGCACGACGAGCTGGCCCTTCTGCAAGCGCAGGGCGATCTCGGTGGTGGCGCTCAAGACGATCGACAGGTCGGGCTCGCGTTGCGCGGAGAGGGGCGTCGGCAGTGCGATCAGGATCGCATCGACCTCACGCAGAGCGTCGTAGTCCGTCGTGGCGCTCACGCGCCCATCGTCCACGTGCCGCTTCAGCTCGTCGGAAGGAACGTCTTCGATGTAGCTCTCGCCGCGGTTCAGCTGGGCGATGCGATCGGCCTGGACGTCCACGAGCACGACGGAGCGCCCGGCGTTGGCGAACACCTGGGCCAGCGGGACGCCGACATAGCCAGCGCCCACGATCGCAATCTCGGCCTTCATGCGGGCCAAGGCGCCGACTCGGCGGCGCCGACCGAAGAGGCTGTACCGGCTTTGCCGGTCCAGCCGTCTAACGCAGGTTGTCGAATGCGTGCCATCAGCCCCTTCCGATCCGGTGGCCGCTAAGCGTATAGAGCGCTTCCGCGATCCTCGCTGCAGCTCGCCCGTCGCCGTAGAGCTGCGGCCGCTGCTGGGGCATCCGGGCCTCGGCTACCGCCTTGACCAGTCGGTCCGGATCATCGTCCACGAGCACGTTCGCGCCGGCCTCGACCGTGTCGACCCACTCCGTCGAGGGTCGTAGCGTCACGCACGGAACGCCGTGCCAGTAGGCCTCCTTCTGAAGCCCGCCCGAGTCGGTCAGGATCACGCGTGCTTGCGAGGCGAGCGCGCTCAGGTCGAGGTAACCGAGCGGGGGTTGGAGGAACACGTGGGGCCCGAGCTCGAGCCTCGCGAGGTCGAGGGCTGCACCCGTGCGCGGGTGGACTGGGAAGACGACCGGCTCCTCGAGCCTGCGGATGCCCTCGGCGAGGCGCGCGAGGCGCTCAGGCTCCGTGTTCGCCTCGCGGTGAATCGTGAGCAGGAGGTAGCCACCGGGCTCGAGCCCGAGCTCCGCGAGTGCGGTCGAGCGCTCCCGGGCGACCGGCGTGAGACGAAACGACGCGTCGGCCATCACGTCGCCGACGACCTCGGCGTGGCCGGAGACGCCCTCGGCGGCAAGCTGCTCCCGGGAGCGCTCGTCCGGGGTGAGGAGCAGCTGCGCCAGACGGTCGGTCTCGATGCGATTTCGCTCTTCCGGCATCGAGAGGTCGCCGCTGCGCAGGCCCGCCTCGACGTGCGCGAGCGGCAAGCCGGCATCCACCGCGGCGAGCGCGCCTGCGAGGGTCGAGTTGGTGTCGCCGTAGACGAGCACCCAGTCAGGCCCTTCCTCCGCGAGCGGCCCCGCGATCGCGCCCCGCATGGCCGTCGTGTCGGCGCTGCGCAGGTCGAGGGCGTAACGGGGTTCCTCGAGCCCGAGCTCCTCGAAGAACACTTGCGAGAGCTCCCGGTCGTAGTGCTGTCCCGTGTGCAGCACGACCTCGTCGATTCCACGCTCCCCGAGCGCTACCGAAGTGGGTGCCGCCTTGATGAACTGCGGCCGGTTTCCGACCACCGAGAAGACCTTCATGCGCGGCTACACTACGCGGCGCTGCGGGCCGTTAGCTCAGCTGGTAGAGCAGGGGACTCTTAATCCCAAGGTCGTAGGTTCGATCCCTACACGGCCCACTCCAGACCTGCGCGTTCCTCAGCACGTGGCCATTCAGAACCCCATCACAGGCGACGTCGAGTCCCATCGGCAAGCTTCGTCGGAAATCGCAGACGCCGGCGTTCGCTTTCTTGCCGAGGCCGGTGAAGCGCTGGCCGAGTCGCTCGACTGGGAGGCAACCCTCGTGCGGGTCGCGCACCTCGCGGTCCCGACCCTGGGCGACTGGTGCATCGTGGACGTGCTCGAGGGCGACGGCGCGACGGTCCGACAGGTCGCGGTCTCCGCAGTCGACCGCAAGAAGGAGGACCTCCTCAGGGAGATGCGGATGCTTTACCCGCCCTCCATGGATTCGCCGCAGCCGGCCTCGCGCGCGCTACGGTCGGGCGAGCCGGTGATCTTCCCGCGGTTCGACCCAGAGTCGCTGGCCAGCACGACGCGCGACAAGCGTCATTTCGAGCTGATGACGAAGCTCGCGCCAACGTCGGCCGTCGCCTTGCCGCTGGTCGCCCGCCGCCAGATCCTCGGCGCGCTGACGCTTGCGTGGTCGGAGTCGGAGCGGGAATACGGCCCTCCGGAGCTCGCGCTCGCGACCGGGCTCGCGACGCGCGCGGCGCTCGCGGTGGACAGTGCGATTCTCTTCGGGCGTGAGCGCCAGGCGCGGGCCGAGGCCGAGGAGGCCGTCGAACGCCTGCGCGACCTCGAGGTCATCTCCGAGGCGGCACTTGGCCACCTCGACCTCGAAGGTCTGCTGGCGAACCTCCTCGACGGGGTCCGCAAGGTGATGCACGCGGACACTGCAGTCGCGCTGCTACTCGACGAGGAGAGCGAGGAGCTCGTCGCCCGCTGGGCTCGGGGTCTCGAGGAGGAGGTCGAGGCGGGTAAGCGGGTCCCGCTCGGTCGCGGGTTCGCCGGGCGCGTCGCCGCGGAGCGCCGGCCCGTCTACATCCCCGACGTGAGCCAGGCGGACATCGTCAACCCGATGCTGGCGGAGAAAGGGCTGCGCTCACTGCTCGGCGTTCCGCTGCTGGTCGAGGGCCGGCTGCTGGGAGTCCTGCACTGCGGCACGATGCAGGCCCGAGTCTTCAATGACCAGGACGAGCGGACGCTTCAGTTACTCGCTGACCGGGTGTCACTGGCGATCGAGCAGTCGCGCCTGTACGAGAACGAGCGGGCTGCGGGCCGTCGCCTCGAGTTCCTCGCCCAGGCCAGCGAGCTGCTCGGCTCGACGCTCGACTACGCAAAGGCGCTGCAGCGGCTGAGCGCCCTCGCGGTGCCCTACCTGGGCAATTGGTGTTTCGTCGACATGGTCGATGCGTCCGGGCGTCTCGAGCGGTTGGTCGCCGCCCATGCCGCGCCCGAGCGGCTTGAAGCCGCGCCCCGCTTACAGGAGTGTTTCCCGCTGGATCCCGAGTCGCCCCTGGGCCCGGGACGCGTAGTCAAGACCGGGCGGCCGGAGCTGATCCGTCAAGTCACCGACGATCACCTTCGGAACGCGAGTCGCGGCGACGAGAAGCTGCTGCAGGCGTTCCGCCGGATCGAGATGACGTCGCTGATGTCCTTGCCGCTCATGGCCCGCGGGCGCGTGCTCGGGGCCATCACCCTTGTCTCCGACCGGCCCGAGCATCTCTTCAACGACGCCGATCTCGGGCTCGCGGAGGAGCTTGCGCGGCGCGCCGCGGTAGCGGTGGACAACGCGCTGCTCTTCGACGAGGCCGAGCGGCGCGGTGATGCCGTGCGGGTGCTCGAGCACATCGCCGACGGCGTCTTCCTGCTGGACGCGAACGGCGTCGTACGGCTTTGGAACCGCGCGGCTGAGGAGGTCACGCTCATGTCCGCCGACGACGTGGTCGGAAAGCCCGCGGCCGAGGCGATCCCCGGCTGGCCCGAAATCGCGGAGCGCGTTCCCCTGGCCGGTGCGCCGGCTGCGGCGACGCGCGCCGAGAGCGTGCCTCTGCAGCTACCGGGACGCGAGCTCTGGCTCTCGATCACCGGTGTCTCGTTCGCGGACGGCACCGTGTACGCATTCCGCGACCTGACCGAGGAGCGCGTGCTCGAAGAGTTGAGGGCCGACTTCGTCTCGACGGTCTCGCACGAGCTGCGCACGCCGTTGGCCGCGATCTACGGAGCGGCCTTGACCCTGCAGCGCGCCGACCTGCAGCTGGAAGGAGAGCAACGAGAGAATCTTCTCGCCATGATCTCGGACGAATCGGATCGGCTCGCACGCACGGTGAACGACATCCTCTGGGCGAGCAGGCTCGACGCGGCGCGGCTGCAAATCTCGATTGGGAGCCACGACGCCGAAGAGCTGACCAGGACCGTCGTCGAGGCGGCGCGAGTCCACAAGCCGGCAGGGATCGACCTGTCTCTCTTGGTCGAGCCGCGCCTGCCGCCGGTCGCGGCCGACCCGGACAAGGTTCGGCAGGTACTCACGAACCTGATCGACAACGCGATCAAGTACTCGCCCGACGGCGGCCCCGTCGAAGTCGAGGTCGCGAGACGTGATCACGCGCTCCGGTTCACCGTTCGCGACGAGGGCCTCGGGATCGCCCAGGCTGAGCAGCGGCGAATCTTCGACAAGTTCTACCGCGTCGATCCGAACCTGACCCGCGGCGTCGGCGGCACCGGGCTCGGGCTCTACATCTGCCGCGAGCTGGTGCGGCGGATGAACGGCAAGATCTGGGTCGACTCGCGGGAGCGCGAGGGCTCGTGCTTCACGTTCGAGTTGCCCGTGGCGTGAGCTCCAGACACACGCGGGGCGGCCGTTGGGCCGCCCCGGGGTGACAGTTTCCGAACGGCTCTAGTAGCCCGGCGGGGGTGCGTCCTCGACGTAGCCGCCGCGACGGCGCGAGGACCAGTAACCGGGGCCCGCCCACGTCGACCAGAAGATCATCGAGAGCACGGCGCCGACGATTCCGACGATCAGCAGGATCCAGCCGATCGTTTGGATGTCGACCCCCGAGACCGTCGCGTCCACGGCAAAGGCCAGAATCGCGCCGGCGGCGATCAACAGAATGCTTACTCCGAGTCCCATGAAGCCTCCTTGTGTTTGCCGGGCAGGTCTACCCGTTTTCGCACAGCCTGAACCCTGCTCGTTGCAGGAGTTTCGAACGGCTCGGGAAGCACGTTCGCTTCCTGCCCTGCACTTCCTCTGCGTCCAGTAGTCTCGGGCGCGGTGCGGAGGGGATCCGTCGTCCAGTTAGTCGCGCTAGGAGCCGTGTTCGGTGCGGTTGCCGCGGCCGTTGCCCTGCTGATCACCTGGCTGCCCCGCTCGGCGAGCGAGCAGGCAGACCGCATCGACTTCGTCTTCTGGTTCGTGACGGCGATCTGCATCGCGATCTTCGCGCTCGTCGCCGCGGTGATCGTCTACGCGGTCTTCAACTTCCGTGCTGGGCCCGACGACGACTCCGACGGCCCGCCGGTGCACGGGCATACGGGCCTCGAGATCGTGTGGACGGCGGTGCCGGCGGTGCTCGTGACGGCAATCTCGATCGTCAGCGCCGTCGTCCTCGCCAGGAACGAGCACATCCCGCGCGCGGTCGCGGGCTCGCCCAACGCGCTCAAGCCCCTCGTCGTCGACGTCACCGCCCAGCAGTTCGCCTGGCTCTTCAAGTACCCCGGTTACGAGAACGCCACCTCCTCGACGCTCCGCCTCCCGGTGGACACCACCGTGCAGCTGCGCCTGAGCGCCCTGGACGTGCTCCACTCGTTCTGGGTGCCCGAGTTCGGCCAGAAACAGGATGCGGTTCCGGGGCTCGTGACGAAGCTCGTGATCACTCCCAAGCGGCTCGGCACCTTCCCCGTGATCTGCACCGAGCTCTGCGGCCTCGGGCATGCGGTGATGCGCTCGGAGGCGGAGGTGATGACTGCTGCGAAGTTCGAGCAGTGGGCGACGAGTCAGAAGGCGGGCGGCGGCGGCGGCGCGCCCTCGGCCAAGACCCTGTTCGTGTCGAACGGCTGCAACGGCTGCCACACGTTCAAGCCCGCCGGGGCCAACGGAAAGGTCGGGCCGGACCTCGATAAGCTGGCCGAGGAGGCTCGGCAAGCCGGCAAGCCGCTCGAGGAATTCATCCGGGAGTCGATCGTGAACCCCAACGCCTACGTCGCGCCGGGATATCCGAAGGGCCTCATGCCGGGCACCTACGCCGGCCTGCCGCAGGCCCAGCTCGACGCGCTCGTCAAGTTCCTGGCCGACGGGAGCAAGCAGTGAGGGTCTGGCGCCGTCTTCTCGCCCCGGGCTGGCTGCGCGTCCCGTGGATGACGGCGCTCTTCTTCGGCATCGGCGCCGGGATCACCGTGCTCGTCCGCTGGCTCGAGGGCTGGCATCCGATTTGGGACGGATCGATCATCACGACGGTCGAGCTGACGACGGTGCCGCTCGGTTTCCTCGCCGGGCTCGGCGGCTTCGACTACTGGCTGCGCTATGCGGCGGGTTCGCCGACCCAGCCAGAGGACCACTCGGGCCACGGTGCCCGGAGCTGGAAGGACTACTTCCGGATCAACACCGACCACAAGGTGATCGGGATCCAGTACCTGGTCACGACGATCGTCTTCTTCGTCATCGCCGGCCTGCTCGCGATGTTCATGCGCGCCGAGCTGGCGCGTCCCGGGATGCAGATCGTGGACAACCAGACCTTCAACGGGCTCTTCTCGGTGCACGCCGCGCTGATGATCTTCCTGTTCGTGATCCCCGCCTTCGCCGGGATCGGCAACTACGTGATTCCGCTGATGATCGGCGCACCCGATATGGCCTTCCCGCGCCTGAACGCGCTCTCGTTCTGGCTGCTGCCGATCGCCGGGCTGATGATGGTCTCGAGCTTCCTCGCTCCCGGCGGGGCCTTCGCGGCCGGCTGGACCGGGTACGCGCCGCTCTCGGTGCACCAGCCGCTGGGGACGGTCTTCTTCAACATGGGCGTCCAGTGGGCGGGCGCGAGCTCGATCATGACCGCGCTCAACTTCCTGGTCACGATCATCACCATGCGCGCGCCGGGAATGACGTTCTGGCGGATGCCGCTGCTCGTCTGGGCGAACTTCACCACGTCGTTGCTGGTGGTGATCGCGACGCCGTTCATCGCCGGCTCCCAGTTCTTCGTGCTCTTCGACCGCGCGATGCACACGCACTTCTTCGATTTCAGCGGCGGCGGCTATCCGCTGGGGTACCAGCACATCTTCTGGTTCTACTCCCACCCGGCCGTCTACATCATGATGCTGCCCGGGTTCGGCATCGCCTCGGAGGTGATTTCCGTCATGGCGCGGAAACCGATTTTCGGCTATCGGCTGATGGCCCTCTCGCTGATGGCGATCCTGGTGCTCGGCTTCTCCGTCTGGGCGCACCACATGTTCGTGGCCGGCATGGCGCCGTGGCTGCGCGTGCCGATGATGGTCACCTCGCTGGTGATCGCCGTCCCGACCGGGATCAAGGTCTTCTCCTGGTTAGCGACGTTATGGGAGGGCCGCATCCACTTCACCACACCGATGCTGTTCGCCCTCGGCTTCGTCTCGATGTTCGTGATCGGCGGCCTCTCGGGGATCTACCTCGCCGCCGTCCCGATCGACATCCACACCTCGGACACGTACTTCGTGGTCGCGCACATTCACTATGTGCTCTTCGGCGGCTCCCTGTTCACGATCTTTGCGGGGATCTACTACTGGTTCCCGAAGATGACCGGCCGGTTGTACGACGAGCGGCTCGGCAAGCTCCACTTCTGGCTGACGTTCATCGGGTTCAACACGACCTTCTTCCCGATGCACTGGCTCGGGATCCACGGGATGCCGCGGCGCGTCGCCGACTATGCGCCCCGCTTCGCCGACCTCAATCTGTTCATCTCGATCTCCTCGTTCGCGCTCGGCGCCTCGACGCTCGTCTTCCTCTACAACATGATCAAGAGCTGGCGGTTCGGGCCCGCGGCGGCTGCGAACCCGTGGCGGTCGCTGACGCTAGAGTGGCAGGTGAGCTCGCCCCCGCCGATCTTCAACTTCGACGAGATCCCGCAGGTGGTCGGCAACCCCTACGAGTACGGCGTCCCCGGCGCGCGGCACGCGGTCTTCAACGGTGAGCGGGTTCCCGAAGAGGTGCGCGTGCGATGAACGGCGAGCGGCATGTCCTGGTGATCGCCAACGAGACGGTTGCCGGCAAGAGCCTGATCGACGCGCTCAAGCGGCGAGCCGAGCAGGGGCCTTTGCGGGTGACCGTAATCACCCCCGTCAACCAGCCTCGTGAGGGCTACGTCGTCTACGAGGACACGCGCCGCGCGGCCGCGGGCCGCCGGCTTGAGCGCACGCTGGAGGCGCTGCGGGAGGCCGGCATCCCCGCCTCCGGGCTCGTGGTGGAGGCCGACCCGGTTGCGGCGCTCCGCGACGCGCTCGCCCAGCTCGAGCCCTGCCCTGATGAGATCGTCGTCTCGACACACCCGCGCCAGAAGTCCGGCTGGCTGCGGCGCAACGTGGTCGAGCGCATGCAGCGTGCGGCCGAGGGCCTTCCCCTGGAGCACGTGGTGGTCGATCTCGAGCAGGAGGCCGGCGGGGAGTCAAACGTGCTCGTCGTCGCCAACGAGACGATCGTGGGCGAGCCGCTGCTCGAGAAGATCCGCGAGCGGGCCAAGCAGGGGCCTGCGGCGTTCCTGCTCATCTCTCCGCAGAGCGATGCCACCGCCTCCGCGCATCCGGACGCCGAGCGGCGCCTGCGCCGAGCCCTGACCGTGCTGCGCGGCGAGGGCATCGAGGCCCACGGGCAGGTTGCCCACCCCGATCCTTTCACCGCCGCGGCGCAGGCCGTCCAGGACGAGCGCGTCGACGAGATCATCGTCTCGACCTTCCCCGGCGAGAAGACCTCGAGCTGGCTCCGCGGCGACCTCGTCAACCGGCTGCGCAAGCACACTGGCCTGCCGGTCGAGCACGTCGAGGTCGCGCCGAAGCGGGAGCCGGTCGCGCAGTGAGCGCGCACACCGAGGTTCACGCGGGGCATCCGCCCGAAGCGCACCAGAGCTCGCGCGTGGACGCGCGCACGCTCGGGATGTTCCTCTTCATCGCCTCTGAGATCATGCTCTTCGGCTCGTTCTTCACCGCGTACTTCTTCGTGCGGGTCGCGGCCGGAACGCCGTGGCCGACCCCAGGGCACCACCTGCCGGTGTTCATCGCCGGGCTCAACACGATCATTCTCGTGAGCTCGAGCTTCACCGTGCACTGGGCCCTGCAGGCGATCAAGCGGGGTAACCGGGCGGGCCTGCAGGCCGGCCTGTCGCTCACGTTTTTGCTCGGCCTGACCTTCTTGCTGACCCAGATCAGCGAGTACGCGCGCATCGGCTTCGCGCCCTACACCGACGCCTTCGGCACGGTCTTCTTCTGCCTGACGGGACTTCACGGGGCCCACGTCTTCGTCGGCCTGCTGCTTCTCTTGGCGGCAACGATCCGCTCGTTCCGGGGTCATTACTCGAGCGATGAGCACCTGGGCGTCGAGATTCCCGGCATCTACTGGCACTTCGTGGACGTAATGTGGATCGTGGTCTACACGACGGTCTACATCCTCTAAGCAGCGCGATGAAGAATCCCCTTCGTAGCGAAGCCGACGCGTTTCAGTTCCTGATCGGCGCCGTCGTGTACTTCGCGGCGATCGCGATCGCGGGGGTGATCAACAAGTGGGCGGGGCTGACGGTGTTCGTCGTCCTGAGCGCCGGGGTGCTGTGGTGGTGGCTTCGCTCGAGGAGGCCCGCTGAGGCCCTGCGTCAGACGGCGCCGGCCCACCGCGGTGGGCCCGGCGAGCGCAGGATTCTCGTGATCGCGAACGAGACGGTCGGCGGCGGCCCCTTGCGCGAGCAGATCGAGGAGCGAAGCGCCGGCTACGACACCGCTGTGCTCGTGGTGAGCCCCGCGCTCAACAGCCCGATCCGGCACTGGGCCTCGGACGAAGACCCGGCTCGCGAGGCCGCCAGGCAGCGGCTCGAGACGAGCCTGCAGCGGCTGCGTGAGAACGGCATCGAGGCGAGGGGCGAGGTCGGCGACGGCGACCCGCTGCAGGCGATCGAGGACGCAGTCCGCACCTTCGGGCCCGACGAGATCATCATCTCGACCCACCCGGAGGGCCGGTCGCACTGGCTCGAGCGAGGAGTCGTCACCGGCGCCCGCGAGCGCTTCGCGGTTCCGATCACCCACGTGGTCGTGGACCTCGAGGCTGAATCCTAGCCCTTACCGGCGACCGACGCGACGTACTTGGAGACGGCCGTTATCTGCGCTGTCGTGAGCTGGCCCTTGAAGGCCGGCATCGCGCCGCCGCCGTTGATCACCTGGCGCTGCACGATGCTGAGCGACGGCTTCAGCTGGTCGAGGTTCGGCCCGATCTCGCCGCTCGTGCCGGCGTCGGCCAGCGTGTGGCAGCTCCCGCAGTTCGCGAGGAAGATGTCCTTCCCGCTGGTCGCGTTCTTCGGGCCGGCGGCGCTCGGGTTGCCGGCGACGAGCGCGACGTAGGCTGCGACCGCGTCGGCGTCGCTCCCCGTGACGAGGTTTTTGGGCATCGGCGGCACTGCGAGCTCGATCTGGTCGCGCACGACCTGCTCGATCGTCACCGGTTTGAAGCCCTGGCCCCGCGCGTAGGCGAAGGCGTCGTCGAGGTTCGGGCCCTGATTTCCGTGCGTGCCCGCGGCGGAGAGTGTGTGGCAGCCGCCGCACTTGTCGAGGAAGAGCTTCTTGCCGCGATCGGTGTCGCCGGCCTTCGAGATCCCGCCGGTGCCGCAGCCGCCCGCAAGGAGCGCGGCCGCGAGAGCGAAGACGGCGACGCCGCCCCGCACTAGGTGGAGGGCTGCCCCGAGGAGCTGGTCTTCGCCACGGCTTCGTCACGCGTCGTGTAGATCGTGAAGACCCGGTCGAGCCCGGTGATCTCGAAGATCTTCGTAATGTTGCGGTCGCTGCAGACGAGCGAGAGCTGGCCCTCGTTCGTCCGCAGGCGCTTGACGCCGCCGACGAGCACGCCGAGTGTCGTCGAGTCGATGAACGTCGTATCGGAGAAGTCGACCACGACGTCCTTGGCGCCCTTGGCGATCACGCCCAGGAGCTGTTGTTTGAACTCCGGGGCCGTATAGAGGTCGACCTCGCCCGCGAGTGAGATCACGTAGGCGTCGTCGCCCAGCTGCTCGGTGTTGATGTCGAAGTTCATCCCGGTCCTCGTCCCCCTGCGGAGTCTAACGCCGGCTCTGCGGCAGAGACGCCTTGAGCTGCTCGAGGGTTTGGCGGACGGCGAGGGCGTTCGGGCTGTCGGGCGCGATCTTGAGGAACCGCGTGTACGCGTTGACGGCCGTCGTCGTGTCGCCGGCGATCTGCGCGGCCCCGGCGAGCTGGAGCTGCGCGTTGGCCTCCTGCGAGGTCCCGGCAGCCGCAGTCGCGAGCTTCTTGTAGGCGGCCTCCGCCTTCGTGAAGGCGCTCACCATCGTCGAGTAGGACTCGTTCGCCCTCGTCTTGAGCACGTCGCTGTAGGGGTCGCTGGAGATGGCCTGGCCCAAGCTGGAGCTCGTGTCGAGGCCCGGCGGCGACACCGTGGCTTCGAAGTAGGCGACCTGCGCGTCCTGCGCGGCCTGGCGCTTCAGCTCTGCCTGGCCGCTGTAGATGCCGGCGATGCGGTTGAGCACGTCGAAGTTTCTGGGCGCGACCTTCTCGGCCTTGCGCAGCGTCGCGAGCGCCTTCGCCTCGTCCTGCTCCTGCTGGTAGATCCCGGCGAGATCGAGGTAGGCGCTGATGTCCTTCGGATTGCGCGCGATCGCCTTCTGCTTCTGTTTCGCGAGCGAGCTCGTCGAGGTACCGCCTCCGAAGAAGTTGCCGCGCAGGATGTCGCTGATCCCGCTGGAGCCGGAGCCGACGCCGAACGCCACGAAGCCGACCGCGAAGACGAGCGCGAGGAAGACGAAGACCCACTTGGCCTGCCTCCGCAGGCGCGGGAAGAACATCGTCTGCTCGTACGCTGGCACTGCGCGCTTGCGCTTCTTGGGCGGTTCCTTCGGGCGCTGGCGGCGCGCTTGTGCAGCTCCTCGTGCCATTGGCTGGCCTAGGGTACCTGGACGCTGTTCCAGTCGAAGGCTTCGGCCTGGGCTCGCAGACGCGCCTTTGTCTCGTCGTCACACAGGGCGCCCTCGAGTCCGGCCGCGAAAAAGTCCCTGGGGTCGAAGCCCAACGAGGTCGCCGCCTCGTAGTCCTGCGACAGGTCGGTACCGAACATCGCAGGGTCGTCGGTGGAGATCGAGCAGAGAACGCCGGCCGCGACCAGCTGCGGGAGGGGGTGCTCCGCCAGCGAGGAGACGACCTTCGTGCGCAGATTCGAGATCGGGCAGACGTCGAGGACGATCCTCCGGTCGGCGAGCTCGCCCACGAGGCTCGGATCCTCCGAGGCGCGAATGCCGTGGCGGAGGCGGTCGGCGCCGAGCTCCTCGAGAGCCCCTCGCACCGAAGGCGGTCCGGCCACCTCGCCTGCGTGGGGAACCGAGGCGAGGCCCTCTTCGCGCGCGAGAGCGAAGACCGGCTCGTACGGCTCGGGGGGGAAGTCGGCTTCGAGGCCGCCCAGGCCCACACCGACGACTCCCCGGTCGCGGTAGGCAGCCGAGTAGCGCACGACCTGCTCGGCCTCGTCGAGCGGGAAGCCGCGAACGATGTCGGGTGTCAGACGCATCTCCACCCCGTGCAGCTCGCGGGCCTCCTGGGCTCCGTCGCAATAGCCGCCGAAGATCTCGTCCCAGCCGACCCCGCGCCGCACGCGCTCGGCCGGCGAGAAGATCCCCTCGACGTAGACGGCTCCGTGGGAGGCGGCTTCGGCTGCGTAGTCCACCACCACCTGGCGGAAGTCCTCGGCCCTGCGGAGGGCATTCGTGGTCAGGATCCAGACCTCGACGAAGTGTGCGAAGTCTCGAAAGTCGTAGAGCTCGGCGAGCCCCTCCTCGGTGTCGGCCGGCAGCGCATAGTCGTTGCGGGCCGCGATCTCGAGCAACGTCGTCGGCCGCACCGTCCCTTCCAAATGGACGTGCAGCTCGATCTTCGGGTAGCTCACGTGAGCTCGGCGGCCCCGGGCGCGGGGCGCCAGCGCCGCTCGAAGACGACCGCGACCCAGATGGTCGCTTCGTAGAGCACGATCAGCGGAATCGCCTCGAGCGTCGTCGTGACGGGGTCGATTCCGGGCAGCGCGACGGCCACGGCCGCGACGATCACGTACCCGATCCGGCGGTTCGTGCGCAGCTTCTTCGTCGTCAGGATCCCGAGCCGAACGAGCGCGAGCACGACGATCGGCAGCTCGAAGACGACGCCGACGGCCGCCATGACGAGGATCGCGAACGAGATGTAGTCGCGCGCGCGCACGTTGATGTCGTAGAGGTTCGAGTCGTAGTTGGTCAGGAAGTGGACCGATGCCGGCAGCGCGAGGTAGTAACCGAACGCAAGCCCACAGGCGAGCAGCACCGTGGCGCAGAACACGAAGATCGCGACGGTCCGCTGGGTGTGCAGCTCGAGCGCCGGGGCGAGAAAGCTCCACAGCTGCCAGAGCACGATCGGCAGCGCGAGTGCGAAGCCCGCCCAGAGGCTGACCCAGAGGGAGGTCATGAAGGGCTCTGTGACGCCGAACGTGACTAGTTGGCGCCGGCTCTCGGGCAGCGCGTGCTCGAGCGAGCGGACGAGGTGGTCGTGGAAGATGAACGCGACGATGAAGCCGACCGCGATCGAGACCAGGCAGACGATCAGCCGCCCCCGAAGCTCGCCGAGGTGCTCGTACAGCGTCGCCTCCTCGCCTGGGCGAAGCCGGCGCGGAAGCTTCATCTACTCAGGCGTCGCGTTTTGACGAGGCAGAGACCGGCTCGTCCTCGACGGGCGTCGCCGCGGGCGGCAGCTCGGCCGGCTCATCCTTGTCGTCGTCGTCGTCGCCCTTGCCGCTGATCGAGTCCTTGAACTCGCGCATCCCCTTGCCGAGCGACCGGCCCATCTCGGGCAGGCGCTTCGGGCCGAAGAGCAGCAGGACGAAGGCGAGGAGGATGAGAAGCTCCCACGGGCTGACCCAACCAGGCATACCCATGAGGATACCCGCGGCTTCGAGCGCCCGCCAGCGGGCATGGCGACCAAGCGGGGTCTGCGCCCCGACGAGGTCTCGGCTACGGTGCAGGTGCGACGCGTTCTCGGGCCTCCGAAGGGCCGAAGAAGCTCGCTAGCATGACCCTCACATGGCTTTGCTGAAACTCAAAAACCTGCACGTCGCGCTCGAGGACGGAACCGAGATCGTCAAGGGCGTCGACCTCGCTGTGGACACGAACGAGATCCACGCGATCATGGGCCCAAACGGCTCGGGGAAGTCCACGCTCGCCTACTCGCTGATGGGTCATCCCGCCTATCAGATCACCGATGGCCAGATCCTCTTCGACGGCGATGACGTGACGGAGCTCGGCGCGGACGAGCGCGCGCAGCGGGGCCTGTTCCTCGCGTTTCAGTACCCGCACGCGATCCCCGGCGTAACGGTGACGAGCTTCCTGCGCTCGGCGATCAACGCGATCCGCAAGGCGCGCAACGACGGCGAGGACGACCCGGTCAAGATCCCCGAGTTCCGCAAGGACCTCCTCGCCGCGATGGAGAAGCTGAAGGTGCCGCGAGAGCTCGCCTCGCGCTACCTGAACGACGGCTTCTCCGGCGGCGAGAAGAAGCGGGTCGAGATCCTGCAGATGGCGATGCTGAAGCCCCGCATCGCGGTGCTCGACGAGACCGACTCGGGGCTGGACATCGATGCGCTCAAGATCGTCGCCGAGGGCGTCGATGACCTGGTGGGCACCGAGACCGGCGCGCTCGTGATCACCCATTACCAGCGGATCCTCAACTACGTGAAGCCCGATTTCGTCCACGTCTTCGTGGATGGGCGTATCGTTCAGGAGGGCGGGCCCGAGCTCGCCCACCAGCTGGAAGCCGAGGGCTACGAGAGCTTTGGCGCCGTAAACGGAAGGAGCAATGGCAGCAACTCCGGAAACTGAGGTCGTCGCCGGGATCGGCAACGACTACAAGTACGGCTTTCACGACGAGGAGAACTACTTCTTCAA
>DATHAF010000026.1:0-2079 GCA_035296785.1 Gaiellaceae bacterium
CTACACGAGCCTGTTTGGCTGGGAGGCTGAGGACCTGTCGGCGGGCGCGGCCGGGACCTACACGATGCTGCGCTACGGCGGCAGGGAGGTGGCGATCCTCTATAGGCAACAGCCGCAAGCGCGCGCGGCTGGTGCGCCCCCGCATTGGACCTCCTACATCTCGGTAGAGGATGCCGGCGCGACCGCGGCGAAGGCGAACGACCTGGGCGGCGCCGCTGTCTTCCGCGAGCCCTTCGACGTGCTGGACCACGGCCGGGTGGCCGCCATACGAGATCCGACGGGAGCGATCGTGTCGCTCTGGCAGCCGCGCTCGCGGGTCGGCGCCACGCTCGTCAACGACATTGGCGCCCTGTGCTGGAACGAGCTCGCGACGACCGACGTCGGGCGGGCCAAGGCGTTCTTCGCCGAACTGCTCGGCTGGGAGTACGCGACCGAGGAGGGCGGCTACGTCTCGATCAGGAACGCCGGCCGCCTGAACGGCGGCATGCGCGACCAGACCGAGCAGGAACGGGGCATTCCGCCAAGCTGGCTCCCGTATTTCGCGGTTGAGGCTGCCGACGAGGCCGCGCGCCAAGCCGCGCAGCTGGGCGGACGCGGGCTAGTCCCGACCACAGACATCCCCCGCGGGCGGTTCGCCGGGATTGCCGACCCGCAGGGAGCAGCGTTCGCGGTCTTCGAAGGCGAAACCGACCCATAACCGCACGGCGGCACCAGACGCGTCCGAGGTGCCGTCTCCTCGCCGGGTCCCATGCATGGTGGCCGGACCAGCGCCCTGCTTCTGGCGATAAGCAGGGAAGAGCTCGGGCGCGGTCACGCACCCGCTGTGGTTTCGTCGCACCGGTCCCCGACTGCCGGCGTCCCCGGGGCACTTTCACCCGACGGGGGTGCACGACCAGTTCGGGGCTCGCTCGCGAGCTCGATTCTCGCGACGATTCGGCCGTTACCATCCCCGGAGGTCAAGCGGCTGGGACTCGTTCCACGCACGGAGGTGCTTCGCAATGGCTGAGAGGAAACCTGCAAAGAAGGCCACGCAGCAGTCCGCCAAGAGAACCACCGGCAAGGCGTCCAAGGGATTCACGGACGAGGAACGAGCCGCGATGAGGGAGCGCGCCCAAGAGCTGAAAGCGGCCGCGCGCGGCCCGGGCAAGGCGGACGGGGAAAGCGACGTGCTCGCGAAGATCGCCGAGATGCCGGAACCGGATCGCGTCATGGCCGAGCGGCTCCATGCCATCGTCAAAGCCAGCGTGCCAGCCCTCTCGCCGAGAACCTGGTACGGGATGCCCGCGTACGCCAAGGACGGCAAGGTCGTCTGCTTCTTCCAAAGCGCGCAGAAGTTCAAATCGAGGTACGCGACGTTCGGCTTCAGCGACAAGGCGAACCTCGACCAAGGCGCCATGTGGCCGACCTCCTTCGCGCTGAACGGGCTGACCGCAGCCGAAGAGAAACAGATCGGCGCGCTCGTGAAGAAAGCGGTGAGCTGAGGACTGCCTCACTAATCCACGGCTCGGTGCCGGGCCGGGACGGAGTGTCGATCGATCAGGGCCGATCCGCGGCTCACGACGTATGGAACGTCGCGAGCGCGCTCGCCGAGGTCTTTGCCGAGCAGCCCTTTCGGCGCAGCGCATCGAGCAGCCCGGCGACGTCGTCGACAGTGAACGAGGCGATTCGTCGTCCGAAGGCCGGTAAGCCAAGAGGAGTCGACCGGGCCGCCGCTGCGGGTGGACGGAAGTCTCCGGTTTCGAGGGACTTCGATGGAGCTAGCCGGACTCGAACCGGCGACCTCCTGCGTGCGATGGCGCTCAGCGCCTGAATGTGGCCGTTTTGTTAGGACGTGGCGATCGAGCTGGTAAGTCGAGTCGAGTGCCCCGCTCGCGCGCGCGAGCGACCTCCAGCGAGTCGGTCGAGGGATCGACACCCGTCACCGCGCAGCCCAGTCGGGCGAATTCCTCCGCAAGCAGCCCGCCCCCGCAGCCCACATCGAGAATCCGAAGGCGCTTCGGATCGTGCCCGAGATCCTCGGTCAGGATGCGGCGCATGTAGCCGAAGCGGGACGGGTTGAGCGCGCTCTTGAGGACGTCG